>DATKIA010000126.1:0-55405 GCA_035509895.1 Solirubrobacterales bacterium
GTGGGTGACCCTCCGCCTGAAGCCGTTCCGCAGCCGATCGCGCTCCTGAGGCGCTACCGCTTGCCCGTGAGCTTCATTCGGAGGGTCACCCGACCCCTCCCAACAGGATTCCTCCGAGCCTCCCGGGGTCGGCAGCTTTCGTGAGCCCGAAGCTCACGGGCCTTGAGCTGAGCTTCAGTCCCTTGGAAGCTCCCCTAACCACTAACGCGGCTGTCATTTCGTCCGGATAGCGAGCGAAATGACAGCCACGCCCAGCGGAGCGCTCGGCGAGAGACGGCGCACTCAGAGGCAGAAATCCCAGCGAAGGTAGAGGGCCACCCGACCCTCCCCAAAACCCTGATCCCTAGCGAGAAGTACGCACCGCTAAGCCGCCGAGGACTCAGACCACGCTCCATAGAGACGGGCGTAAACCCCGCCCGCCGCGATCAGTTCCTCATGCGTCCCTTGCTCGGCGATCTTGCCCCCTTCGAGGACGACGATCTTGCCGGCGCGGCGGATCGTCGAGAGGCGGTGGGCGATGACGATCGCGGTGCGGCCCTGGAGCAGGCGCTCGAGCCCTTTCTCGATCGTTTTCTCAGTCCGGACGTCGACGTTGGAGGTTGCCTCGTCGAGGATCAGGATCCGCGGCTCGGCCAGCAGCGCCCGGGCGAAGGCGATCAGCTGCCGTTGGCCGGCGGAGAGCTGAACGCCGCGCTCGCCGACCTCGGTCTCGATCCCCTCCGGCAGGGCGGCGACGAACTCGGCGGCGCCGACCGCGCGCAGCGCCGCCTCGATCTCCTCCAGCTCCGCCTCGGGCCGGCCGAAGGCGACGTTCTCGCGAACGCTGCCGGAAAAGAGGAAGCCCTCCTGGGGGACGATCCCGAGCTGGCGTCGCAGCGCTTGCTGCTGGACCCCGCGCAGGTCGTGCCCGTCGACCAGGACCCGGCCTTTCTGCGGGTCGTAGAAGCGGGCGACCAGCTTCGCGAAGGTCGACTTGCCGGCGCCGGTGGCGCCGACCAGGGCCAGCGTCTGCCCCGGCGGCACGTGCAGGTCGATTCCGCGCATCGCCCAGGTCTCGTCCGGGGGCTCGGGCTCTTCGCTGTAGGAGAACCAGACCCCGTCCATCTCGATCTCGCCCTTCAGCCTGCCGGGATCGATCGCGTCGGGGGCGTCGACCATGTCCGGTTCGGTGTCGAGCAGGTCGAAAATCTTGTCGAGTGCCGCCATCCCCTGTTGGTAGGTCGTGTAGAGCTGGCTCAATTCCTGGATCGGTTCGAAGAATTTCGTCAGGTAGCCGACGAAGGCGACGATGACGCCGATCTGGATCGCGCCGTCGATTGCCTGGCTACCTCCGTAGAGAAGGATCACCGCGGTCCCTAGTGCGGCCAGCAGTTCGACCGCCGGGAAGTAGGAGGCGTTGAGGTAGACGCTTCTCATGTTGACCTCGCGGTTGGCCTCGTTCAGCTCGGTCATCTCGTCGACGTGGCGCGGCTCCTGGCCGAAGCTGCGGACGACGCGGACGCCGCTGAGGCTCTCCTGCAGGTAGGCGGTGACGGCGGCGATCCGCTCCCGCGTTGCCCGGAAGGTGCCGGCGGAGGCGATCCGGAAGACGAGGCTGGCGATCAGCAGCAGCGGGAAGGTGAGGAAGGTGATCAGCGCCAGCTGGACGTCGAGCACGAGCAGGATGACGACGACCCCGACCAGGGTCAGGCTGCTGTTGAAGATCGTGACGACGCCGCTGGTGACGAGCTGGTTGAGCGCTTCGACGTCGTTGGTCATGCGCGAGATCAGGACGCCGGGGCTTTTGCGGGTGAAGAAGCCGATCGACATCGCCTGGATGTGGGAGAAGAGCCGCTCGCGCATGTCCTGCAGCGCCCGCGTCCCGACCCAGCCGACCATGTAGGTCTCGGCGTAGGTGGCGACGGCGTAGATGATCGCGGTGACGACGAAGGCGGCGACGGTCCAGTCGAGGGCGCTGAGGTCGCCCGTTTCGATCCCGGCGTCGATCGCCCTCCCTGCCAGGTATGGCGGCGCCAGGCCGGCCGCGGTCTCGACCAGGAGGGCGCCGAACATCAACGCCAGGCGACCGCGGTATGGCCGCAGCAGCCCGATCATCCAGCGCACCTTGCGGCCGCGCTGATCCTGGCCACGCACGAGCCGCCAGAGGGAGCGGAAGAGGAAGGCGATGTTCGCCAGCCGGCTCTCGCTCGGCGCCGGGTCGGTGCGGGGGCGCTCGCTGCTCATAGGCGCGCCATCTCCTCGCGTTCCTCGAGGTCGTGCTGGAGGAAGACCGAGTCGGCGAGGCCGTGCTCGGCGATCTCGCGGTAGAAGCCGCAGCCTTCCATCAGCTCCTCGTGGGTGCCGCGGTCGACGATGCGGCCGCCGTCGAGGACGACGATCTCGTCGGCGAGGGCGACGGTCGAGAGGCGGTGGGCGATGATGAACGTCGTCCGTCCCGTCATCGCCTCCTGCAGGCCGCTCTTGATCCCCGCCTCGGTGGTGGCGTCGACCGACGAGGTGGCGTCGTCGAGGATCAGGATCCGGGGGTCGGCCAGCAGCGCTCGCGCGATCGCGACCCGCTGGCGTTGACCGCCGGAGAGGGTGAGGCCGCGCTCGCCCACCCGCGTCTCATAGCCGTTCGGAAGATCGCGGATGAAGCCGTCCGCTTGCGCCCGCCGGGCGGCCGCTTCGATTTCCTCGATCGAGGCGTCGGCCCGGGCGTAGGCGATGTTCTCGGCCACCGAAGCGGTGAAGAGGAAGCTGTCGTCGGCGACGAAGGCGATCTCCGAGCGCAGCGAGCCGACGTCGATCTCCCGCACGTCGGCGCCGTCGACCGCGACCGTGCCCTCGCTCGGGTCGTAAAGGCGGGCGATCAACCCGACCAGGCTGGTCTTGCCGGCCCCGGAGGGACCGACGAGGGCGACGACCTTGCCCGCCTCGATCTCGAGGTCGACGTCGCTGAGGGCGGTGCTCGAGTCCGTGTAACGAAGGGTTACGCCGCGCAGCGAGACCGCGCCGCCCCCGGCCGGCAGAGGCGGGGCGCCAGGGGGGCTCTGGATCGCCGGCTCGCGGTCGATGATCTCGAACATGCGGTTGCCGGATGCAATCGCCCGCTGGGCCATTCCCATCGCGACGCCGAGGGCTCGGGTCGGGCCGGCGAGCATCCACACGTAGGTGTAGAAGGCGACGAAGTTGCCGAGGCTGAGCTGGTTTTCGATCACCAGCCGGCCGCCGATCAGCAGCACCAGGGCGATCCCGATTTGGGGCAGGAGGCCGATCAGCGGTGAGAAGAAGGCCTGCAGCTTGGTCGAGTAGATGCTCTGGTCGAAGACCCGCGCGACCGCGCGCTGGAAGCGGTGGAGCTGGTGTTCCTCACGGGCAAAGGCCTTGACGATGCGGATCCCGGAGACGTTCTCCTCGGCCTCCGCCGTCAGCTCTGCGACCCGCTGCTGGACCTCCTGCTGGGCGGGGCGGGAGACGCGGTTATAGCGCGATGCCGTGTAGACGACGAGCGGCGCCGGGATCAGCGCGATCAGCGCCAGCAGGGGGTTGATCGCGAACATCACGGCGCTGGCGAGGACGATCGTCAGCAGGCTTTGGGTGATGAAGATCAGGCCGTAGCCGAGGAAGAAGCGGATCGCCGAGAGGTCGACCGTCGCCCGCGACATCAGCTGGCCGGTCTGCTGGCTGTCGAAGAAGCCGAGGTCGAGCTGTTGCAGATGCGCGTAGAACTTCTGGCGCAGGTCGAATTCGACACCCAGCGAGACCTTCCCCGCCACCAGCCGCCGCACCACCGTCAGCCCCAACCGCAGGATGCTGGCGCCGATGATCGCCAGCGCCAGCGGCAGCAGGTCTGCCTTTTCGGTGTCCTTGATCGCGTTGATGGCCTGCCCGACCAGCCACGGGATCAACACCGTCATCCCCATTGCCGCCCAGGCGAACACCAGAGATCCCCACAGCTGCAGCCGGTACGGCCGCAAGAACCCCAGCAAACGCCGATAAGTACGCATTGTTACTCACTATACAAAGTGAAGTAATGCGATCGGCTAGCGCAGGCTGGCAGCGGCCTTGGCGCTGGGGACTTTGCCCTTCGGGCACGGTTTCGGGCCGTGGCCGGGGCGGGGGAGGATCTGGAAGGTGGTGACGTCGTGGAAGGGGGTGGTGGCGCCGCTGTTCTGGGCGAGGCTGACGATCAGGCGGTAGAAGCCGGGGTCGAGGTCGTGGTAATAGATCTCCGGCCGGGTTGCGGGGGAGTAGCTGCCGTCGCTGCCGATCTCCTCGGCGAGGACACCGTTGGGGCCGGAGTACTGGGGGAAGTCGAAGGAGGCGCCCTTGAGGCGGCCTTTGCCGAGCGGGCTGTCGATCGCGTGCTGGAGCTTGACCGGATCGACGCAGTCGGGGACTCGGTTGAGGCTGAAGCGGAGGTGGCCCTCGCCGAGCTGAGGTTCGCGGCCGAACTGGCGCGGGGCGAGTTGGAAGTTTTCGATAACGACCTTGACCACGACCGCATGGCTGCTTTGGCGGGCGCCGTTGCGGGGGGAGATGAATTCGACGGCGGGCTCGCCGGGGACGGCGTCGCCTTCATCCGCCTTCGCCGTCGACCCTGACTTGCCGCCGAAGATCAGCGCCAGCGCCATGGCGGCGCCGGTCAGGATCAATGCGGCGACGATTGCCTTGTTCACCCTCATCGGAGCGGGAAGACTACGCCGAAGGGTGGCACCGGCAACCGCCGGCGGCGATAACCTGCCGACCTCGGATGAGTGGGGCAGCGGAACTTGCGTACCGGATCGGCGCCGCCGCGCGCCAGCCGGCGACCTGGCTGCAACTGCTCAAATTCGGCCTCGTCGGCGCCTCCGGCTACGTCATCAACCTCGCCGTCTTCGCCCTGCTCTCCGGTTCCCTGGACGTTCACCACCTGGTCGCCGCCGTCGGCGCTTTCTGCGTCGCCGTCACCAGCAACTTCCTCTGGAACCGGTACTGGACCTTCGGCCCCGGTGAGGGCCCGGCCCACTTCCAGGCGGCCCGCTTCTTCGCCGTCAGCCTCGCCGCACTCGGCCTCAACCTCGCCGTGCTCGAGGTCCTGGTCGGCAGCGGCCACGTCGGCGACCTCACCGCCCAGGCGATCGCCGTCGCCGTCGCCATGCCCTTCAACTTCCTCGGAAACAAGTTGTGGACGTTTGCCTGAGCGGGCCGATGGCCGGCGCATTTCGGCGTCCTCGGTCGCTTGTGTGCAGAGCACACGGCGCTCCCTGCGTCCTTGAACTGCTTGGCCCTCGACCCGCTCAGTAGCCTTGAATCTATGAGTCAGAAGCCGAATTACGACGCGGCCGTGATCGAGCCTGCGCGCCAGGCGGCTTGGGCCGAGCGCGGGGATTTCGACGCGCCGCCCCCGCCCGAGCCCGGGCAGTTGCCGGTCTACGTCAAGGCCTCGAGCCCGTTCACCTCGGGCAACCTGCACATGGGCCACGTCCGCGACTACACGATCGGTGACGCCTACGCCCGTTACCACCGCGCCCGCGGCGACGCGGTCCTGCTTGGCTTCGGCTTCGATGCTTTCGGCCTGCCGGCCGAGCTGGCGGCGATCGAGCGCCAGGTCCTGCCCGCCGACTGGGTCCGCCAGTGCGGCGACCGGATGCTCGATCAGATGAAGCGGCTCGGCTACAGCTTCGACTACGACCGCGTCTTCTACAGCTCCGACGAGGGCCAGTACCGCTGGACCCAGTGGCTGTTCCTGACCCTGCTGGAGATGGGGCTGATCTACCGCGACGACGCCACCGTCGACTGGTGCGACACCTGCCAGACGACCCTCGCCTCGATCCAGGTCGAGGAGGGCGGCACCTGCTGGCGCTGCCACAACGAGGTGCGGCTGATCCGGCGCCCGACCTGGTTCCTGAAGATCACGCCCTACCTCGAGGAGAACGACGCCAACACCGGGAAACTCGAGAACTGGGACGACCTCGCGCTCGCCACCCAGCGCTACATCCTCGGCCGCAGCGAGGGCGTCGAGCTCGAGCTCAAGGGCAACGCCGGCACGCTGAGCGTCTTCAGCCCCCACCGCGGCGCCCTTGACCGCGCCACCTTCGTCCTGCTCTCGCCGCGCCATCCCGAGATCGACGCCTGGGCGAGCTCCGACTCCGCCCGCGCGGAGCTCGAGCAGATGCGCTCCGGCGGCTGGGAGCGGAGCGCCCGCGACGCGCGCTCGGTGCCGGTCGTCGACACCGGCTCGACCCTGACCGGGCTCGACGGCTCTGAGCTGCCGGTCCTGGTTTCACCGCTGGTCGACGCCCGCTTCGGCCCGACCGCGGCGCTCGGCATCCCGGCCATCGACGAGGCCGACCGCGAGCTCGCCGCCCGCGTCGAGCGGGTGCGGGGAGGCGAGCCGGACGAGGACGGGGGGGAGGGCGCCGTCGAGAACGGCGCGACCCCCGGAGACGCGCCGAGCGCGCCGCCGCTGCCGGAGGGCGCCCGCGAGGCCAAGCGCTACCGGGCCAACGACTTCTCGATCTCACGCCAGCGCGCCTGGGGAACGCCGATCCCGGTCATCCACTGCGAGCAGTGCGGCGCCGTCCCGGTTCCCGAGGCCGACCTCCCGGTGGTCCTTCCCCGTGACCTGATGCCGCGCGCCGAGGGCAACCCGCTGGCCGAGCGCCCTGACTTCGTCGACGTCGAGTGCCCCAAATGCGGCGCCGGCGCCAAGCGCGAGACCGACACCCTCGACTGCCACTTCGACGCCCTCTTCCTCTGGGTCCCGGCGGCGGTGCCGCCCGCCGACCGCGCTGAGCAGATGTTCACCCACCCCGAGCTCCAGCACTGGCTGCCGGCCGAGCGGCTGGTCGCCGGCGGCGACTCCGGCGGCTTCGTCTTCGACCAGCGGATCGTGACCAAGGCGCTGCGCGACCACGGCGAGTTCGCCTTCATGGCCGCGGGCGAGCCGTTCGCCGGTTGTCTCTTCCACGAGATGGTGATCGCCGACGGACGCAAGATGAGCAAGCACCTCGGCAACGTCGTCGACCCCGACGAGCTGGTCGCCCAGTACGGCGCCGACACGATCCGGCTTGCCGTCCTCTACGCCGCCGGTCCGGCGAAGACCTTGAACTGGTCCGACGGCGCCGTCCGCTTCGCCAACCGCTTCCTGCGCAACCTCTGGACCTACTGCCAGGACCGCTTCGCGGCGCTCGACGGCATCGCGCACGACCCCGAGGCCGCCGCCGACACCGAGCACATGCGCGACCGGCTGCGGAAATGGTGCGAGAACGGGCTCGAGCGGATCACCGAGGACACCGCCGAGCTGCAGCTGCACAAGTCGATCCGCAACATCACCCGGCTCCTGGAGCGGATCCAGGACTTCGAGAAGCGGGTGATCAAGCGGCGCGAGCAGCTCGACCGCGCCGACGCTGAGGCCCAGGTCGCCGCCTTGGTCCTGCTCCTGCAGGCGCTGGCGCCGTTCGCACCGCACATCGCCGAGGAGCTGCTGCTCGCCTCCGGCCGGGAGGACGCGCGCGAGTTGTTTGAGTCCTGGCCGGACTCGGCGACGATTCCGGTCGCCTTCGAGAGCGGCGCTGCCGCCAGTTGACGCCCTCCTCGCTGAACAGACAACATTCCAGTGCCCATAAGTCCGTCGATTGAGCAAAGGGCCTTGATTGATACACGACCTTGTGTTATGAATGCGCGTGCCGGGCGATCAATCCGGTGGAGTGGGTGGGGCTCTCAGACTGGGAAACCCCTTGGGGTGGCAAAGGAGGACCAGTCTCGAGCCAGGATCTAATCGTCATGACAGGGATCCTGGGCCGCGCCGGCCGATAGATGCCGGCGCCGCCCCGCCTCACTTCATCGTCGCCCGGAACTTCTAACGCGGCGGCTGTTTAACGTCGAAGCGCTCCTGCTGAGGCAGCCAGGCGATGCCGTCACAGAGCTCAGCCGGGCTGGAACCGAGCGCGCCGGCCAGCTTGACGATCGTCGCCAGGCGCGGCTCGCGTCCGGCCCGCTCCAGGAGAGAGATCTCGGTCCGGTGCAGATCGCAACGGTCACCCAGCTCTTCCTGAGAGATCCCTACCTTGGTTCGGGCCTTGCGGAGGTTGGCGGCGAAGCGCTCTTGGGGACTCACGTCGCGGATTCTTCGAGGCTGACGACAAGAACTCTACAGACAGTAGGTTTCCCTGATCGCGACACGGGCCGTCGGTTCCGCTACCTTCTCGAAGGGAACTTCGGCGCCGGTTCCCCGAATATTTACACAGAAAGTATTGAGCGCCACTACACCATGTGTTATACCCACGCGAATATTGGAAGAGCGCTCGGAGTGAGCAGCGCTGGCAAGGCCTGCGCTTCGGCGGCAAAGGAGGAGTTATGAGCGACGCAGCTGCATCGCATCTGGGAGGGCCCGAGGGGCCACGGACCAGCTCCTGCGCCACCGAACTCGTTTGCCGCGACTGTGGGTACCGGACGCCGCTGATGGACACCATTTTCAAGTGTCCGGCCTGCGGCGAAGGGCTTGACATCGATTACGACTACGAGCGCGCCAAGGAGCTGATCCAGGGGCGCGGTCTCGAGGACCGGCCGCAGAACATTTGGCGCTTCGAGGAGCTGCTGCCGATCACACTGCAGAGCGCCCAGGACCGGGTCGGCCAGTTCGCCGGCCAGACGCCGCTGATCCGGGCCGATCGGCTCGGCGCCGAGATCGGCCTCGACAACCTCTACCTCAAGGACGACTCGACCAACCGGCCGACTCTCTCCTACAAGGACCGGGTCGTCAGCCAGGCGATCGCCCGCATGCTGGAGCTCGGCAAGGACGAGGTCGGCTGCGTCTCGACCGGCAACGTCGGCACCGCCGTCGCCGCGCTTGCGGCCAAGGCCGGTGCCAGCGCCTACATCTTCTACCCGGGCAACATGGAGAAGGGGAAGGCGAAGGCCTGCCGTGCGCTCGGCGCCCGGGTCTGTCAGCTCGACGCCAATTACGACCAGGCGAACCGCGCCTGCCGTGAGCTCTCCCTCGCCAGCGGGATCGAGTTCGCCAACATCACGCTGCGGCCGTTCTACGCCGAGGGGGCGAAGACGATGGCCTTCGAGGTCGTCGAGCAGCTCGGCTGGCAGTCGCCCGACCACTGGGTGATACCGGCCGCCGGCGGCACCCTCTCCTCGCGCATCCACAAGGGGCTGAACGAGCTCGAAATCGTTGGCTTGGCGGAGACCGCGCACACGAAGCTCAATATCGCCCAGGCCGGTGGTTGCTCGCCGATCGTGACCGCGATCCGCGAGGGCGGCGAGCTCGAGCCGCAGACGCCGGAGACCGCGGCCCACTCGCTGGCGATCGGCGCTCCGGGCGACGGCAACCTGGTTCTCGACGCCGTCCGCACTCGCGGCGGCTCGGGCGCGGGCCCCTCCGACGCCGAGATCTTCGAGGCGATCGATCTGCTGGGGGCGACCGAGGGGATCCTCACCGAGCCTGCCGGCGGCACCACGATCGCCGCCACCGCTCGGCTCGCGGCTGAGGGCAAGCTCGGTCGCGACGACACCGTCGTCGCGGTGATCAGCGGCAACGGGCTGAAGACGCTTTCGGAGCACCCGGACAAGCCGTGGCCGGAAATGGTCGCGTGCGACGTCAACACGATGGGGGAGATGCTGGAAAGCTTCCGCCAGGCGGCTGCGGCCGCGCTGCACTGAGCGGAAGAGGGGGCGGGTGACCGGCGCGACCCCGGCGCGCAGCCGGTCGCCGCGCCCGTGGTCAAGATGAGCCCTGAACCCCCACACATCGACGGCGTCACCCATCGCACCGTGCGGGCGCGCGGCATTGAGTTCCACGTTGCCGAAGCGGGGTCGGGCGACGATGTCGTCCTCTGCCTCCACGGTTGGCCCCAGCACTGGTACGAGTGGCGCCACCTGATGCCGGCGCTCGCCGACCGCCACCGGGTGATCGCGCTCGACCAGCGCGGCTTCGGCTGGTCGGAGGCGACGAAGGGCGGCTACGAGAAGGAGGATCTGGCGAGCGATGTTCTCGCCGTCCTCGACGAGCTCGGCCTCGAGCGGGTAAAGCTGGTCGGCCACGACTGGGGCGGCTGGATCGGGTTCCTGCTCTGCCTGCGGGCGCCGGAGCGCTTCGAGCGCTACCTGGCCCTCAACATCCTGCCGCCCTGGACCAGTGCCCGGGCGATGGCGCCGCAGCTCTGGCGCTTCTGGTACCAGTGGGTGATTCTCAGCCCGGTTGTCGGTTATCGGCTGCACCACGGCGGCAAATTCGTGCCGAAAGTCCTGGTGGGCGCCTCCGTTCGGCGCGAGGGCTGGGACGCGGAGACGCTGCGGATCTTCTCCGATCGCTTCGTCGAGCCAGCGCGGGCGATGGCGGCGGTGCAGATGTACCGGGTCTTCAACCTGCGCGAGGCGCCCGCGATCATGCGCGGCCGCTACGCCCACGCCCGCCTCCAGGTCCCGACCAAGATGGTCTTCGGGACCGGCGACAAAGCGCTCAACTCGGACCTGCTCGCCGGCTACGAGCGCCACGCCGAGGCGATGGAGCTGGAGCTGGTCGACGGCTGCGGCCACTTCATCGCCGACGAGATGCCGGACCTCGTCACCGCCCGTGCCCGCGAGTTCCTCGCTTAGGTCCGGATCCGGGCCTCCTCCAGATCGAGGTCGCGTTCGATCTGGCGCATCGTCACGTTGCGGAGGCGGCCGACGCCGCGCAGGTTGAGCAGTTCCTCGCGCTCGATCCCGATCAGCTCGCGCCGCAGCTCGCCGTAGTCGACGATTCGCTGCTCGCGGGCGGCGGTGTCGGGGTCCTCGCCGCCGAGCACCGCCTGGCACATCCGGAAGCGGCTGCGGTAGAGGTCGCGCAGGCGCTGCAGCTGCATCTCCGAGGCGCGCTCCTCGGACTCCATCTCGTCGATCCGGTCGAGCGCCGACTGCGCCGCCTCCATCCGCGCCACCGCCTCTTCGTCGCTCCAGCGCCGCGGCTCCTCCAGCTTCAGGGCCTTGACGATGAACGGCAGCGAGAGCCCCTGGCCAACTAGGGTGACGAGGATCAGGGCGAAGGTGAGGAAGATGATCTGCGGCCGGCCGTCGACCGAGAGCGGGACCGCCAGCGCCGCGGCAAGCGAGACGGCGCCGCGCATCCCGCTCCAGCCGACCGCGAAGCGCTGGCCGAAGCTTTCGCCGGCGGCGGAGCCGATCGCGAAGACGAAGGCGAGGCGGACGCCGACCGAGGCGAGGGTGATCGCGACCACGGGCCAGAGCAGGTCGGTGATCCCCGACGAGGACTCGTTGAGGGTTTCGACGACCCCGGGCAGTTGCAGGCCGAGGAGGACGAAGAGCGTCGTCTCGAGGCCGAAGATGAAGACGTTCCAGAAGGCGATCGCGGTCAGGCGGGTGTCGGCGTCCTGGGAGCGCGGGGCCCGGTAGCCGCCGTAGAGGCCGGTCGCGACCGCGGCCAGGATCCCGGAGACGTGCAGCTGCTCGGCGCCGACGTAGGCGCCGTAGGCGCCGAGGACGGAGACGAAGATCGTCAGCGAGACGTCCGCCTGGCTGCGGGCGACGCGGTCGACGATGACGCCGACGGCGAGGCCGACGGCGATGCCGCCGGCGGAGACGCCGATGTATTCGAGCGCCGCGTCGCCGAAGCTGAAGCTGCCGCCGACTGCGACCCCGATCGCGATCCGGTAGAGGACGAGGGCGGTGGCGTCGTTGATCATCGACTCGCCGCTGACCAGCAGCCGCACCCGTTCCGGCGCCCCGAGGCGGCGGAAGATCGAGGTCGCGGCGACGGCGTCGGTGGGGGCGAGGACGGCGCCGAGGACCGCCGCCTCGGCCCAGTCGAGCCCGGGGACCAGCTCGTGGGCGACGACCGCGACGACCGCGGCGGTGAGGAAGACGAGGCCGACCGAGAGCGCTGCCAGCGGCTGCCACAGTGCCTTCAGCTCCAGCGGCGAGGTGCGCCAGGCAGCGGAGAAGACGATCGGCGGCAGGAAGACGAGGAAGACGAGGTCGGGGTCGAGCTCTACGTCGGGCAGGCCCGGGACGAGGGCGATCAGGAGGCCGCCGACGACGAGGACGATCGGCGCCGGGATTTTGACCAGGTCGGCGAGACGTACGAAAAGAGCCGCCGCCAGCAGCAGAACGATGATCGACTCGACATCGTGCACGAGCACATAACATCGCGTTCCGTGGACGAACGCCTCTCACCCCCGCTCGAAGAGATCGACCACGTCCGCGGCGAGCGCGGCGCGGAGCTGGAGCTGGTCATGTTCGGGGACTTCCAGTGCCCCTTCTGCCTCGGCGCCCAATCGATCCTGCGGCGGGTGCGCGACCGGCTCGGCGATCGCCTCACTTTCGCCTTCCGCCACCTGCCGATCCCCGAGAAGCACCCGCTGGCGCCGCTGGCGGCACAGGCCAGCGAGGCGGCCGGCGCGCAGGGCAAGTTCTGGGAGTACCACGACGCCCTCTTCGCGGCCCAGCCCCGGCTCTCGCGGGAGACGGTGATCGCCGTCGCCCGCGACCTCGATCTCGACGCCGAACGCCTCGCGGCCGAGATCGACGCCGAGACCTACGGCGAGCGGATCGCCCGCGACCTCGCCTCGGCGATGGCCAGCGGTGCCACCGGCACCCCGACCTTCTTCACCAACGGCCTGCGCCACAGCGGCGCCTACGACGCGGCCTCGCTGATCGAGGCCCTGGAAGCCGACACGCCAGTCCTCTGAGCCGGATATCGTTCCCGGCCTTGAGTTCTCAGGGACTTTCTAGGCGGGGGAGGTTTGGAGCGCGGGCCGTGGTGATCGCGGTGCTTGCCTGCGTCGCCGCCATGCTCGCCGCGCCGGCCGGCGCCCTCGCCGCCGATGGCTCGATCGCCGGCGAAGTGACCGATTCGGTCACCAGTAACGGCATCGAAGGGGTCGAAGTCTGCGCGTACCAGATGGATGAAAGCGGCGAAGACTTCGGCTGTAGCACGACCGACATCGACGGCCGCTACGAAATCACCGGCCTCAGCCCCGGCGAATACATCGTCGAATTCTGGCCCGCAGAACTCAACTATCAGGGCCAGTGGTTCGACGGCAAGTCCTTCGAAGAAGAACCCGACACCGTGACGGTCACCTCCGGTGGCAGCGCCACCGCTGACGCCGCGCTCGAACCGGGCGGTGAAATCGAGGGCACGTGGCCGCCAAAGGTCCCGGAGGTCAGCCGATCGAAGGCGCGGAAGTCATCGCCTTCGGCATCGAACCCGAACGCTTCGGCGGCGAAGCGGTTACCGACGGCAACGGCGACTACACGATCGTCGGTGTCCCGCCCGGCGAATACGTGGTCATGTTCTGGACGCCGAGCCTGAACTACCTGACTCAGTACTTTCACAACAAGCCGGAATTCGAAGAAGCCGAAGCCGTCACGGTCACCGCCAACGGCGTCACGGCCGGGATCGACGCCGAAATGGAACTCGGCGGCGCCATCTCTGGTGCGGTCACCGATGTGGTCACCCACGTGGGCCTGGACGAAGTCGAAGTCTGCGCCTTCGAACTGGACCCGCCCGAATTCGAACGCTGTGGCGAAACCGACCCAGCGGGCAGCTACACGCTGCGAAGGCTGCCGCCGGGCGACTACGTGGTCGGCTTCTTCCCCTACAACCCCCTGTACCCGTTCCAGTTCTTCAGCGGCGCCACCACCTTTGGGGCGGCGAGCCCGATCACCGTCACCGGGGGCGCTACCAACCTCGGCGTCAACGCTGCCCTGCTGAAAAAAGGCAGTTCGCGACCGGTCTCGGCGGCGCCGGTGCTTCCGCCCCCGGTCATCGCTCCACCGGCGAAAAAGGTCGTGAGCAAGCACTGCCACAAAGGCTTTCGCAAGAAAACGGTGAAGGGCGTCCACAAGTGCGTGAAGCCGCGCAAGAAGAAGCACCACCGCCATCACCGGGCGGACCGGCGCGCACAGGTTCTTGCTGCCGCCGCCCGCCTGCGCTGACCGGGTCCCTGCCTAGACTCGGCGGCGATGCGGGCTCTGGTCCAACGGGTCAGCCAGGCGGCGGTTGACGTCGAGGGTGAGCGCGTCGCCCAGATCGGGCCGGGGATGCTGGTTCTGCTCGGCGTCGGGGTCGGCGACGGTGAGGAGCAGGCGGACCGGCTCGCCGACAAGGTGCGGGCGTTGCGAATCTTCGATGACGCCGAGGGGCGGATGAACGAGCCGCTGGGTGAGCGCCAGGTGCTCTGCGTCAGTCAGTTTACGCTCTACGGCGACGCCCGCCGCGGCAACCGCCCCAGTTACACCGGCGCCGCCCGGCCGGAGGACGCCGAGCCGCTTTACGACCGCTTCTGCGAACGGCTCGATGCGGCCAAGGGCGTCTTCGGCGCCTGCATGGGGGTGGCGCTGATCAACGACGGCCCGGTCACCTTGATGCTGGAGGTGTGAGGTGCCGCGTCCAAGCGTGCCGGGGATGCTGGCCGCGATCGTTCCGGCGCTGCTGGCGGCGCTCCTGCTCTGCGGTTGCTTCGATGGCACCGTCCGCAACCCGCCGGGCGAAGGCGGTATGCACAACGGCGGCAAGCACAAGGCCCACCATGAGGACGGAGGCCAGAAGAACGGCGACGGGGGCGAGGGCTCCGGCGGTGGCTCGGCCGACGTCGTCACGCTCGCCGCCGTCGGTGACACCGCGATGGGGATCACGCCGACGCTGCCGCCCGAACCCGCCACCTACCTCGATCCGATCAAGGGCGAGCTGAAGGGCGATGTCGTCTTCGGCAACCTCGAGGGCACGCTCACCGACGTCTCCGAAGACGTCAAGTGCGGCGGCGCCGAACCGGGGACCTGCTTCGCCTTCCGGGCGCCGCCCGAGTACGCCAAGTACTTCGCCGACGCCGGCTTTACGGTGATGAACCTCGCCAACAACCACTCCTACGACTTCGGCGAAGCGGGGCAGGCGGAGACGATCGAAGCGCTGCGCGGCGCCGGCATCGAGCCGACCGGCCTGCCGGAAGAGGCGACCTTCGTCGATGCGGCCGGCCGCAAGGTCGCTTTCCTCGGCTTCGCCTCCTACGACTACACGAACTCGCTCACCGACCTGGAACCTGCGCGGGCGTTGATTCGGGCTGCGCGCCAGCAGGCGGACATCGTCGTCGTCGCGATCCACGCCGGGGCCGAGGGCTCCGACGCCCTGCACGTGACCGGCGAAGAGGAGATCTACCTCGGCGAGGACCGCGGCAACCCCGAGGAATTCGCCCACATGGCGGTCGAGGCCGGCGCCGACCTCGTGCTCGGCTCCGGTCCGCACGTCCTGCGGGGGATGGAGATCTACCGGCACCGGCTGATCGCCTACAGCCTCGGCAACTTCTCCGGATACCACAACTTTACGCTCGAAGGGGTGCTTGGCGAGAGCGCTGTCCTGCACGTGACGATGGCCGCCGACGGCAGCTTTCGCGCCGGCCGGATTGCCTCGGTCAGCCTGATCGAAGCGGGTCAGCCGGTCCCCGACCCCGAAGAACGCGCCGCCTCCCTGATCGCCGAACTCTCAGCCGAAGACTTCGGCTCGAAGGGGATCGAGGTCGGCGATGAAGGACGGATCGAGCGCTGAGCGCGCGACGCGCGGCTGATTCGACGGTTGCCGCCGATCTCCTGGCAGAATCGCGGTCGTGCTGCCGCCGCTGCTGCTGATCAACGGCTACGCCGCCACCGGCGCCGATTGGGACCCCGGCTTCCTCGCCGAGCTCGGTCGTTCGCACCGGGTGATCAGCCCCGACAACCGCGGCATGGGCGCCGCCCCGCTGGGCGAGGAGGAGCTGACGGTCGAGCTGATGGCCGCCGACATGGAACGCCTGCTCGACGCCGAGGGGATCGAGCGGCTGCCGGTCGTCGGCTGGTCGATGGGCGGCTTCGTCGCCCAGGAGCTGGCGCGGCGGGCGCCGCAGCGGGTGGCGACCTTGGCGCTGCTCGACACCGACCCGGGCGGCGCCGCGGCGGTGCCGGCTGCGGCCGAGGTCTGGGAGCGCCTCACCGACCATTCGGGCACCCCGCGCGAGCAGGCCTCGCGGCTGATCGCGCTCTTGTTCCCGCCGCCGCTGGCGGCCGAGATCGATCGCCAGTTCGGCGAGGTCGTCGCGGCGGCGCGTGAGCAGCTCTCGCCGGCGGCGCTGCGGGCTCAGGAGGCGGCGATGGCGGCGTGGCACCGGGACGAGCGGGTCGCGGGCGGGCATCGGTCCGCCGACCGTCCGGGGGATGACCTTCCAGTTCTGGTTCTGCACGGGACCGAGGACGCCGTCATCCCGGCCGCCAACGCGATGGCGCTGCAGGCGCGCTGGCCGGGCGCCCACGTCGAGCTCTTCGAGGGCTGCGGCCACGCCCTGATGGCGCAGAACCCGCAGCGCGTCGCCGAGCTGATCAGCGTGCACTCAGCCGGCTGAGTGCCGGAAGGCGGCGCGCGCCAGGGCCGCGGCTTCGGCGCGGAGCCGGCGTCCGGGCTCGCCGGCGACCGCGTAGGCGACGGTGATCCAGCGGTTGCCGCGGACCGCGAACAGCGAGTGGTACGCCGGCACCCACTCGGCGCTGCCGCTCTGAGCTCCACCGTCGCCGACGCGGGCGACCGGATGCGGCAGCTTCGCCGGGTCGGGGGCGCCGAACTGCGCCGTCTCGACCATCCGGTTCTTGTAGCGCTGGCGGGCGGCGTAGGCGGCGTCGAGGTAGACGTTGACGTCGGCGCCAGGGCCGGTGAGGCGGCAGCGGGAGAGCGGCGGCGAGGGCTTGGACCGGTGCCGCAGCTTGAAGCCGAGGCGGCGTTCGACCCGGGCGGCGAGCGCGGTGCAATCGGCGGCGCTGAGCTCGGCGACGCCGGCGGCTTCGCGTCCCGGCCGTTCGCCCTTGACGCCGGGCGCGCCGCTGGTGTCAGTCGTGCTGCCCTGCCCGCCGCCGCAGCCGCCGGCGAGTGCCGCGGCGAGGAGGAGGATCGCCGCGGTCGCGACCAGGTCTAGGCTGAGCCGGTGCCCGCACCGCATGGTTTCGAGTATGAGGTCCGCGGCGACTCGGTGGTGATCTCACACCATGGCCGTCGTGCCACCGTCCTGCGCGGCCGCCGCGCGACCGAGTTCCTTGCCGAGGTCGAGCGCGGCGACCCGCAGCAGCTGATGGCGCGCCTGACCGGTAACTACAAGCGCGGCAACGAGCGTCAAGGGAAGTTTGCCCAAAGGAGGAGACGGGAACCTTGAGTTTGGGAAGCAATCCAAGGAGGGCCGATGGCCTCACAGACGAAAGCCGAGCGAAGCGCCGCCGCCAGGAAGGGTGCCGCGACGCGCAAGGAAAACGAAGCGAAGCAGAGTCAGGCTGAGGCCAAGAGCGCGGCACGCGACGCCGGAGATGCTCTCTCCGGCGCCGCGCTCTCGATCGCGAAGACCGCGAAGAAGGCTGCCGAGGCGGCGACGAAGCGGATCGACGCCGAGAAGGCGAAGCGCGGCAAGTCCTGACCGCGGGACGCTCTTGCGGTCAGCGCTCGACGAAGTAGGCGTCGCTCTCGCCGCCGCCGAACCAGCGGCTGGTGACGGTCTTCTTCCGCGTGTAGAACTCGACCGCGTCGGGGCCGTGGGCGTGGAGGTCGCCGAGGAAGGAGTCCTTCCAGCCGCTGAATGGGAAGAAGGCGACCGGGGCGGCGACGCCGACGTTGACGCCGATCATCCCCGCCTCGGCGTCGCGGCGGAAGGCGCGGACGGCGGCGCCCGACTCGGTGAAGATCGAGGCGCCGTTGCCGAAGCGGCTGCGGTTGACGGTCGCGATCGCCTCCTCCAGGGTCGGCACCTCGATCACGGTGAGGACGGGGCCGAAGATCTCCTCACCGATCGCCGCTGAGTCGGGGTCGAGGCCGGTCAGGATCGTCGGTCCGAGCAGCGTCCCGGCCGGGCCGGGATCGGTCCCGCGGCCGTCGAGCAGGAGCTCCGCGCCGTCTGCCGCGGCGCGCTCGATCGCCGCCGCGATCCGTTCTCGCGCCGCCACCGAGACGACCGGCCCGAGCTCGACCGACTCGTCGGCGCCGGGCCCGACCTTGACTGCCCGCGCCCGCTCGACCAGCGCCGGCAGCAGCGTCTCGCGCGCGCTGCCGACGAGGACCAGGACCGAGCCGGCCATGCAGCGCTGGCCGGCGGCACCGAAGGCGGAGCCGACGATGCCCTCGACCGTCTTCCCGGCCACCGCGTCGGGCAGCGCGACCATGTGGTTCTTGGCGCCGCCGAGCGCCTGCACCCGCTTGCCGGCCGCCGCCGCGCGTTCGTAGACGAGCCGCGCCACCGGCGCCGAGCCGACGAAGCTGACGGCGTCGATCCCGGGATGGTCGAGGATCGCCTCGACGATCTCGCGGCCGCCGTTGACGAGGTTGACGACGCCCGGCGGCAGCTCCAGCTCGTCGAGCGCCTCGAAGGCGATCTGCTGGGTCAGCGGCACCTGCTCGGAGGGCTTCAGCACGAAGGTGTTGCCGCAGGCGATCGCGAACGGCAGGAACCAGAACGGCACCATCGCCGGGAAGTTGAAGGGGACGATCGCGGCGCAGACGCCGACCGGCTGGCGCACGGTTTCGGCGTCGATCCCGCGCGAGACGTCTTCGGCGACCCGGCCCTGGATCGTGGTCGGGATCGCGCAGGCGCACTCGACCATCTCGATCATCCGCGCCACCTCGGCGCGGGCGTCGCCGATGGTCTTGCCCATCTCGGCGGTGACCGAGCGGGCGAGGTCCTCGCGGCGGCGGAGGAGCGCGTCGCGGAGGGTGAAGAGGCGGCGGCCGCGCTCGATCACGCTGACCTCGCGCCACTGCGGCAGCGCCGCCCGGGCAGCCACGACGGCGGCGTCGAGCTCGGCGGCGGTGGAGAGGGGGACGCGGGCCAGAACCTCGCCGCTGGCCGGATCGGTGACGTCGAGCTGTTCGGTGGCGGTGGAGGGGACCCAGGCGCCGCCGACGTAGTTGCCGAGCGTGCGCACGCCGGCGGCCTGGGTCCGAGGGACGCTCATGCGTCCCATTGTCCTACCTCGGGACCAGCAATCGGCTCAGCCGCCCTGCTGCCCCCATTTGAGGCCCTTGTTGCCCCTGGTGCAGATCTGCGGATAGAAGCCCTCGGGGACGGCGAAAGTGCCGGCCTTGCATTTGAAGTTGTCCGGGTAGCCGTATTTGCCGGGGTTGCTTCCCTCCATCACCTCGCGGATGAATTTGGTCGCGTCGGCGCAGGTCAGGTTCTTCACCTGGATCGCCTTGGCGTCGACTTTGTAGGGGCGGGTGCCGCCTTCGCCGTCTTCGATCTGGATCGTGATCTTCTTGTTGCCGCAGTTGACGTAGCTGGCCTTCTGCGCCTGCGCGCCCGGCACCAGGGCGACCGCCAGCGCGATCAGCGCCGCCAGGACGCCGGCGACGCCGAGGTCGAACCACCGTTTGCTCGCTTCCATCCAAAGCCTCTCGTTCTCGCGGGAGCCCCGCTGGCTCCGATCGGCGCGGACGATATGGGCGCAGAGCCCAGCGGCTCCGCTCTGGGTAGAACCTACCCAGGGCCGTGAACACCTTTCCTTGCAGGCGATCTCCGTCCGCTGCGCTTCAGCGGGCCGGCGCTACGGTCGATAGAAGGGGCATGGAGAACGGGGAGAGGAAAGCCGGCTTCGCCTACTCGCTGGCGCTCGTCCTCGGCCTCTTCGGCCTCATCGCCCTCGGCCTGCTCGGCCTGCCGGTGACGACGATCATCCTCATCGCCTTCGCCTTCACGGTGCTCGGCGCTTTCGCCTACGGCCTCTGGGACGTCCTCGCCCACCGCAAGCCCCGCTCGCGGTTACGCTCTTCCGCCTGAGCTCGTCCGTCGCACCGGCAGCGCCCGCCGGCCTCACCGAGGAGGAGGCCGAGCGCCGGCTGCGCGAGCGCGGGCCGGCTCCGAAGGAGGCGACGAGCCGCTCCTACCGCTCGATCGTCGTCGGCAACACCTTCACGATCTTCAACCTGATCCTCGCCGTCTTCGGCGCCGCGACGATCGCCTTCGGCAACCCCAAGGACGCGCTCTTCCTCGGCATCCTCGTCGCCAACACGACGATCGGCACGTTTCAGGAGGTGCGGGCGAAGCGGGCGCTCGACAAGCTGGCGGCGCTGGTCGCGCCGGCGGCGACCGTCGTCCGCGACGGCAGTCCGCGCGAGGTCCCGGTCGGCGACGTCGTCGTCGGCGACCTGGTCCGGGTCCACAGCGGCGACCAGGTCGTCGCCGACGGCACCGTCGTCCGCGCCGAGGGGCTGGCGCTCGACGAGTCGAACCTGACCGGCGAGTCGGAGCCGGTCGTGCGCCAGGCAGGCGAGGAGGTCCTCTCCGGCTCCTTCGCGGTCGAGGGCGAGGCCGACTTCGAGGCCAGCGCCGTCGGCGCCGACAGCCGCGCCGCGAAACTGGCCGAGACCGCGCGTGCCTTCCGCCACCCGCGCTCGCCGCTGGAGAAGGCGATGGACCGGCTGCTGGTGATCCTGGTCGGGGTGATGGTGCCGCTCGGTGTCGCCCTCGGCGTCTCGCTGGCGATCCGCGACGTCAGCCAGGCGGACGCGGTCGAGACGCTCACCGCGGCGATCGTCAACATCGTCCCCGAGGGGCTGATCCTGCTCGTCTCGCTGACCGCGGCGGTCTCGGCGGCGAAGATGGCGCGCAAGGGGATCCTCGCCCAGCAGCTGAACGCGATCGAGTCGCTGGCCTCGGTCTCGGTGATGTGCACCGACAAGACCGGGACCCTGACCGAGGCCTCGCTGCGGGTCGTCGAGCTGGGCCCGGCCGACGGGGTGGGGGAGCCGGAGCTGGCGCGGGCGCTGGCGGTATTCGCGGCGAGCGCCCCGGCCCGCAACTCGACCCTGGAGGCGGTGCACGAGGCGGAACTCGCCGACGGCGCCGGCCCGGTCGAGCCGACCGCGGTCGTCCCCTTCTCCTCGCGGCGGCGTTGGAGCGCGCTCGAGCTCGGCGGCGAACGGCTGGTGCTCGGCGCCCCCGAGGCGCTGCTCGACGGCACCGCTGCGGCCGCGGCGCTGCGCGAGCGCGCTGCCACCGACGCGGCGTCCGGGCGCCGGGTGCTGGCCCTGGCCGCCGCCGACGCGCCGCTGCCGCCGGCCGCGCCCGACGCGCCGCTGCCCCGTCCGCTGCGCCCGCTCGGGATCGTCGTCCTCGCCGAGGAGCTGCGCGCCAACGCGGGGGAGACGGTTTCCTTCTTCGCGGCGGAGGAAGTGGCGCTCAAGGTCCTCTCCGGCGACAACCCGGCGACGGTCGGGGCGATCGCCCGCGACGTCGGCATCCCGGCACGGACGGCGGCGCTCGACGGCGGCGCCCTGCCGGCCGGCGACGAGGAGCTGATCGAGGCGGTGCGGGCGGCGCCGGCGATCGGCCGGATCTCGCCCGAGGACAAGGCGCGGGTGGTACGGGTGCTGAGCGAGGGCGGCGAGTACGTCGGCATGCTCGGCGACGGCGTCAACGACGTGCCGGCGCTGAAGCAGGCGCGGCTGGCGATCGCCCAGGGCTCCGGCACGCAGATGGCGCGCTCGGTCTCCGACCTCGTGCTCGTCTCCGGCGAGTTCAGCGAGGTGCCGCGGATGGTCCACGAGGGCCGCCAGATCCTCCGCAACATCCAGCGCGTCGCCCGCCTGTTCGTGACCAAGGCGCTGTTCACTGTTTTCCTGCTCGTCACCATCGCCCTGCCGAGCGGCGTCTTCCCCTTGCTGCCGCGCCAGTTCACGCTGACCTCGTCGCTGACGATCGGGATCCCGGCCTTCTTCCTCGCCTTGGCGCCGTCGACCGGGCCCTGGCGGCCGGAGGGCTTCCTGCGGGCGATCGCCCGCTTCTCGATCCCGGCCGGGCTGGCGACCGGGCTCGGGATCCTCGTCAGCTACCTGCTCGCCCGCAATGCCTTCGACTGCAGCCTGGAGCAGGCGCGGACGGTGACGGCGGCGACCGTGGTCGCGGTCGGGCTCGCGATCGTGCTCGCGCTCGAGGACGAACCCGGCAAGCGGCGCCTTGCCGTCGCCGGCCTCTGCGCGCTGATGGCGCTCGGCTTCGTCCTCTTCTGCGTCGTCCCCGCCGGCCGCGACTACTTCGAACTGGAGCCGGCGACCGGCGGCATGGTCGCTGCCTGGGCGATCGGCGCCACGACCTCGGTGGTCCTGCTGCTGGTCGCCCTGCGGGTCGTCGCCTGGCTCGAACGCCGGGCCACCCAGGGTGAGAACGCAGTTCCTCCCGCATAGCGGGTCAAAGTGCGCTCTCAGCATCCAGGTCCGTAGAGGTTGCGCCGCGGCGCCGCCCGAGTCAGACTCGGGAGGTGGGCGGAGATGGCGACGCCGACTTCTTCCGGTCCCTCGAATCGCACCGGGGCCGGTTCTTCGTGCGGGCGATGGCCCGCCTGCCAAAGGACCCCCGCTGCGCCGTCTGCCGGGCGCCCTACGCCGGCCTCGGCGGGCGCCTGATGAGCCGGTTCGGGTTCTCGCCCTCGCGCAAGAACCCGCGCCTCTGCGCCCAGTGCTTCGAGAAGGCGCCGATGGGCGGGGTCGAGATGGAGGTCGGGATCCTCTTCGCCGACGTCCGCGGCTTCACCTCGCTGGCCGAGGGACAGGCGCCGGACGAGGTCGCGACTCTGCTCAACCGCTTCTACGCCAGCGCCGTCGACGTCCTCTGCCGGCACGCGATCATCGACAAGCTGGTCGGTGACGAGGTGATGGCGCTCTACCTGCCGAACGTCTTTCCCGGCGAGCCGGCCCGCCACATGGTCGACGACGCCGCGGCCCTGCTCGCCGCTGCCGGCTACGGGGAGGGCCGGCCGTGGATCGAGATCGGCGTCGGCCTCGATTTCGGCACCGCCTTCGTCGGCAACGTCGGCGCCGGCGAGGTCAAGGACTTCACCGCGATCGGCGACGTCGTCAACACCGCCGCCCGCCTGCAGGCCGCCGCCGCGAGCGGCGAGACGGTGATGTCCCGCCGCGTCTACGACCACGCCGGCGACCTGGCGCCCGGGGCGGAACGCCGCGAGCTCGCGCTCAAGGGCAAGAGCGAGCCCGAGCTGGCGATGGTCAGCGACCCCCGATCCATCCTCGGCCGATCGGGACCGGCGCCGCCGAGCGGTTAGCATTGGAGGCCGATGCTCTTCGGTCAGGAACACGTCGACCGCTACCGCGCCACCGACGGCGCCGAGGGCCACGAGTGGGAGGGGACCCAGACCCTGTTGCTGACGACGAAGGGCCGCAAGTCGGGGGCGGAGCGGACGACGCCGCTGATCTACGCTCCCTACGGCGACGCGTACACGATCGTCGCCTCCAAGGGCGGCTCCGACGAGCCGCCGGCCTGGTACCTCAACCTCGACGCCGACCCCGAGGTCGGCGTGCAGGTGCTGGGCGACCGCTTCCAGGCCAACGCCCGCACCGCCAGCGCCGAGGAGAAGGCCGAGATCTGGCCGGCGATGGTCTCCGAGTGGCCCGCCTACGACGAATACCAGGCGCGGACCAGTCGCCAGATCCCGGTCGTCATCCTCGAGCGCGCCTGAGCGACGCGGCGGCGTGGCGAAGCTGATCTACGCGGCGCTCTGTTCGCTCGACGGCTACACCGAGGACGAAGCGGGCGGGTTCGAGTGGGCGGCGCCGAGCGCCGAGGTTCATGCCTTCGTCAACGACCTCGAGCGGCCGATCGGCACCTACCTCTACGGGCGCCGGATGTACGAGACGATGGTCTTCTGGGAGACGGCGCAGCTCGACGACGAGCCGCCGGAGATGCGCGACTACGCCGAGATCTGGCGGGCGGCGGAGAAGGTCGTCTACTCGCGGACCCTGGAGTCGGCGCCGAGCGCGCGGACGCGGGTCGAGCGGGAGTTCGACGCCGATGCTGTGCGGCTGATGAAGGACGCCGCCGAGCGCGACCTCAGCATCGGCGGTCCCGAGCTCGCCGCCGCGGCGTTCGCCGCCGGCCTCGTCGACGAGTTCCACCTGTTCCTCTCGCCGGTCGTCGTCGGTGGCGGCAAGCGGGCGCTGCCCGACGGCATCCACCTGAATCTCGACCTGCTCGGCGAGCGCCGCTTCGACAACGGCGTCGTCGAGCTCCACTACGGGGTTCGTTAGCGCCAGCCCTGGCGGAGCACGCGGCGGGCGTTGGCGCCGAGCACGGCCTCCTGCTCGGCCTGTAAGAGCCCCTTTTCCTCCAGCATCTCCTGCACCTGTCCCATCTTCCCCTCGCTGTCCCAGTCGTCGGCGGGGTCGGTGAAGCCGTCGAAGTCGGTTCCGAGCGCGACGTGCTGCCAGGAGCCGGCCCACTCGCGCAGCGTCTCCATCGTCCGCCAGATCGCGTCGCGGCCCGGGCCCGGGTGCGATTTGTCGAGCCAGTAGGGCATGAAGATGACGCCGACGACGCCGCCGGAGGCGGCGATCGCCTCGACGTCGGCGCGGTCGAGGTTGTAGGGGACCGGGTTCATCGAGTGGACGCCGATGTGGGAGGCGATCACTGGGATCCGGTCCTCGACCAGCGCGTAGATGTCACGGCGTGAGTTCGGCGTGCAGTGGGTGACGTCGGGGACCATCCGCAGCTCGATCATCCGCTCGATCACCGCCGCGCCGGTTGGCGTCAGGCCGCGGTCGTCGTCGACTTCCGGGTGCAGGGGCCAGAGGAAGAGGACCTTGAGCTCGTCCTCCGGGATCCCCAGCGCGTGGCCCGCCAGATCGTTGGGGTAGAGGTGGGCGATCGTCAACGAGGCGACGCCGCGGCCGGCGAGGAGGTCGAGCCGCTCGATCCGGCCTTTGACGTCGTCGGGGGCGAGGCCGGCGTCGAGGTGGTGGCCGCCCTCGACCGTGTGGACGATCGCCGCCCGGCCGCTTTCCCGCACCGCGTCGAGCTCGAGGTTCGAGCGCGCCAGCTCGAAGTCCTCGCTGCGGGCCACCTGGCGCTCCATCTCGTCCATCTCGAGCAGCAGGCACTCCCACGAGCTCAGCTTCAGCAGCTTGCGCCCGGACCTGAGGAAGTGGGCGAGGAGGCGGATCGGCGGCACCCGCATGTAGTTGGGCTCGGGCACGTGGAGCGAGGACCAGAGGACTTTGACCCCGCCTTGCTTCAGCATCTTGAAATCGGTCAGGCTGGCGAGCGGGTCGTAGTTGCCGCCGGTCCAGTAGTGCTTGCGCAGGTCCCGGTGCCACAGCCAGGCGTTCATCGCCGGGTGGGCGTGGATGTCGGTGAGGCCGGGGAACTCCGTGGTGACGCCGCCGTCAGGCATGTCCGATCCGCTCCTCCAGGTAGTCGTTGATGAAGATCGGCGAGATCAGCGGCCGGAAGGCATCGAGTTCCAGTTCGCGCTCGGCGAACGCGGGATCGATGAAGTTGATCTTCCCCCAGTGCGCCTTGAAGGGGACGCCGGCGCGCTCGAGGTGCTGCCAGAGCCCGCGCAGGTGGGCGTAGATCTGGTCCTTCTCACCGGGCTCGGTGCAGACCTCGGTCAGGTACATGAAGTTGAACTTGACGATGTAGGGGAGACCCGGCCAGTTCCAGCCCGACATCATGTTGCCGTCGACTTTGGTCAGCTCGATCTCGGTCGGAATGTTGGGCCAGCCCTGTTCCCCGAAGTACTGTTCGCACTCGCCGATCACCTTCTGCACGTCGACGGGGCGGAAGCTCCACTCGGCCATCGCCACCCGCAGCGGAGCGCGGCGATCGACGGGGAGCATGTTGCGCAGCGGCCCGCTCACCTCGCTGTCGTCGTAGGTGAGGGCGAGCAGGTCGTACACCTTCTCCAGCGGCCAGTTCAGCAGCGGCCCGGTCTCGGTCAGGTCGTCGAGGACCCCGAAGACGAAGTCGAGCACCTGCTCGTCGCTGTCCTCGGCGTAGTCGCCGTCAGTCTTCGCCTCCTCGCGCGGGACCTCAGTCGCGGCCCAGAGCAGCGCCTTGTCGCTCTTCTGCATCCAGTTGATGCGCCAGAAGTCGTACTTGGCCGAGGTTGCGTCGAGGTCGGCGAGGACGTCGTCGAGGCTGACGACCTTCTGTACGACCTTGAAGAAGATCTCGTCGACGAGCCGGAAACGGACCCGGGTGATCACCCCGAGCAGGCCCAGCGAGCAGACGACCGCCGCGAACTCAGGCTCGCCGCGGACGATCCGCCGCTCCACTGCCTGGCCGGCGGCGTCGACGCTGACGAGCTCAACCCACTCGAGCAGCTCGTAGAGCGCGTGGCGGGAGCTGGCCGGCGCGGTGCCGGTGGAGATCAGCCCGGCCAGGGTCTGGTGGTCGGTGCCGCCGGTCGCGGTGACCGATTTGCCGCGGCTGCCGAGCTCGGCGAGGAACTCGTGCAAGGTGACGTTGGCGGTCGCCTCGACCGCCTCGTCGCCGGAGTCGAACTCGATCGCCTTCGGCAGCCCGCTGACGTCGATGACGGTGTCGGCGACGGCGATCTTCGCGCACGAATGGAGGCTGCCGAGGACCCGAGCCCGCCCGTTGCCGAGGTCGCGGCTGGCGACCCGTTCCAGCAGCCCCTTCAGCTCGTCGACGCTGGCCGGGCGCAGGACCTCGCTGGGACTGAACGAGATCAGCCCTCCCCAGTCCTCCAGCGCGTGTCCCGCGCCCGGGGTCACGTCAGCCCTTCCCGGTGCAGGTTCTGGCCACCTCGGCCGAGGCTTCGGTGTCGTCGGAGAAGAAACCGGTCACGTTTGCCTGCAGCTTTCCGTCGGGGCATTTCGCGTAGAGGATGCTGACCTTCTTGCCTTTGTAGGTGTACCTCTTCCCGATCTTGAGGCTGAAGGAGGTGAGCGAGCCGGCGCCGCCGGCGATCTTCGGAATCGTCGCAGTCGACAGGTAGCCGTAGCGGCCGTTGTGGATCTTCTCGATCTTCACCGTCGTCACGATCGCCGCCGGTACCGGGATCGTGATGTAGGCGTGGATGTAGAAGGTGATCACGCCGGCTCTTTCGCCGCCGTTGAAGACGATGACCTTGCTCGAGACGGGAACCGATTTCGAGTCGACGAAGGCAATCTCCGCGGTCGCCTGCCCTTCACCGATGATTGCCGGGCGGCAGACGTCTTCGGCGTTCTTGGTGTTTTGCGACTGCAATTGGCCTGATCTGCAGACCGGATAGCCCTTGACGAAGACCGATCCGTTCTTGTCCGTTTCGACCAGGACCTTCTGCAGCGCCGGAGGGTGTGGTTTTTCAGGATTGATCGACTTGATCGTTCCCTTGGCGAAGAACGAGATCGGCGTCGGCGTCGTCTTCGACATCACTTCCGGTTTGAACCCGCCGTCGGCGATGACTTCGATGTCACCGACCCGGACGGTGACCGGCTTGTTCTTGCTGGCCGCACCGGCGATCCCTGCAAGCGCGGCGACTCCCGCAACCGCCACCGCGGCGACCGCGACACCACGCCTCCCCTTGAGTTTGTGCATCTCTCCCCAATCTCCCGTGGTTGACTCGGCCGCTTCCCACGGCGGTCGAATCACACGATAAGTCCTACGCAAAACCCGGTTGTAGGCGCTTTGATAGGGACAGGACCGATCGCCCCCGGGAGCGAAGGAGCGAAAGTGACGGAACAGGAAGACTGGGACCGGCAGCAGCGGGAAGTCCGCGAAAGAGTCGAACAGGAAGACAGGGAGAGGCAGCAGGAGCGGAAAGATCGAGAAGAGGCAGAACGTGTTGATCGGGAGCTGGCCGCCCGCGCGGCGAAGGAGCAGGAAGAGCGCGAAGAGAGGGAACGGGTCGAGCGCGAAGCGAGGTTCCACTCAGAGATGCGCCTGCGAGCGGAACGCGAGCTGTAGGCCCGCACTCCTCTGCCCGGTCAGCACCAGGCGATGCCGGAGGAGGGACTCGAACCCCCGACACGCGGATTATGATTCCGCTGCTCTAACCAGCTGAGCTACTCCGGCGGGAAGGGGCATCGTAGCGATGGGTGACGGTTCTGGATGGGCGGCGATGCGACCGGTCTTGGTCGCCTTCCTGCTGGTCGTTGACGCGTTTGCGGTCGCGGTACTGGCGATCGCGCATCCGCAGGGGTGGCTGCCGCCGTTCATCGCCTTCGGCTCGCTGCTGGTCGGCCTGGTCTGGCTCCAGATCTGGGCCATTCGCCATCGTCACGACGACGATTGAGGGCGCTCTCGCAGGGAAAAATCGGCTGCACCGGTATTGAGTTCGAGAGCTAGGGTGTGCGCGTGCCCGCTGAGCTGGACATGGCCATTCGTACCGTCGTCCGCCAGTGCATGGGCGTGTCACCAGGTGAGGACGTGCTCGTCGTCTGCAATCCGGTGACCGAAGAGATCGGGGCGCTGATGCGGATCGAGGCGCAGGGGGACGGCGCCGACGCGACCCTGGCGGTGATGTCCGAGCGCGACACGCACGCGGCCGAGCCGCCGCGGGTGATCGCCGCCGCGATGGCAGCCGCCGACGTCGTCCTGGCGCCGACGATCCAGTCGCTCTCCCACACCGCTGCCCGCAGGGCGGCGAGCGAGGAAGGGGTCCGGATCGGCACCCTGCCCGGTGTCACCGAGGAGATGCTGACGCGTTTGATGACCGGCGACCTCGACGAGGTTCGCCGCCGTGGCTGGGCGGTCGTCTCCGCTCTCAACGGCGGCTCCGAGGCGCGGATCACCTGCCGCCACGGCAGCGATTTCCGGGTCGGGCTCGAGGGCCGGATGGGCATCGTCGACGGCGGCGAACTGAGTAGCCGCGGCGCCTTCGGCAACCTGCCCTGCGGCGAGGGCTTCATCGCTCCGCTCGAGGGCACGGGGGAGGGGACGCTGGTCGTCGACGGATCAATCGCCGGCGTCGGCCTGCTCGAGACGCCGGCCTCGCTGACGATCCGCAACGGCCACCTGACCGACACCACCGGCCCGCAGGGTGCGACGCTGATGGAACTGCTGAGCGCGCATGGGGCGGACGGCACCAACGTCGCCGAGCTCGGGATCGGGACCAACGAAGAGGCGATCCTGACCGGCAACGTGCTCGAGGACGAGAAGATCCTCGGCACCGCCCACGTCGCCTTCGGAGCTTCGGCCGCGATCGGCGGCACGGTCCAGGTCCGGGTCCACCTCGACTGCGTGTTGCTCGAACCGACGGTCGAAATCGACGGCGAAACGATCGTCTCGGGTGGGGAGTTGTTGATCTAGGGGTTTGGGCGGGACCGGGGAGGCCCTCGCCGTCGCAGCAGAGGGGAGGCTCCGTCGAGGGCCTCCCCGGTCCCGAGCTCAGACCGCGGTGGTCAACTCCTCGACCTCGTCGTCGGAGAGCTGGATGGAGGCCGCGGCGAGGTTCTCTTCGAGGTGCGCCACTGAGCCGGTGCCGGGGATCGGCAGCGTCGCCGGCGTCCGCAGCAGCCAGGCCAGCGCGATCTGGGCCGGGGTCGCGCCGTGGCGGCCGGCGATCTCGGCGGCGGCGCCGCCGGATTGGACCAGCGAGCCGGCGTCGAGCGGGAACCAGGGGATGAAGCCGAGTCCCTCCTCCTGGCAGATGGCGAGCACGTCGGCGGCGGAGCGGTCGCCGAGGTTGAAGCGGTTCTGGACCGAGACGACGTCGACGATGCCGCGCGCCGTCGCCAGCTGCCGGGCGCTGACGTTGGAGACCCCGATCTGGTTGACCTTGCCCTCATCCTGCAGCTCCTTCAGCGCCCCGATCGACTCCTCGTAGGGGACGTCGCGGTCGGGCACGTGCATCTGGTAGAGGTCGATCCGCTCGGTCCGCAACCGTCGCAGCGAGCCCTCGCAGGCTTCGCGCAGGTACTCGGGCCGTCCGTTCGGCACCCACTTGCCGGGGCCAGGCCGGGTGAAGCCGCCCTTGGTCGCGATCACCAGGTCCTCTGGATAGGGGTGGAGCGCCTCGGCGATCAGCTCCTCGCTGACGTCGGGACCGTAGGAGTTGGCGGTGTCGATCAGGTTGACGCCAAGCTCGACCGCGCGGCGCAGCACCGCGATCGCGGCATCGTGGTCCGCCGGCGGTCCCCAGACGCCCTCGCCGGTGATCCGCATCGCGCCGAAGCCGAGGCGCCGCACGCTGGGGTCGCCGAGCGCGAGGGTGCCGACCGAATCGTCGCTGATCGCCTCCGCTGCCATCGACACACAGGCTAGCCTGCGGGACATGTCGGCCCTGCTCGCCGTTCCCAACGTCTCCGAGGGGGCCGACTCCGAGCGGCTCGCGGCGCTGGAGCGCGCCTTCACCGGCCGCGCCCGGCTGCTCGATCGCCACACCGACGGCGACCACGACCGCACCGTCTTCACCCTCTTCGGCCCGGCCGGGATCGGCCTCGGCGATGCCCTGGTCGCCGGCGCCGTCGAGGCGGTCGAGACGATCGACATGTCGCACTACCGCGGCGCCCATCCGGCGGTTGGCGCCCTTGACGTCTGCCCGCTCGTCTGGCTCGACCCCGCCGATCGCGAGGCGGCGCGGGTCGAGGCGGTCGCGGTCGCGACCCAGATCGGCGGCCTCGGGGTCCCGGTCTTCCTCTACGGCGAGCTGGCCCGCGACCCGGGCCGGGCCGAGCGCGCCTACTTCCGCAACGGCGGCCTGGCGGAGCTGTCGCTGCGGATGGAGGCGGGGGAGTTGGAGCCCGACTTCGGGCCGAGGCTGCCGCACCGGACCGCCGGCGCCACCCTGGTCACGGCGCGCCCGCCGCTGGCCGCCTTCAACGTCGAGCTCGACAGCGGCGACCTCGAGATCGCCCGCTCGGTCGCGGCCGGCCTGCGCGAGTCGGGCGGCGGCCTGCCGGGGGTGCGGGCGATGGGGCTGCTGCTCTCCAGCGGCCGCGCCCAGGTGTCGACCAACGTCCACGACCCGCTGGCGGTGCCGCTCGGCACGGTGGTGGAGAGGGTGCGGGAGCTGGCGGCGCCCCTCGGCGCCCGCCCGGTCGAGGCCGAGCTGGTTGGCCTGATCCCCGCCGGGGCGCTGACCGGGTATCCGGAGGACGTGCCGATGCGGGGTTCCGACCCGGCCCAGCACGTGATCGAGCGCCGGCTCGAATCCCTCGCCGGCTGAGGCGCGCGGGCGCGGGCGATCATTTAGATTCACCCCATGGCCCAGACCAAGAAAAAGCGCCAGCGCAAGCGCCGCGGTACCCAGGGCGGACGGATCGACACCAAGCCGAGCCGCGGCCGTCCCCGCAGTCGTGCCGAGGCCCAGGCCCGGGCGCGCTCCGGCCGCAAACCGAGCGGTCCAAAACAGGACCTGCCGCCGACCTGGAAAAGCTCGTCGATCCGCGGCCTGATCGCCGCTGCGATCTTCTTCGTCCTCCTGATCCTGCTCTTCAAACGGCCGGTCGGCATCGCCGCCGCCTTCGCCGGCTTCATGCTCGTCTTCTACATCCCCGCCGGCTACTACATCGACACGACCCTGTGGCGGCGGCGGGAGCGGCAGCGGATCCGCGAACGGGAAGCCGGATGAGCCTTGACGTCGAGATGCTCACGGTCGGGCCGGTGGCGGAGAACTGCTTCCTGTTCCGCGCCGCGGGCTCCGACAAGCTGCTGATCGTCGACCCTGGTGAGGAGGCGGAGCGAATCCTCGCCGCGGTCGAGGCGAGCGGTGCCGGCGTCGAGGCGATCCTCATCACCCACTGCCATTTCGACCACATCGGCGCTGTGGCCCCGGTTGCGAAGGCCACCGGCGCGCCGGTCTACTGCCCCGAGATCGAGGTCCCGGTCCTCGCCGACATCATGAGCTTCGTCCCCTACCCGGGGTTTGGGCCGTTCGTGAGCTACGAGGCCGACGAGATCGTCAAGGGCGGCGAGACGCTGGAGCTGGCCGGGCTCGAGCTCGACGTCATCTTCACGCCCGGGCACAGCCCCGGCCACGTCACCTACGCGGTCCGCGGCGAGGACGCCCTGTTCTCCGGCGACGTCCTCTTCCAGGGCTCGGTTGGCCGCGTCGACCTGCCCGGCGGCGACTGGCCGACGCTGCTGCGCTCGATCGGCACCCTGCTCGACGGCCACCCCGAGGAGACCGTCGTCCATCCCGGTCACATGGGTCTGACCACGCTCGGGGCCGAGCGCGCGACCAACCCGTTCCTGGGCGAGCTGGCGCGGTAGCCGAGCTCAGGGTCCCGTCGCCATGGCAAGCAAGTACCAGGCGCCCCGCGGCACCTTCGACGTGCTCCCCGAGCAGGCGCCCGCGCGCCGGCGGGTGGAAGCGACCGCGGCTCAGATCCTCGCCCGCGCCGGCTACGAGCAGATCGCGACGCCGAGCTTCGAGGACACCGAACTGTTCGAGCGCGGCGTCGGCCGCTCGACCGACATCGTCCGCAAGGAGATGTTCACCTTCGAGGACAAGGGCGAGCGCAGCCTGACCCTGCGGCCGGAGGGGACGGCGCCGATCTGCCGCGCCTACCTCGAGCACGGCATGCACAAACGGGCGCAGCCGGTGAAGCTCTCCTACGTCGGGCCCTTCTTCCGCCACGAGCGCCCGCAGGCCGGCCGCTACCGCCAGTTCCACCAGATCGGGCTCGAGTGCATCGGCACCGAGTCGCCGCTGGCCGACGCCGAGGCGATCATGCTGCTCTCCGACCTGCTCGGCGAGCTCGGCGTGCCGGGCGTCGAGCTGCACCTCGGCAGCCTCGGCTCGCTGGAGTCGCGGCGCGCCTACCTGGAGGAGCTGAAGGCGCACCTGCACAAGCACGAGAAGGAGCTCTCCCCGGACGTGCGCGAGCGGATCGACGTCAACCCGCTGCGCGCCTTCGACTCCGATCACGAGGGGACGCGGGAAGTGATGGCGAGTGCGCCGACGATCGTCGAGAGTCTCGAGGGCGCGGACGCCGAGCACTTCGCCGAGGTGCGGGCGCTGCTCGACGCCGCCGGCATCGGCTACGTCGTCGACACGACCCTGGTCCGCGGCCTCGACTACTACACGCGGACGATCTTCTCCTTCGTCTGCGACGCGCTCGGGGCGCAGTCGGAGGTCGGCGGCGGCGGCCGCTACGACGGCCTGATCGAGCAGCTCGGCGGGCCGGCGACGCCGGCGGTTGGCTGGGCGGTCGGGATCGAGCGGATCCTCTTGGCGCTCGACGAGGAGGTGGCGCCGGCCGGCCGCGACGCCTTCGTCGCGATCGCCGACCCCGGCCAGCGCCAGCGGGCGATGGCGCTGGCGGTCGAGCTGCGCCACGCCGGGTTCTCGGCCGAGGTCGACCTTGCCGGCCGCGGCCTCAAGGGCCAGCTCAAACACGCCGACCGGGTCGGCGCCCGCCGGGTCCTGATCCTCGAGGCCGACGGCAGCGCCCAGCTGCGCGACATGCAGAGCGGCGAGCAGCGCCCGGTCGATACCGGCAACCTTGTCGACGAAATGACGGGAGGAGAAGCGTGAGCGAGGGAACCACCGCCGGCGCGCCGCCGCTGGCGGCCAACGCCTACCGCGACGCCTGGTGCGGCCAGGTCCTGCCGGACCGAGTCGACTCCGAGGCGCGGGTCGCCGGCTGGGTCCACCGTCGCCGCGACCACGGTGGCCTGATCTTCATCGACCTCCGCGACCGCACCGGGATCGTCCAGCTCGTCTTCCACCCCGACAGCTCCGGCGGCGCCTTTGAGCTCGCCCACAAGCTCCGCGCCGAGGACGTGCTGAGCGCCGCCGGCCCCGTCGTCCGCCGCGATCCGGAGACGGTCAACGCCGAGCTCCCGACCGGTGAGGTCGAGCTGAAAGTGACCGCGGCCGAGCTGCTTGCCGACTCGGAGACGCCGCCGTTCCAGATCGAGGGCTTCTCGGGCGAGGCCGGGGAGGACGCGCGGCTGCGCTACCGCTATCTCGACCTGCGCCGCGAGCAGATGCGCGAGCAGCTGATGCTGCGCCACCGTGTCGTCGCCGCGATGCGCGAGTTCCTCGACGGCGAGGGCTTCGTCGACGTCGAAACGCCGGTGCTGACCCGCTCGACGCCGGAGGGCGCGCGCGACTTCCTCGTCCCGTCCAGCCAGCAGCACGGCTCCTTCTACGCCCTGCCGCAGTCGCCGCAGCTGTTCAAGCAGCTCTTGATGGTTGCGGGGTTCGAGCGCTACTACCAGGTGGCGCGCTGCTTCCGCGACGAGGCGACCCGGGCCGATCGCCAGGCCGAGTTCACCCAACTCGACATCGAGATGTCGTTCGTCGACGGCGACGACGTGATCGCGGCGAACGAACGGCTGCTGGCGCACGTCTTCGAGCGGGTCGGCGGCCCCGCGATCGAGACGCCGATGCAGCGGATGGGCTTCGACGAGGCGATGGACCGGTTCGGGACCGACCGCCCGGACCTGCGTTTCGGGCTGGAGCTGGTCGATCTCGGCGACGCCCTGCGCGAGACCGAGTTCAAGGTCTTCCGCTCCGTGCTCGACGGCGGCGGCTCGATCCGCGGCATCAACGCCGGTAAGCGCGAGCTGCCGCGCAAAGACCTCGACGGCTTGATCTCGCGCGCCCAGGAGCTGGGCGCGAAGGGCCTGGTCTGGGCCTTCCGGGAGGGCGAGGGCTGGCGCTCGCCGACCGCCAAGTTCCTGACCGAGGCCGAGCTCGCCGACCTCAACCAGCGCCTCGCTGCCGAGGAGGGCGACCTGCTGCTGCTCGTCGCCGACGAACCGGCCGTGGTCAACGGTGTGCTCGGCCAGATGCGGCTCGACCTGGCGGAGAAGTTCGGCCTGATCGACGAGAACGAGGACCGCCTCGTCTGGATCGTCGACTGGCCGATGATGGAGTGGAACGAAGACGAGAGACGCTGGGACGCGATGCACCATCCGTTCACGGCCCCGGCCGGTGAGTTCGACCCGGCCAACCCCGGCGCGGCGCGGGCCCAGGCCTACGACGTGGTCTGGAACGGACAGGAGCTTGGCGGCGGCTCGATCCGTATCAACCGCGCCGACGTCCAGCAGCAGGTCTTCGAAGCGCTCGGGATCGACGCCGAGACCGCCCAGGCGCGGTTCGGCTTCCTGCTCGAGGCGCTGCAGTACGGGGCGCCGCCGCACGGCGGCATCGCCTACGGCGTCGACCGCATCGTCCAGCGCCTCTGCGGCGCCGACTCGATCCGCGACGTGATCGCCTTCCCGAAGACCGCCTCCGGCTTCGACCTGCTGACCGGGGCGCCGGCGCCGGTCGACGCGGCGCAGTTGCGCGACGTCGGCGTCGCCATCCACCGGCAAAAACTCGCGGGCCACTGATGTCCCGCCCGGCGCACTCCGGCTACTGATGGCGCTCCGGGACTGGCTGCCGCGCAAATGGCGCCCGGCTCCCGGACCGGGGAAGACGCCCGTCTATGTCGATGACCCCCGCTACGACAGCTGGGAGGTCGTCCGCGACTTCGCCGACCTGCGCACTGCCCGCGCCTGGCACCAGGCCCTGATCGAGGCCGGCATCGACGCCGTCCTCACCGCCGACTGGCCGCTCGACCGCCATGGCCACGGCGACATCGCCCTCCGCGTCCCCGCCGATCGCTGGAGCGAAGCCGAGTGGCACCTCTCCAACCTCGACGACTGAGACGAGCAGTGGGCCAGGTCGCCGAGATCGGCGCCTGAAACTGGCTGACCAGCCGAATTCCGAAGGCTCCGACGGTGCTACGGTTCCCCCAGGCCCGAGCCCGTACGCCAGCCGTCTCACCGTTTGACCCAACACAAACGGCGCGGGAGCCACCGTCTTCATGATCCCCTTGGGGTCGGGAGCAGGCACCCACCTTCACTTGAAGGGATCAAAGCCAGAGGCGGCAACGGCGGGCTGGGGCCTCTTTTTATGCGCCCCGAGTTGACGGAGTCGGCACGAATCACGCGCCCCACGCGCGCATTCGCCATCCACCATCGGCGCCATGCAAATCGATGCGGCAATCGAGCACGCAATGCATGTCGGATCGCCGCCTCGATCTTGGGAGGCGGCGATCGAGGAGCTCGCGCGAGTGCAGCACGGGGTCGTGGCGCGGCGGCAGCTTCTCGAGTTGGGGATGGATCGGGGGACGATCGGTCGTCGGCTGAAGCGCGGCTACCTCCACGAATTCCACCTCGGCGTTTACGTCTTTGGAGTGCGGCGGATCTCTCGCAAGGGGCGGTGGATGGCGGCGGTGCTCGCTTGCGGGCCAAGCGCTGTCTTGAGCCATCGGGCGGCGGCGTGCCTTTGGGGGCTGATGTCGCCGCGAGACGTCTATCCCGAGGTCACGGTGCCGCGGGGCAGGCGGGCGCGGCGGCCGAGGATCATCTGCCGCGAAGCCGAGCTGGCAGCCGACGAAGTCGACGTCGGGGACGGCATCCCGGTCACGTCGGTGTTTCGGACGATGGCCGACCTCGCCGCCGTCCTCGACGCTCGGCAGCTGGAGCGGGCCTGGAACGAGCTCAAAGTGCGCGGCGGAACGGATCGCATTTCGATGGCCGAGATGCTGGTGCGGCACAAGGGCAAACGGGGAACGGCAACGCTGCGCGCCCTGCTCGGCTCGACCAAGCCGGAAGGGATCACCCGCAACGATTTCGAGGAGGCGTTCGTGGCGCTCCTCGACGCTCACCGCCTACCGCGCCCACGCCTCAACGCAACCCTCTTCCTCCGCGGCCGCTTCTACGAGATCGACTGCCTCTGGGAGCACCAGCGCCTCGCCCTCGAGCTCGACAGCCGCGAAGTCCACGCCACGCCCCAGGCGTTCCAATCCGATCGCCGCCGCGACCGCGTCCTTCTCGCCGAGGGCTACCGGACGACCCGCGTCACCTGGCATCAACTGCGCGACGAACCGGCTGAAGTAGTCGCCGACCTGCGCCGCGCCCTGAGCGCCGATCAGACCGCTCGATAGCTGGGCTGCCTGCGCCGCTTGTGCGCCGTCCCTCAACACCGATCCGGATCCGCCGGGCCAATCCCCACACCCCCCGGCCTTTTTGGTGTGGGTATTGGCCCGGCCCTCGGACCCGCCCCGTACCCTTTACCTCATGGACCGCGAGCTCTTCGAGCACTACGTCGCCGACGCGTCCCGCCGCGGCCCCGCGGCCGACGACGCTTTCACCGGCGCCGCCGGTGGCGCCGCCTGCGGCGATCTCTCACGACTCTCCCTAACCATCGACGACGGCCGTATCGCCTCAGTCACCTTCGACGCCGAGGGTTGCGGCGCCACCACCGCCGCGACCGCCGCCATCGCCGAGACCATCGACGGCTCCCCAGTCCTCGACGCCGCCCGCCTCTCGATCGACGGCGCCGAAGCCCTCCTCGGCGGCCTCACTCCCGCCAAGCGCCACGCCGCCCAGCTCGCCACCGATGCCCTTCACCGCGCCCTCAGCGCCGCCGCCGCTTCGCAGCTCCCCCTTGCAGCCTCCCGAAGTGAGGGGGAAATGGCGACCACTCCTGATCGGGGTCGCCATTTCCCCCCAACCGAGCCGTCCGAACCCTCGGCCGGGGAACGCCCCCGCGTCGCCGTCGCCATGTCAGGTGGCGTCGACAGCGCTGTCGCCGCGCTGCTCGAGCGCGAGCGCGGAGTCGAAGTTATCGGCATCACGGTCAAGCTGTGGGCTGATCCCGACACCGACGGCGCCAAGGCGTGCTGCTCGCCGGAGGCGGTGCTCGGCGCCCGCGGGCTCGCCCACACGCTCGGGATCCCGCACTTCACGCTCGACCTCGAGGAGGAATTCCGCCGCCGGGTCGTCGGCCGCTTCGTCTCCGGCTACGCCGAGGGCCGCACGCCCAACCCGTGTGTCCTCTGCAACGGCGAGGTCCGCCTGGCGGCGATGATCGACCTCGCCGAGCGGCTCGGGGCCGAGCGCCTTTTGACCGGCCACTACGCGCGCATCGTCGAGGACGCTGAAGGGCCGCTGCTCGCCGCCGGCGCCGACGCCGCCAAGGACCAGAGCTACATGCTGGCGGCGCTGCCGCCGGCGCTGCTCGACCGGCTCGGCTTTCCGCTGACCGAGCTGACCAAGGCCGAGGTGCGGGCGATCGCCGAGCGCCACGGGCTGCCGGTCGCGCGCAAGGCCGAGAGCCAGGACCTCTGCTTCCTCGCCGGCCAGGGCAAGCGCGGCTTCCTCCGCCGCCATGGCGGCCTCACCGACCGCGAGGGCGACGTCATCGACCGCAGCGGCCGTCGCCTCGGCCGCCACGTCGGTCATCACAACTTCACCGTCGGCCAGCGCCGCGGCACCGGCGTCTCCCTCAACGAGCCGGCTTACGTGCTCGCCACCGACGCCGTCGCCAACACGGTCACGATCGGCACCCGGGCCGAGCTCGAAACCAGGCGCGTCAGCATCCGCGACGCCGTCCTCCATCGCGACGGCGGGCGCGTCGACGCGGTCCGTCTCCGCTACCACTCGCGCGCTCTGCCGGCCTCGATCGGCGCCCCCGGCCGCGGTTGCCACGACGCGCTCGAGATCGAGCTCGGCGAGGCCTTCGCCGGCGCCTCGCCCGGGCAGACCGCGGTGCTGTTGGAAGGTGAAACGGTCGTCGGCCACGGCACGATCACCGCCGCGGCCTGAGCCGCGGCCAACGCCCCCGCACCTTTTGCGAGCGGAATATTTAGGCTCCCTCACATGAAGGCCCAGGAGATCCGCGACACCTACCTCTCGTTTTTCGCGGAGCGGGGGCACAAGATCGTTCCCTCGGCCTCGCTCGTGCCCTCCGTGCACGACCCCTCGGTGCTGCTCACCACCGCCGGGATGCAGCCGTTCAAGCCCTATTTCCTCGGTCGCGAACAGCCGCCGGCGTCGCGTCTCGCCGACGTCCAGAAATGCTTCCGCACGACCGACATCGAGGAGGTCGGCAACACCGCCCGCCACCTCACCTTCTTCGAGATGCTCGGCAACTGGAGCTTCGGCGACTACTTCAAGGCCGAGTCGATCCCCTGGGGCTGGGAGCTTGCGACCCAGGGCTTCGAGATGGACCCAGAGCTGATCTGGGTCACCGTCTTCGGCGGCGACGAGGAGCTCGGGCTTGGCCCCGACGAAGAGGCGATCGAGATCTGGAAGGCGACCGGGGTGCCGGAGGAGCGGATCGTCCTGCTCGGCCGCGAGGACAACTTCTGGCAGGGCGGCCCGACTGGCCCTTGCGGCCCCTGCTCGGAGCTCTACCTCGACCGCGGCCCCGCCTTCGGCGGCGAGGATGACCGCCCCGGCGACGACTCAGACCGCTTCCTCGAGTTCTGGAACCACGTCTTCATGAGCTACGACCTGCACGAGGACGGCTCGCTGACCGAGCTGCCGACGAAGAACATCGACACCGGCATGGGCCTCGACCGGATGGCGGCGATCCTCCAGGACGTCCCCTCGGTCTACGAGGTCGACCACATCCGGCCGCTGATCGACCTCGCCGAGGAACTCTCCGGCCACGGCTACGAGGAGGGCGAACGGGTCACGCGGGCGATGCGGATCGTCGCCGACCACACCCGCGGCGCCACCTTCCTGCTCGCCGACGGCGTCGTTCCCTCGAACGAGGACCGCGGCTACATCCTGCGCCGGATCATGCGCCGCGCGATCCAGCAGGGCAACTCGCTCGGCCTTGAATCGCCCTGGCTCGGCAAGTTCGCCGAGCGCACGATCGAGCTCATGGGGTCCGCGTACCCGGAGCTCCTCGCCGAGCGCGAGACGATCGCCCGCTGGGTCGGCGACGAGGAGGAGAGCTTCGGCCGCACGCTGGAGCGCGGCACCGAGCTGCTGGAACGGCTCGTCGCCCAGGCGAAGGAGAGCGAGACCTCCTGGATCGACGCCGCCGACGCCTTCAAATTGCACGACACCTACGGCTTCCCCTACGACCTGACCAAGGAGCTCCTGGCCGAAGAGGGGCTCGCCGTCGACGACTCCGGCTTCGAGGAGCTGATGGAGGAGCAGCGCCAGCGCGCCCGCACCGGCGCCGCCACCGCGCACGGCTCCGAGGACACGCACGAGCGCGTCCTCGCCTTCGCCGATGCGGCGCCGCCGACCCGTTTCGTCGGCTACGAAACGCTGCGCGTCTCGACTGGCCTGGCGGCGGTCGAGACGGTCGACGGCCGTGCTCTGATCAAGCTCGAGGAGAGCCCCTTCTACGCCGAGGGCGGCGGCCAGGTTGCCGACTCCGGCGTGCTGCGCTGGGGCGGTGCCGAGGCCAGGGTCGTCGACGTCTACCGGGTCGGCGACGACCAGGCGATCGAAGTCGAGCCCAGCGGCGAGGCGATCGAGCCGGGAGTCCGGGTCGAGGCCGAGGTGACCAGGGACACCCGCCACGCGACGATGCGCAACCACACCGCCACCCACCTCCTGCACGCGGCGCTGCGCGAGCGGCTCGGCACCCATGTGCGCCAGGCCGGCTCCGCCGTCCGCCCCGACAAGCTGCGCTTCGACTTCACCCACGGCCAGGCGCTGAGCGCCGAGGACCAGCGCTACGTCGAGGACCGGGTCAACGAGTGGATCAAGGCCAGCCACCCGGTGCGCTGGCTGGAAATGGAGCGGCCCGAGGCCGAAAAGCTCGGCGCGATGGCGCTGTTCGGCGAGAAATACGGCGAGTGGGTGCGGGTGGTGGAGATCGAGGACGTCTCGCGTGAGCTCTGCGGCGGCACCCACGTCGCCAACACCGCCGAGATCGGCATCTTCAAGATCTCCTCCGAGGGTTCGAGCGCCGCCAACGTGCGCCGGGTCGAGGCGATCACCGGTCCCTCGGCCATCGACTACTTCCGCGAGCGCGAGGCGGAGCTGCGCCAGGCCGGCGAGCTGCTCGGCAACGCCCAGGACCCGCTGGCGGCGGCGGGCAAAGCGGCGGAGCGGCTGAAGGAGGCCGGCGCCGGCGCCGCGCAGGCGCAGGCGCAGCAGCTGGGCGAGGAAGCGAAGCGGCTCGGCGCTGGGGCCGAGGAGATCGCCGGGGTCAAGGTCGTCGTCGCGGCGACCGAGCTCGGCGACCAGAAGGCGCTGCTCGACGTCGCCAACCGGGTCCAGTCCTCACTCGGCGGCGCCACTGCGTTGGTGCTGGGCGGCGGCGACGGCGACAAGGTGGCGCTGGTCGCGCTCGCCAGCCAAGAGGCGGTCGCCAAGGGCCTCTCGGCCGCGACCCTCGTCCGCGAGGCGGCGGTGGCCGTCGGTGGCGGCGGCGGTGGCCGCGACGACATGGCCCAGGCGGGCGGCAAAGACCCGGCGAAGCTGGACGAGGCGCTGGCCGCGGCGCGGACAGCAATCGCGCGGGAGCTCGGTTAGCGCGTGCGCGTGCTTGCCCTCGACCACGGCACGGTGCGGATGGGCGCGGCGCTCTCGGACCCGACCGGAACCCTGGCGACGCCGCTGCCGGTGATCGAACCGCCGGAGCCGCGCGCCGTCGCCGAGCTGGTCGCCGAGCACGGGGTCGAGCGGGTCGTCGTCGGCCTGCCGCTGCACCTCAGCGGCGAGGAAGGGAGCCAGGCGGCGCTGGCGCGCACTTTTTGCGCCGAACTCGAAGCCATGCTTTCGGTTCCGGTGGAGACCTACGACGAGCGCCTCACCTCCCGGATGGCGGATTCCAGCCGTCGAGCGGGCGCCTCTGCGGCGCGCGACTCGATCGCCGCCGCTCACATGCTGGAGGGATATCTGGCAGCCCAGGCGGGTAACGAAGGAGAGCTTTGAGCGACGACTGGTCCGGCGACCCCTTCGCCGATCCCAACGATCCACAGGCCCGCGAGCGCGAGGAACGCCGCCGCGAGCGCGAGGAGAAGCGCCAGAAGCGCGAAGCGAAGAAGGCCGAGAAGAAAGCGGTCGCGCCGCCGCCTCCGCCCGAGGAACCGGAGGAGCCGCCGAAACCGCCGCGCACGCCCGAGCAGGAGTTTTGGGACGAGGACCCGCCGACGCCGGAGCCGGACGAGAAAGCGGCCGCCGAGCCGGTCGCCAAGCCGTCTGACGACCCAGCTTCGGATGAGCATCCAGTCCCCGCCGGCGCGGCTGCCGCCGCTGCAGCCGGGGCGGCGCAGGGACCGGCCGACCCGCCGACGCCCGCCCCCGAGCCGGCGCAGGAGCAGAGCTACGAACACGAGTACGAGCCGCGCCAGGCGCCGTCCGAGGACTGGGGCTTCCACGAGGAAGGCGATCCGGAGATGATCGGTGCCGCCTCCGGCCGGGGCGGCGGTCGCGGTGGTCGCCGCGGCATCCTCGGCGCCCTCGCCCGTCACCCCTTCCGGATCGTCGGCGTCATCGTCCTCGTCATCCTCGTCTGGTTCCTCTGGTCGCTGTTCCAGCCCTTCCACGGCGACGGCAGCGGGAAGGTGCAAGTCAAGATCCCGAAAGGGTCGAGCGTCAGCGAAGTCGGTGACCTGCTCGAAAAGAAGGGCGTGATCTCCGACTCGACCTTCTTCCAGATCCGGGTCACGCTCGAGGGCAAGCGCTCCGACCTCTACGCCGGCCACTTCACCCTCGCCCACGACATGAGCTACGGCTCGGCAATCGACGCGCTCTCGAAGGCGCCGGTCAAGCGCGTCACCACGGTGACGATCCCCGAGGGCTACAGCCGCCCGCAGGCGGCGCAGCTGGTCGAAGAAGACGGCATCCCCGGCAGCTACACGAAGAAGACGGTGAAGTCGAAGTACCTCGACCCGGCCGACTACGGCGGCAAGAACGCGAAAAACCTCGAGGGCTTCCTTTTCCCGGACACCTTCGAACTGAAGCCGAAGGCGCCGGTCACCGACCTCGTCCAGCTTCAACTTCAAGACTTCAAGGTGAAAATCAAGAAGGTCAACATGAAGTACGCGAAGTCGAAAAACCTGACGATCTACGACGTGGTCACGATCGCCTCGATGGTCGAAGACGAGGCCGGCGTCGCGAAGCAGCGGAAGCTGGTCGCCTCGGTGATCTACAACCGCCTGCGCGAAGGGATCCCGCTCGGGATCGACGCGACGATCCGTTTCGCCAACAACAACTACACGAAGCCGCTGACCCAGTCCGAACTCGAAGTCGACTCCCCGTACAACACCCGAACCAACCAGGGTCTGCCCCCGGGCCCGATCAACAGCCCCGGCCTCGCCGCCCTCCAGGCCGCCGCCCATCCGGCCAAGAGCGACTTCATCTACTACGTCAACAAGCCGAACACCTGCGGCGAACTGACCTTCGCCAAGAACGACGCCGAATTCGAAGAAGCCGTCGCCGCCTACGAAAAGGCACGCGATGAAAACGGCGGCAACGAGCCCAGCAGCTGCTGAGGGCAGGAACGGCCGCGGCGCCCGGGAAGGAACCCTCGTGAAAAAGCTGGCGGTGATTGGCCACCCGGTCGGGCACTCGCGCTCGCCGGCGATGCAGACGGCGGCGCTGGAGGCGCTCGGGCTCGCGCCCGAGTGGACCTACGAGGCGATCGAGGTGGCGCCGGAGGACTTTGAGGCGAAGGTGCGCGAGATGGCCGCGTCGGGGGAGTTCGTCGGCGCCAACGTGACGATCCCCCACAAGGAGGCGGCGCTTGCCCTCGCCGACGGCCGCAGCGCCGCCGCGATCGCGATCGGCGCCGCCAACACGCTGAGCTTCGCCGAGGGCCGGGTCGAGGCCGACAACACCGACGCCGGCGGCCTGCTGGCCTCGCTGCCGCGGCCCTCGCGGGCGCGGCGGGCGCTTGTCTTGGGCGCCGGCGGCGCCGCCCGGGCGGCGATTTGGGCCCTCGCCCGCGGCCCGCTCGAAGTCAACACCGACGAGGACCCCGAGCGCGAGGAGCGCGAACCGATCGAAGTCGACGTCTGGAACCGGACCGCGGCGCGGGCGGAGGCGATCGCGGCGGAGATCGGCGGCCTCCCGGTCGACGAGCCGCGCCAGCGTGCTTACGGCCTGATCGTCAACACCACCGCCGTCGGCCTGCGCGGCGAGGACCCCTTCGAGCAACTGCCGCTGGAGCCGGACAGGTTCACCTCCGAGCAGGTCGTGATCGACATGGTCTACGGCGAGGGGCCGGGCCGGTTGCTGGAGGCGGCGGGCCGCTGCGGCGCCGGCATAGTCGACGGCATCGAGATCCTCGTCCAGCAGGGCGCCCTCTCGCTCCAGATCTGGACCGGCGAGGCACCCGACCTAGACACCATGCGCACCGCCGCCCGCGGCTAGTGTCGAGTGTTGACTTAACCGGGCTATGGGCCGGTCAACTCAACACTCGCGCGGCGGGGCCTATAGGCCGGGGCGCCGATAGCCTAGGCGGCTCATGACTACCTTCCGTTTCACCACTGCAGGCGAGTCGCACGGGCCGGGGCTCGTCGCGATCGTCGAGGGCATGCCGGCCGGGCTCGAGCTCGACCGCGAGGCGCTCGACCGCGACATGGCCCGGCGCCAGCTCGGCCACGGCCGCGGCGGGCGGATGCGGATCGAGACCGACACGGCCGAGATCCGCTCCGGCGTGCGCCACGGGCGCACGCTCGGCAGCCCGATCGCGGTGCTGGTCGCCAACCGCGACTACGCCAACTGGGAGGAGCGGATGAACCCCTGGCCGGTCGAGGGGTTCTCGCCGGATGAAGTGCACCTGCCGCGGCCCGGCCACGCCGACCTCGTCGGCGCCCAGAAATACGGGCACTCAGACATCCGCAACGTGCTCGAGCGGGCCAGCGCCCGCGAGACCGCCGCCCGCGTCGCCGCCGGCACGATCGCCCGCGGCTTCCTCACTGCCCTCGGCGTCGAGGTCCACAGCCACGTCCTCCAGATCGCCTCGATCCGGGCGCCCGAGCCCGAGAACCTGACCCCAGCCGACTTCGAGGGCGTCGACGACGACCCGGTCCGCGTCCTGGACGCCGAGACCAGCAAAGCGATGGTCGCCGAGATCAACCGCCTGCGGAAGGCGAACGAGAGCCTCGGCGGCAGCTTCGAGGTGCTTGCCTTCGGCCTCGTCCCCGGCCTCGGCTCCCACATCTCCTGGGAAGACCGGCTCGACGGCCGGCTCGCCGGCGCTGTCGCCTCGATCCAGTCGGTCAAGGGCGTCGCGATCGGCGAAGCATGGGACGTCGCCGGCCGCCCCGGCTCCGAAGCCCACGACGAGATCTTCTGGTCTGAGGAGCGCGGCTACTACCGCGAGACCAACCACGCCGGTGGCCTCGAGGGCGGGATGACCAACGGCCTGCCGCTCTCGGTCCGGGCCGCGATCAAGCCGATCTCGACCCTGACCAAGCCGCTGCGTTCGGTTGACACCGAGACCAAGGAGCCGGCCCAGGCGCTGCGTGAGCGGACCGACTCGACCGTCGTCCCCGCCGCTGCCGTCGTCGCCGAGGCGATGGTCTGCCTGACCCTCGCCCGCGCCTACCGGGAGAAGTTCGGCGGCGACCACATCGACGACGTCCTCGCCGCCGTCGAGCACTACAAGCAGCGCATCGACTTCCGCGGGTAGGGCGATGGCACGGCCCGCGATCGTCTTCATCGGCTTCATGGGGGCCGGCAAGAGCACGGCGCTCGCCGCTGCCCGCCACGCCGGTCTGGAGACGACCGAGATCGACGAGCTGATGGCCGAGTCGTTCGGGATGCCGATCACCGAGGCCTTCGAACAGCATGGCGAGGAGGGCTTCCGCGAGCGCGAGGCCGAGATCGTCGGCTCGCTGTTGGAGGAGGCCGACGGCGGTGTCATCGCGCTCGGCGGCGGCAGCATCCTCTCCGACCGGATCCGCCGCGCCCTCGTCCGCCACATCGTCGTCTGGCTGCAGGTCGGCGCCGCCGAGGCCTGGCGCCGGATCGCCCACTCGAGCCGGCCGCTGGCGACCAGCGCCGCCGACGTCGAGCAGCTGCTGGCGGCGCGGCTGCCGCTCTACGAAGAGCTCGCCGATGCCATCGTCCCGGTCGGCGATCGCGACATCGTCGAGCGGGCGCTGCCGGCGATCCAGTCGCTGTCGGACCTGCCTGCCGGGACGAAGCTGATCTGGGCATCGAGTGCCTCGGGCGAGTACCCGATCTACGTCGGCCCGGGCCTGCTGTCGGCGGTAAGCGAGGGCTGGTGGCCGGTAGAGGGCCGGCGCTTCTGTGTCGGAGACACCACGACGATGGGGCTTTACGCGGATCGTCTCGAGCCGCTGAGCGCCCGGATCGAGGTCGATCCGGGCGAGTTTTCAAAGAGCTTTGAAACGACCGAGAAGGTGATCGAGGCGCTCGTTGATACTGGCATGAACCGGCAGGATCACATCGTCGCTCTTGGTGGTGGGGTCGTCGGCGATCTGGCCGGATTCTGTGCGCACATCTATCAGCGTGGGGTGCCCGTGGTTCAGGTGCCAACGACGCTCGTTGCTCAGGTTGATTCGGCTTACGGCGGCAAGACCGGTATCGACTTGGTGGCGATCAAGAACTACGTTGGCGCATATCAGCTTCCAGCCGCCGTTCTCGCTGATGTCAAATGTCTGGAGACCTTGTCGCTGCCGGAGTTGCGGTCCGGATTCGTCGAGGTGCTGAAGACCGGGCTCCTTGCGGGTGGCGCTCTTTGGGAGCGCGTTCGGCTCATAGAAGATCTTGACCCCCCAGAGCTAACTGACATCGTCCTCTCTTGCGCTCGATACAAGTGCGAAGTTGTCGCCGCTGACGAGCAGGATTCAGGCTGGCGAAATGTGCTCAACCTCGGCCACACGATTGGCCATGCGATAGAGGCAGGCACCATCGAGCAGGGAATGCGACACGGGGAGGCTGTCGGCATCGGACTCCTCGGTGCACTGCGGCTCTCTGACGCGCCGGACCTGCGCAGCGAGGTCGAGTCAATCTTGGTGCGCCATCAACTTCCCACTGAGGTCCGCTTTCATCCCGATGAGAGAGACATACGCGTTGACGAACTCCTGAGGACGATCCAGCTCGACAAGAAGCGGACCGCGGCGGGGGTCGGGTTCGTGCTCCTGTCCGAGCCCGGGGAGCCCCGGGTGGGGCAGCTGGTCGACCCCGGTAAGGTCCGCGCCGCAGTGGAAGAGCTCGTTCCATGACCAGCACCCGCAACCGCGTCGCCGTCCTGCACGGCGTCAACTTCGACATCCTCGAGCGCCGCGACCCGGCCTTCTACGGCGGCAAATCGCTGAGCGAGCTCGAGCACCAGATCTCCGACTGGGCGCGCGAGCTCTCACTGGAACCGATCTTCTTCCAGACCAACCACGAGGGCGAGTTCGTCGAGTACCTGCACCGGCTGCCGGACCTGGCCGACTCGGCGCTGATCAACGCCGGCGCCTGGACCCACTACAGCCGCGCGATCGCCGACGCGCTCGGCGTCTCGCAGCTGCCGGCGGTCGAGGTCCACCTCTCCGACGTCGAGGCGCGCGATGACTGGCGCAAGGTCTCCGTGTTCGACGGACTCGTCTTGGCGAAGATCTCCGGAAAAGGCGCTGACGGCTACCGCGAGGCGCTGGAGCTGCTCGCCGGCGAACTCGGGGTCAGCGCCTGATGCGCGGCCGCGGCGACCGCCTCGAGGCGGAGCTGGCCGAGCGCGAGCTCGACCGGATGCTGGTCACCGACCTGACCAACGTCCGCTACCTGACCGGTTTCACGGGCACGAACGGCGCCTGTGTCTGCGGCCCCGGGATCCGCCTCTTCCTGACCGACTTCCGCTACACCGAGCGTGCCGCTGCCGAGGTCGAGGGCTGGGAGCCGATCACCGTCGCCGGCGACTGGCTGGCGAGCATCGCCGAGCGGCTCGAGGGCCGGGTCGGGTTCGAGGACGATCATTTGGCTGTTCGGTCGCTGGTGAAATTGGAGGAGAAGCTGGGGGAGGGTGTCGAGGCGGTCCCCGCCGGCGGCGCGGTCGAGAAGCTGCGCCGGGTCAAGGACGCCGAGGAGCTGGCGGCGATCGAGGCCGCCTCGGCGCTCGCCGACGAGGTCTGGCAGTGGAGCGTCGAGCGCGGGCTCGCCGGCCGCAGCGAGCGCGAGGTCGCCCGCGCCGCCGAAGCGCGGATCCGCGAGCTCTGCGGCGACCCCTCGTTCCCGGCGATCGTCGCCGCCGGCCCCAACGGCGCCCTGCCGCACGCCGAGCCCGGCGAGCGCGAGATCGGCAAGGGCGAGCTGGTCGTCTTCGACATGGGCGCCCAGCTCGACGGCTACTGCTCGGACGGGACCCGCACCTACGCGACCGGCGAGCCCGGCGAGGAGGCTCGCGCCGTCTACGCGACCACGCTCGAGGCCCAGCTCGCATCCCTGGAGGCGGTCAAGCCGGGCGTCAGCGGCGAAGACGTCGACGCCGTCGCTCGCAAGATCATCGACGAGGCCGGCCACAAGGAGCACTTCGGCCACGGCCTCGGCCACGGCGTCGGCCTCGAGGTCCACGAGGGCCCGCGGCTCTCGCCAAAGTCCGACGACGTCCTCGCCACCGGCGAAGTCGTCACCGTCGAGCCCGGCATCTACCTGCCCGGCAAGCTCGGCGTCCGCATCGAGGACTTCGTCGTCGTCAGCGACGACGGCTACCGCAACCTCTCGACGCTCCCCAAAGAGCTGACGCTGGTCGACTAGCGGCTGAAGTCGTCGTCCGCCGAGAGGCGGGCGCCGAAGGCGGCGAGGAGGTTGACGACCGCCTCGACGTCGCGCAGGTCGACCATCTCGACCGGCGAGTGCATGTAGCGGAGCGGGATCGAGACGAGGCCGGTGGGGATCCCGGAGCGGGAGATCTGAAGGACGTCGGCGTCGGTGCTGGTGCCGCGGCCGCTGGCCGCCAGCGAGTACTCGATGCCCTCGGCCTCAGCGGTCTCGACCAGCAGCTCGGTCACCTTCGGCGAGAGGGTGGAGCCGCGGCCGATTACCGGGCCGGAACCGAGCGGGCTGGAACCGAGCTCCTTCTCGTCGACGCCGGGCGCGTCGGTCGCGTGGGTGACGTCGACAGCGACGGCGACGTCGGGGCGCAGGTGGAAGGCGGAGGTGCGGGCGCCGAACAGGCCGATCTCCTCCTGGACGGCGGCGACCGCGGCAAAGGAGCCGCCGGGGCCGTCGCCCTCGGTGCAGCGGCGCAGGCTCTCGAGCGCGACGTAGGCGCCGAGCCGGTTGTCCATCGACTTCGAGACGAGGCGGTCACCGGCGACGGCGACCGGCTCGGCGTCGATCACGACCGGGTCGCCGATCCGGACCAGCTCGGAGGCCTCGTCGCCGTCGGCGGCGCCGATGTCGATGTGCATCGCCTTCAGCTCGACGACCTTCTTGCGCTGGTCGGGCTCCAGTAGGTGGATTGGCTTGCGGCCGACGACGCCGGGGACGATGCCCTCCTTGCCGCGGACCGCGACCCGCTGGCCGACGAGGATCTGCGGGTCCCAACCGCCGATCGGGGCGAACCAGAGGAACCCCTTCTCGTCGACGTGGGTGATGACGAGGCCGATCTCGTCGATGTGGCCAACGACCGCGAACAGCGGCTCGGCCTCGCCGACGCGGGCGATCGAGGAGCCGAGCCCGTCGCTGGAGAGATCGGCGAAGGACGCCGCCTTGCGCCAGATCTCAGCCGCCGGCCCCTCGTAGCCCGAGGGGGCGCCGGCGCGCAGCAGTTCGTCGAGTAGTTGCGGCGTATTGCTCAAAACTCGCAGCAGTCTTTCAAAGTCGGACGTTCATCGTACGTTCGTCCAGTGCGGGGGCTTCAACCGGTGGAAGTTGGCGGAGTTTCGGAGGTCTCGGAGTGGGCGACGGAAAATTCGCGTCGGACCTCGTCGCGGGTCTCGCCGTAGCCGCGGTGCTCGATCACGATCAGAGTCACCATCAGCACGACGACGATCGCCAGCGAGGCGATCGCGGGGATCGCCGTCGCCACCGGGATCAGCAGCAGCAGGACGATCGCCAGCCCGGTTCGGCGCGTGTTGATCGACTGGACGTGGCGGTAGCGGAAGCCGACCAGCCCCAGTAGGTAGACGGCGACGCCGCCGAGCAGCGCGAAAGCGGGGACGGTGTGCAGGTGCTCGGTGGTGTGGCCGATCGTCGTTTTCATGCCGAAGGCGGTGAGGACGATGCCGGCGACCAGCGCGTAGTGGATGTAGGAGTAGGAGTCGCGGGCGAGTTCGTTCTGGACCCGGCCGGGCTCGGCCTCGGCCAGGCGCCGGGCGGAGACGAGGGCGACGATGTCGAAGTAGACCCACCACAGCGTCGCCGCCAGCGCCACCCCGAGGACCGCGGCGACGCCGATCCCGAAGTCGAGCTCACCGGCGGCGCCGACCCCGATCGCGACGATCGACTCGCCGAGGGCAATGATCACGATCAGGCCGTGGCGCTCGGCGAAGTGGCCGGGGACGAAGCGCCAGCCGTCGGCACCGAAGAAGTAGGGGCCGGCCATGTCGACGAACAGCGCCAGTGCCCACAGCGCCCCCTGGGCGAGGCCGTCGAAGAAGGAGGCGGCGACCAGCAGCGAGACCGCAGCGGCGGTCGAGACGGCGAGGCCGATCACCGAGCGGCGCAGCGGGTCCTCGTCGGCGCTGCCGACCATGAAGAGGCCGATGTGGGCGCAGCGGAAGACGCCGAAGGCGACGGCGAAGGTAAGCGCCAGCGAGCCGAACGCCTCTGGCACACAGAGGGAGACGATTAGCAGTGCCGCCATAGCGACGAAGATGAAGAAGCGGACGACGACCTCCTCGGGGTCGACGAGGCTGGTCAGCCAGGCGTAGCCGACCCAGCCCCACCAGAGGACGCCGAGGACGAGCAGGCCCTGCAGCAGGCCCGACCAGGTCGGGTGGTGAGCCATCAGCGCCGTGCACTGGGTGATTGCGAGGACGAAGACGAGGTCGAAGAACAGCTCCAGCGGGGTGACCCGCTCGTCTTCACGGCGGGAGGCGCTCAGGCGCGGCGCGTGGTGCTGGGACGAGGCGGGCACGGCGCCCATCCTTGCAACTGGCCGGCTCCCTGTCCCGGGCCGAAGACCCAGATCCGCAGCAGCAGGTGGCGCAGCGCCGTCGCCGCCGCGTTGGCGAGAAAGAGGACGCCGAGCTCGACCGCGGGCGCCAGCGCTTCCAGCGCGAGCCCAGCCAGGGCGAAGCGCATCAGCTCGCCGTAGAGGCGGACGATCCCGCGCAGGTCGGCGAGCGCCGTGGGGACGATCGCGACGCTCGCGCTTGGGGCCGCGCCAGCCCGGCCCGACCGGCGGTGCCGCCGACAAGGGGTTGGGAAAACGGTCCCGAATATGACGTGAGAGACATGTACACTGCTCGCGTTCGAAACCGGTAAGCCGAATCCAGGGCTCGACAACCTGGAACGGGGGAACCGATTTTGGGGCGAATCCACCCAGTGGAAGCGCAGGCTCCTTCAGCGCTAGCCCGACAGCTAACCCCGTAGGCCAACAGAGGAGACTGGTTTGCGGTTGCTGCAAAAAGGGACTAGGGCCCGATTTTTCGTTTTCGCGTTCGCGCTTGCCGCGATCGTCTTCCCCGCATCGGCGCTCGCTGCCGGCGGCGGCCTGACCCCGACCTCGGGCACCGAAAAGGGCGCGCCCTACGACCCGGCGACGCCGACCCCGGGATCGGTCGAATGCACGCTGACGCCGGAAGGCACCCGCACCTGTCTGCCGATTGCGAAAGCGACCCTGGTCGAAGAAGCAGCCGTCTTCCCGACGACCGCTCCTGGCGCGGTCAAGGCGGCGATCTACTCGGCCAACCGGATCCGGACCAAACCGTACGTCTGGGGCGGCGGCCACGCCCGCTGGTGGATGTCCGGCTACGACTGCTCGGGCGCCGTCAGCTTTGCCCTCCACGGCGCCGGCTTCCTCGACGTGCCGATGGACTCGTCCGAAATGATGAATTGGGGCGTCCCCGGCAAAGGGCGGTGGATCACCGTCTACGCCAACCCCGGCCACGCCTTCGCGGTGATCGACGGCCTACGCTGGGACACCGTCGGCGACTCCAGCGGCACCGGCCCGCGCTGGCACGAAGACATGACCTCCACCGCCGGCTTCGTCGCTCGTCACCCCGCCGGTTTCTGAGCCAGCAGGGCCCGCGCTCCCAGTAGCCGCAGTTCTTCGGCGACGATTCCGCCGACCTCCCGCAGCACCCGGCGCCGCTTGCCCGGGTTGCGGCGCAGCGTCTCGGCGATGACCGAGGCCGTCGCCGCGGGAGGGAGGAGCTGCGAGGCGGGGAGGTCGCGGCCGAGGATCCTCACCATGCGGGTGACGAGCTCGGGGTCGGCGGCGAAGCGGGCGTTGGCGGTCTCGGCGAGCAGGGGCGCGAAGGTCGGGTTGGCCATCTGCCGGGCGAACCAGTACATCTCCCAGGACTCGCGGTCGCGCCCTCGCCACCAGGCGCGAAGGGGGTCGTCGCCGCCTCCCTCGAGGGAGGCGGCGATCGCCGGGGCGAGCGTGGTCGCCTGGTGCAGGGCGTCGGCTATCCCCTGGCCCGGAGTCGGATCCTTGAAGTGGCCGGCGTCACCGACCAGGGCCCAGCCCGGGCCGGCCGACTGGCGGAAGAAGCCGTGCCAGCGGGACATCATCTGAACCGAGCCGCGGCGGCGGCCGTGAGCGACGGTCGCGCCCAGCTCGGGCCAGCCTTTGATCGCGGCCTCGTAGGCATGGGTGCGGTCGGCGCGCAGCTCCTCGCGGCGCTCGATCGGGAGGACGCAGGCGGCGAGGAAGAGGCCCGAGTCGGTCGGGCTGGCGAGGAAGCCGTTCTCGCCGATGCCGCCGATCCAGACCCGGCGCTCGTCTTTCGCGACCCCCTCGAAATATGACCAGAGGAAGACCCGCTGCGGCGCCGTGCGGTGGTACTCGGGGGCGGCGACGAGCCGGGCGACGGTCGAGCGGGCGCCGTCGGCGCCGACCACCAGCCTCGCCCGCAACGTCCCCGTGGTGGTCTCGACGCCGACCACGCGGCCCGCGGATCGGAGGAGGCCGGTGACCGTGACTCCGGTACGGAGCTCGGCCCCGGCCGCGACCGCGGCCTCGGCCAGGATCGCGTCGAGGGTGATCCGGCGCACGTTCACCATCGGCGCCCCGAGTGCCGCTTCGAGGCCGACGTAGTCGATCCGGTACTCGTCGAGGGCGATGACGCCGTCGTCGATCGCGGGCGCCAGCTCCAGCAGCCGGTCGAGGACGCCGAGCTCGGCGAGGACCTTGACGCCGGGCGGCTGGATCCCGTGGGTGGAGGGGGTGTCGCTGGGGAAACCGGCGCGGTCGAGCAGGCAGACCCGCAGTCCGCGGCGGCTGAGCAGCGTCGCCAGCGGCGAGCCGGCGCAGCGGGCACCGACCACGATCACGTCGTACGAGGAGTCGGTGGAACGCTGTTGTAACATCGTTATATGGAGACTATCGCAGCTTCGCCACTGCGCGACCGCCTGCTTCTGACGGCCCGCGAGAAGGTCGAGGCAGAGGGGCCGGAGGCGCTGCGGGCGCGGTCGCTGACGGCCCAGGTCGGGACCTCGACCCAGTCCCTCTACACGCACTTCGGCGGCATGCCGGGGCTGATCGACGCGCTCGTCGCCGACGGCTTCGACGAGTTCGCCCGCTTCGTCGACGCGATCCCGGAGACCGACGACCCGGTTGCCGACTTCTTCGCCAGGGGCTGGGGCTACAGCGAATGGGCGCTCGCCCACCCGCAGCTCTACCGCCTGATGTACGGGCTGATCGGTGGCGGCTTGCGCCACCACGCCGGGCTCGAAGTCGCGCTCGCCGGCGGGGTCGGGAACTCGCCGCAGGCCCAGCGTTCGGTCGACGTCCTGATCGACTCGATGCGGCGGGTCACCGAGTCCGGCCGGATCAGGCCGACCGAGCCGGTCCTCGCCGCCGGGCAGTTCCTCAGTGCCACCCACGGCTGGGTTCTGCTCGAGGTCGGCGGCCTGTTCGGCTCCTCCGAGGACGGCCGGACCTTGATCGCGGCCCTCGCGATCAACCTGATGGTCGGGCTCGGCGACGCGCCCGAGCGCGCCAGCGAGTCGCTGCGCAAGGCGCTGGGGTCTCACTAGCTCCCAGATCGCTCTCAGGCTGCTCCCAGTCGCGGCCGCCACCGTGGTCGCATGGAGAGCGCAACGCAGCCACGAGTCCCGACCGTCGGCCGACCCCGTCTCGGGGAGCGGCTGCGAAGCGTGCCGCTGCCGCGGCCGGGGCTGGCGGCGCGGCATGGGCGCCGAAGGCGAAACCTTCCTTCCTCGGATAGGGGGAGGAGCCGAAGGCGAAATGATGCGCCGCAGATGGGAATGGAAGCCGGGGCGATGCGCGATGCCCGGCGGCATCGGCGGCCCCGGCGGCCTGGGAGGCGGTCCCGGCGGGGATTCTCGCAACGGCAGCACGGAAGCGATCGAAGCGGTGACCGCCTCGATGTGCACGGAAGTCACCGCGAACGAACTCGAAACGAGCACCGGCACCCTCTACCAATGCGGCGCCTGAGCTCGCTTTCGACCTTGTACCCCCTATGGGGAGCACAAGGTCGAAAGCGCGTTGGCGACATTGCGGGGGCGCCCACAATGTCGCCAACGCGAAAGGCTCCCGATCTAATACGGTTGCGCAATGGGGGTGGCGGTTGTCACGGGGGCATCGACGGGGATCGGGGAGGCGACCGCGATCCGGCTCTCGCGTGAGCCGGGGACGGAGCTCGTTCTCGTCGCCCGCCGCGTCGGGCTGCTGCGCAAGCTGGCCGACTCGCTGCCCTGCCGGGCCACGGTCGTCGCCGTCGACCTGACCGAAGGGGACGCGCCGGAGCGGATCCGTGCCCACCTCGAGGCCGAGCACGGCGGCCGCCTCGACCTGCTCGTCAACAACGCCGGCGCCGCCTGGCGCGGCTCCTTCGCCGAGAGCGGCTACGCCAACGTCCAGCGCCACATGGAGCTCAACTTCGACGCCGTCTTGCGTCTGACCGAGGAGCTGCTGCCGTTGCTGCGCGCGTCCGCCCCGAGCGCGATCGTCAACGTCGCCAGTACCGCCGGCCGTGTATCGCGCGCTCGCACCGGCGCTTACTCGGCGAGCAAGTTCGCCCTGATCGGGTGGACCGACGCCCTTCACCTCGAGGAGGCCCCGAACGGCGTCCACGTCGGCATGGTCCTGCCCGGCTTCGTCCAGACCGAGGGCTTCCCGGCGACCGAGCTGCGGGCGAAAGCGCTGACCCGCTGGATCGTTTCCAAGCCGCAGACGATCGCCGACGCCATCTACGAGGCCGGCCCCGGCGGCAAGGCCGAGCGCTACGTCCCGCGCCCCTACGCGCTGGCGGCGCACAGCCGGATCCTCGCCCCGTGGCTCGTCCGCCGCGTCCTCGTCGGTGGCGTCGCCGCCCCGCTGACGACGAGCACCGCCGCCGAAACCTCCTCGCCGCCGCCGAGCGAGGACCCCGACGCCGAAACCTGAGCCGAGCCTGGGTGTTCGAGCGGGCATGGGGAAGGTCCGCGACTCTCGTCCGCGCCGCACTCGGCCGCTGCTCGCTCTCGCCGCGGCGCTGTTTGCGCTCCTCGTCACCGCTGCCCCGGCCGGGGCCAACACGATGGTCGTCCAGCCCGACGGCAAGATCGTCCTCGGCGGCTCGGTCTTCCCGCGCTTCGCGGGCATGGTCCGCTACGACGCCAACGGCGCGCTCGACCCGAGCTTCGGGGAGGACGGGATCGCGATCGAACGCCGGCTGGCGCCGTTCAACGCGATCGCCCTGCAGCCGGACGGCCGCATCCTTGCCGCCACCTCCCGCTACGGCTCCTCGACGCCCCCGACCCGCGCCAGCGCCGGCTCCTCGACCGCGATCCTCAGCCGTTACCTGGCCGACGGCAGCCCCGACCAGGGCTTTGGCAGGGCCGGCCTCGCCAGCTCGCCGGTCGAACCGGCTGAGGGCGCGCAGGCATCCGCGATCGTGCCCCGCTCCGACGGCAGCATCGCCCTCGCC
>DATKIA010000127.1:0-62202 GCA_035509895.1 Solirubrobacterales bacterium
GCCCCTGCGGGGCCTCTTTTCGCCGAGGTTGCCTTTTGCCCGTGCATAGCGGGCAAAAGGCAACCTCGGCGTCAGCGCTCGACCTGGGAGCCGCCGACGATGGCTTCTTCGTTCGAATCTTGAAAAGTGATCCAGGCCTTGTTGCCGCCGTCGTAGTCGGGGGCCCAGAGCTTGAGGGTCGCGGGGCGGCCCCAGACCGTCACCTCCTCCTCGCCGGTGGCGTCGAGCCCGCGCCAGATCCGGACGAAGGGGTTCTCGGCCCACTCGGTGCCGATCGTCGTCGGCTCTTTGTGGCCGGGATGGACGACGGTCTCCGGCGGCAGCTCCATCAGCCCCATCACCGAGGACTGGAGGTCGTCGAAGCCGGAGGCGCCGGGGGCCATCGTTCCACCGACCGTGCCTTTGAAGAGGACGTCGGCGGTGAAGACGTCGGTGTCGTTGATCAGGAAGGCGAGGTGGCCGGCGGCGTGCCCCGGGGTGAAGAGCGCCTTTACCTGGAGCGCACCGGCGTCGAGCGTCTCGCCGTCCTCAAGGGTGACGTCGACCGGGATGTCGATCTCCTCGGCGGTGGCGGGGTGGGCGACGACCGGCGGCTTGCCGAGCTGCTCACGCGCCGCGTCGAGGCCGGCGATGTGGTCGCCGTGGGGATGGGTGACGAGGATGTGGGTGATCTCGATCCCCTCGCGCTCGGCTTTCTCCAGCAGCGGCGCCAGCTCGTCGTTGCCGTCGATCAGGACGCCGGTCTTGCTCTCCGGGTCGGCGACCAGGTAGGCGTTCGACAGCCACTGCGGGTTCTCGGTCCTCTCGACGATCAACTGGGCTCCCTTCGAATCGCTGGCGTCCTCTAACTCTCCCAGAACTCAGGCGGCGGCCGAGACGGCGCTGCCCTCGATCAGGGTCCGCGCGACCAGCTGCGGGTCGTCCCACATCGGCGTGTGGCCGACGCCGGGGAGGACGAGGAAGCGGGCGCCGGCCGGGCGGCGGTTCTCCTTCGGCGGCCCGACCAGCCGGTCGTGCTCGCCCCAGGCGATCGTCACCGGCACGTCCTCCGGGTAGCCGGCCGGGTCGAAGATGTGGGTCCGCATCGCCTTGTTGGCGCCGTCGTAGCCGTCGGCGTCGACCCAGCCGAGGACCAGCTCGCGGGCGGCGTCGGCGGGGATCCGCTCCGGGTGGGCGGCGAAGGTCGAAGCCATCCGCTGCCGCAGCGCCGGCACCTCGAGCGCCGCCCGGACCAGCGGCCGCGCCCGCTGGGCCCAGTTGCGGACGTCGCGCTTGCGCGGGCCGAGCGGCGCCCGCCAGAGCCCGGCCGGCGAGATCGCGGTGACCGAGGCGGCCCAGCCGAAGCGCCCCATTTCGAGTCCGACCCAGGCGCCGAGGCTGTTGCCGGCGACGTGCGGGCGCTCGATCCCGCGCCGCTCGCACTCCGCGTGCACCGCCGCGGCGAGGTTGGCGGCGGTCGGCTCGACCGCGGCCGGCAGCGGCGGTGCCGAGCCGAAGCCGGCCATCTCGATCACGATCGGTTCGCGCTCGGGCGCCAGCAGGTCGAGGACCGGGTCCCAGACCATGCCGGAGCCGCCGAGGCCGTGGATCAGGACGAGCGGCTCACGCCCGCCACCCGCGCTCACTTCCATCCGGGCTTGGCGAAGAGCGCCTGCACGTCGCCGATCCGGCGCTCACGGAAGCCGGCCTCCGAGGAGCTCAGGTAGAAGTCCCAGAGGCGGCGGAAGCGCTCGTCGTAGCCATGGTCGCGGAGCCGGTCCCAAGCGGTGAAGAAGCGCTCGCGCCAGGCGGCGAGGGTCGGCGGGTAGTGGGCGGTGATGTCGTCGATCCAGACCTGGCGCATGCTGGTGACCCGGTTCAGGCAGCTCGCGATCAGCCCTTCGGAGGGCAGGCAGCCGCCGGGGAAGACGTGGGTGTTGGCGAAGCTCTTCGCCGCCTTCTCGATCTCGTAGATGTCGTCGCGGATCGTGATCGCCTGCAGCAGCATCGCGCCGTCGTCCGTCAGCAGCTGGTCGCAGCGGCGGAAGTATTCGTCGAAGTACTGCCAGCCGACGGCCTCGATCATCTCGACCGAGACGAGCCGGTCGTAGCGGCCTTCGAGGTCGCGGTAGTCCTCGAGCAGGACTGTCACCTGGTTCTCGAGCCCGGCCTCCTTCACCCGCCGGGTCGCCAGATCGTGCTGGGCTTTGGAGATCGTCGTCGTCGTCACCCGGCAGCCGCTGCGCCGGGCAGCGTGGATCGCCATCCCGCCCCAGCCGCTGCCGATCTCCAGCAGGTGGTTCTCGGGCCCGAGCCTGAGGCGGTCACAGATCCGGTCGAGCTTCGCCAGCTGCGCCTCGTCGAGGCTGACTCCGTCCCTGGGGAAGTAGGCGCAGGAGTACATCATCCGCTCGTCGAGGAAGGCGGCGAAGAGGTCGTTGCCGAGGTCGTAGTGGGCGGCGATGTGGGAGCGGGCGCGGTCGCGGGTGTTCTGCGGCACCGCCCGGCGCAGCCGGTGGAGGACGCCGCGCGGCCGGGCGACGGCGGCGCGGACGCCGTCCATCTCACGTAGTTCGCGGGCGGCGATCCGCATCAGGCTGACGAGGTCGTCGGTCTCCCAGAGCCCCTGCACGTAGCCCTCGCCGAGGCCGACGCTGCCGCGCAGCGGCCCGCGCCAGGCGGCCGGGTCGTTGACCGTCACCGTCGCCCGCAGCTCGGCGTCGGGCGGACCGAAGCTGCGTTCGCGCCCGCCTTCGACGACGTCGATGCGGCCGGAGCTGACCCGGCTCAGCACGGCGCCGACGGCGGTCCGCGAGAGTGCGTCCCTCATGGCGAGATGAACCCTTTCGGGCGGCTCCCCTCCGGGTGGGGGAAGTAGCGCGCGCCCTTCAGCTTCAGCCGCAGGGACTGGGCGTAGATCTTCGCCACCACCTGCAGCGACATCGCCGGGTAACGGGCGAGCAGGCCGGCCATCAGCCGCGGGCTGAGCTCGCGCCGGCGCAGCGAGAGCGTCGCGTCGAACGACTTGCCGGCGCCGCCGCCGTCCGCGGCGGTGTCCCGGCTCGGGCGCGACTCGATGTGGACCGAGAGGCGGGCGCCGGGCTCGGTGGCGCGAAAGGCGTAGGTCTGGTCCATGCCCATCAGTGGAGAGACGTGAAGAGTCTTGTCGAGCTCGTCTGACAGCACCCTACCCTGGCGCTCACCCCGCGCAAGCACGTACGCATGTCGCTCTCCCCAGGGGATGTTCTCGACCTCGGCGACGACCGCCTCGACCCGCTCGCCGCCGGCGTCGAAGCAGTAGTAGAAGCTGACCGGGTTGAAGGAGTGGCCGAGGTAGCGCAGGCCGGTGAGGAGGCGGACCGGGCCGGGGGGACGGGAGCCGGTCGCGGCCGCGACGGCGTCGCGGGCGCACTCGTCGAGCGGCTGCTCCGGGTCGCCGATGTAGTCGCTGCGGCGGAAGCGGGCTGGGGCCGGCCGGCGGGCCGAGTAAAGCGGGTAGCGGTCGAGGACGCCGGGCAGCTCGCCGAGGTCGAGGTAGGTGAGGAAGAAGCGGTAGCGGAAGCCGTGCTCGACCGGCTCGAAGCGGCGGTGGCGGACCCAGCCCTCGTAGACGGCTGAGGCGGTCTGGTGTGCGGAGGCGCTCACGCCGCCAGCGCCTCCGGCTCGGCGTCGGGCGGCGCCTCCGTCACCGGCTGCGCCACGGGCGGCGCGACGGCGGTGCCGGGGATCCCGGCGCACGCCCGCAGGGCGCTGACGACGCCGTCCTCGTGGAAACCCCAGCCCCAGTAGGCGCCGCAGTAGTGGGTGCGGCGGCCGGCGTTGCTGATCTCGGCGTGGCGGGCCTGGGCGGCGACGCCGGCGGCGGTGTACATCGGGTGGTCGTAGCTGAAGCGGCGCAGCACCTTGGCGGGGTCGATCGCGTCGCCGCGGTTGAGGGTGACGAAGTAGTCGCGGTCGGCGCCGAGGCGCTGCAGGTTGTTCATCCAGTAGGTGACCGTACTCCCCAGCCGCTCGCCCTCGGGCAGGTGGAAGTTCCAGCTCGACCAGACGGCGCGGCGGCGCGGCATCAGCGAGGCGTCCGTGTGGAGGACGGTTTCGTTCGGCTGGTATGGGATCGCGCCGAGGACCTCGCGCTCGGCCCGGCTCGGGTCGGCGAGCAGCGCCAGCGCCTGGTCGGAGTGGGCGGCGATCACGACCTCGTCGAAGTCCTCGCTCCCGCAGCCGTCGGCCTCGATCCGGACCCGGTCCGCCAATCGCTCGATCCGCCGCACCGGCGCCCGCAGCCGCACCCGCTCCCGCCACGGCGCCGAGATCGCCGCGACGTAGCTGCGCGAGCCGCCGCGGACGGTCCGCCACTTGGGCCGGTCGCGCAGCGTGTACATGCCGTGGTTGGCGAAGAACTCGGCCATGAAGCTGGCCGGGAACTCCCACATCTGCTCCGGGTCCGCCGACCAGACGGCGGCGGCCTGGGGGACGATCAGGCGCTCGATGAACTGGCGCGAGTAGGCGCGTTGCTGGAGCCAGCGGCCGAGCGAGGGAGCGCTGCCGTTGCGGCCGATCAGCTGCGGCGCCTCGCGGTTGAAGCGGCGCCAGTCGAGCAGCATTTTGATGAAGGTTGGGTTGACCAGGTTGGAGCGGCGGGCGAGGAGGCCGCGCGGCGTCCCCGAGTACTCGAAGTGGCCGTAGCCGTCGGAGACGGAGAAGCCCATGTGCGAGGGCTGGGTGGCGACGCCGAGCTCGGCCAGCAGCGCTTCGAAGTTGGGGTAGTTGCGGTCGTTGAAGACGATGAAGCCGGTGTCGACCCAGTGTCGGTGCCCGTCGGCGCCCTCGACCGGGACAGTGTTCGTGTGGCCGCCGAGCCGGGCGCCCGCCTCGTAGACGGTGATCTCGTGCTCGCGGTGGAGCTGGTGGGCGGCAGCGAGCCCCGAGATGCCGGTTCCGACGATCGCGATCTTCATCGGCATCCAGTACGTAGCCGGCCGCCGATCGGTTGCATCGAGATTCCTCTCTCCGTCCGGGAACCGGCGCACGCGATCTTGCGAGGAGGCGCGACTTCGGGGGGCGGGGGTGTTCCGTAAGCGAGGGTTGTCGATATCAGAGGTGACGTGAGCTTCAACTCGACTCCGCGCCGGCGCCGCTTCGCGGCCCGGTTGGCGCTCCTCGCCGCGCTCGCGGCGAGTCTCGCCCTGCCCGCTTCCGGGTCCGCTGCGGAAGCCGGCAGCGGCGAAACCGGCGGTGCCGGCCAGGTCGAAGAAGCGCCGGTTCTCAGCAACACGCCGTTCGACCGCCAGGGGATGTGGATCTGGTACGTCTCGAAGTCCGAGGGCGGCAGCGTGCCGGCGATGATCGCCCGCGCCAAGCGCAACGGGATCGGCACCGTCTACGTCAAGTCAGGCGACGGCAGCACGATCTGGAACCAGTTCAACCGCCAGCTGGTGCAGCGGCTGCACCGCGGTGGCATCGACGTCTGCGCCTGGCAGTTCGTCTACGGCGACCATCCCGCCGCCGAGGCCCGGGTCGCGATCGCCTCGGTCCAGCGCGGCGCCGACTGCTTCGTGATCGACGCCGAGGCCGACTACGAGGGCAAGTACGCCGCCGCCGACCTCTACATGCGGACCCTGCGCGCGGCGGTCGGCGAGACCTACCCGATCTCGCTCGCCGGCTTCCCTTATGTCGACTACCACCCGTCCTACCCCTACTCGGTCTTCATGGGCCCCGGCGGCGCCCAATACAACCAGCCACAGATGTACTGGAAGACGATTGGGACCTCGGTCCGCACCGTCTACGAGCACACCTACCTCTACAACCGGATCTGGGGCCACCCGATCTACCCGATCGGCCATACCTACGAAGCCCCCGGCAACGCGGCGCTGATGCTGTTCCGGCGCTTCGCCGCCAGCTACGGCGGCCAGCCGCCGAGCTGGTGGGACTGGCAGGAGACCGCCGGCGCGGAGTGGGGCGCGCTCGGCGCCAAGAGCGCGCTGAAGCCGGTCACCGGTTACCGGTCCGAAATCGAACACCCGCTGCTTAAGCGCGGCAGCAAAGGGGACATGGTCGTCTGGGCGCAGGAGCACCTGGTCGGCGCCGGCGTGGAAGTGCCGGTCACGGGCATCTTCGGCAGCCAGACGCGAACCGCAGTGCGCGCCTTCCAGGAAGCGCACGGGCTCGAAGTCGACGGCCGGATCGGCACCGACACCTGGCAGGCGCTGCTCTCCTTCACGCCGGAGCCAGTGGAATGGGCAGCGGCCGCCCGGGCTCAGACCAGCGTCGCCGGCCGCGCCGGCGCCGGGCCCGTGCACCCCGCAGGTCGTCCGCTCTCGGCTTCGCTGCCGGCGAAGGCCTACGAGATTCCGCCCGACGCGGGCTCGCGGATCCCGTAGTCGGGCGCGCCGCTCAGTGGGAGATCGTCGTCTCGAGCCGGCCGAGGGTCGGCGACTCGATCACGACCTCGTCGCCGTCCTGGAGCCAGACGCGCGGCTGGCGACCCATTCCGACCCCCTCCGGAGTGCCGGTGGCGACGATGTCGCCGGGCTCCAGCGTCATCAGCGAAGAGAGGTCGGCGACCAGCTCCGCGATCGAGAAGATCAGGTCCCCGGTGGTCGAGTCCTGCATCGTCTCGTCGTTCAGGCTCAGCTTGATCTCGATCGCGTCAGCCGGCCCGGCTTCGTCGGGGGTGATGAGGGCGGGGCCGCAGGGTGCGCTGCCATCGAAGATCTTGCCCGGCATCCACTGCGGCGCGCGGCCCTGGAGGTCGCGAGCCGAGAGGTCGTTGAACAGGGTGTAGCCGGCCACGTAGTCGAGCGCGTCGCCCTCGGCGACGTCCTTGGCCCGACGGCCGATCACGAATGCGACCTCGGCCTCGTAGTCGACCTTGTCGCTGTTGCCCGGCAGCTTCACCGTCGCGCCCGGCGCCGCGAGCGCGTTGCGGTACTTGCCGAAGACGATCGGGTGCGGGGGCGGCTCCATCCCGGTCTCGGCGGCGTGCTTGCGGTAGTTGAGGCCGATGCAGACGATCTTGTCCGGGTCGGGGATCGGCGGCAGGATCGCGACCGCGCCCTGCGGGTGCGAGGGGTGGCCGGTGTCGCCGAGGGTCGAGCGCAGGTCCCCGACCCGCCCCGCCGCGATCAGCTCGCGCAGGCTGCCCCGGTGCGGTTCGCCGAGTGCGGCCCAGGCATCGACGACAAGCCCGTCCTCCAAGTACCCGGCGCGAGCGCCGTCCCCGGCGTCGTAGCTGACCAACCTCATGCGCGGCACCCTACGCCACCGGGACGGACTGCCGAGGTTGCGTTTTCCCCTTGTATAGAGGGGGAAAACGCAACCTCGGCGAGTGGGGTCAGGCTTAGGCCGGCTCCGGGGCGGTCTCGAACTCGGTGCCGACCAGCGTCTCGCGCTCGATGTCGCGCTCGCGGACCAGCCACAGCGCCAGCACCGAGCCGGCGAAGCAGAGGATCGCACCGAGCAGGAGGATCTCGTTGAGGCCGTGGATGAAGCCCTGTTCGGCGGCGTTGCGGGTTACCTCACGCGCCTGCTCGGGAACCGAGTTCAGCGCCTGCGGCAGCGTCCCCGAGGAGGTCGCTTCGATCAGGCCGCGGGCTTCGTCGTGGCTGAGCGAGCCGGCGACGTCCTGTGCCTTGGAGGCGCCGGCGCCGAGGAAGATCGCCCCCCAGGCGGCGATCCCGACCGCGATCCCGACCTGGCGGAAGGTGTCGTTGATCCCGGCCGCCATCCCGCTCTGCTCTTTGGGGACGACGCTGAGGGCGACGTCGGCGATCACCGGGTTGACGAGGCCGATCCCGATGCCGCCGACGATGAAGCCGACCAGCAGCGCGGTCCACTCGGAGTGGAGGCCGAGGCCGCCCATCGAGAAGAGCCCGGCCCCGACCAGCGCCAGGCCGGCGCTGAGCAGGTAGCGGGCCTGCACTTTCGCCAGCGCCATCCCCGCGAACGGGGCGACGACGAACGAGGCGAGGGTGATCGGCAGGTAGCGGACGCCGGCGTCGATCGGCGAGTAGCCGAGGAAGCTCTGCAGGTAGAGCGTCAGGTAGAGGAACAGCGCGAACATCGAGCCGGAGACGGCGAAGGCCGCCAGCTGGACGCCGGTGAAGGCGCGGCGCTTGAAGAAGTGCAGCGGCAGCATCGGCTCCTTGACCCGCGTCTCGATCGCGAAGAAGGCGATCAGCAGCACCGCCGCGGCGGCGAAGAGGCTGACGATCAGGCTGCTGCCCCAGCCCTCGTCGTTGCCGCGGACCAGCGCCAGCACCAGCACGAAGAGGGCGCTGGAGAAGGTGAGGAGGCCGCCCCAGTCGATCCTGGTCGCGTTTGGGTCGCGGGACTCAGCCAGCTTCCAGTAGGTGACGGCGATCGCCGCGATCCCGATCGGGACATTGAGCAGGAAGACCCACTCCCAGCCGAGGCCGTCGGTGAGGAGGCCGCCGACCAGCGGGCCGATCGCGACCGCGATCCCGATCGTGGCGCCGTAGATGCCCATCGCCATGCCGCGTTCGGGGCCGCTCGGGAACTCCTGGGCGACCAGGGCGAGGGAGACGGCGAACATGATCGCGCCGCCGATGCCCTGCAGGCCGCGGGCGACGTTGAGGAAGGTCGGGTCGGGGGAGAGGCCGCAGAGCAGCGAGGCGACCGAGAAGATGCCGAGGCCGACCGCGAAGACGCGGCGGCGGCCGAGCCGGTCGGCGAGCGAGCCGGCGGTGAGGACGAGGGCGGCGAGCGAGAGCGCGTAGGCGTCGACGACCCACTGCAGGTCAGAGAAGCTGCCGCCGAGGTCCTCGCGGATCGCCGGCAGGGCCGTGTTGACCACGGTGATGTCGAGCAGCAGCATGAAGGTGGCGACGCAGACCGCGCCCAGCGTCCACCACTTGCGGTTGGTATCGGAGTTCATTTAGAAGGTCTCCATTGCGTCGGTTACAATTGTCAGGACGCCTTGTCAGGCTCCCTGATCAAGCGACCTTATCAGTCTCCCTTACTAAATGCCTTCCGACCCCAAAACCCCCCTCAACTTGGTCCCCCTTCCGGGCCTGATGGAAGTTGCCTCCGAGGCGATCTTCGTCGAGTTCCGGGCAGAGCTGGCCGAGGCCGGCTACGGCGACGTTCGCCCGACCCACGGCTGCGTCTTCCGCTTCGTCCACGAGAACGGCATGCGCCTGACCGAGCTGGCCCAGCGGGCGGGGATGACGAAGCAGTCGATCGGCGAGATCGTCGACGACCTCGAGGCCCGCGGCTACGTCGAGCGCGTCCCCGACCCGGCCGACAAACGCGCCAAGCTGATCCGCCTGACCGAGAAGGGCCGCCAGGCCCAGCGCGTCGGCTACGGCCTCTTCGCCAAGATCGAGCAGCGCTGGGCCGAGCGCTACGGCGCCGACCGCGTCGCCGAGCTGCGCGAACTGCTCGAAGAGATCGCCGCCACCGAGGCCCCCCAGCTCGTCCCCGAGCTCTCCCAGGCAGCGCGCGAAAAGATCGACCCGGCCCCCGAGCCCGCAGCCGCCTAGCGCCTGCGACAATCCGCTAGCTTTGCGGCCGGGCCACAGTCCCAGGCCCGTCCGAGTTTCCCTCGGGGGCGTAGCTCAGTTGGTTAGAGCGCCGGCCTGTCACGCCGGAGGTCGCGGGTTCGAGTCCCGTCGCTCCCGTTGCGGTGTGCCCGACTCCGGACGTTCACCCCGACCAATGTTCGGGTGGAATGAACTAATGCGGGTGTATGGAGCAAGCAACGTCGACTGAGATAAGTTCGCCGCTGTGATCGGTTCGTTTCCAGCATTCTGTCTTCTCCGCGGATGACGCCAGACACCGCCGTCCTGAGCCCTGTGGATCCTCCCGAGGCGGGTCAGCTCGCTTGGGTACGTGGGCGGACCTGGGTTGTTTGCGATGTCGCCCGTGACTCCCAGGCCTCGCTCGACGGACGGCAGGTGCAGCACCTCGTCTCGCTCATCTCCGTCGAGGATGACGCGACCGGCGAGGGGCTCGAGGTCGTGTGGGAGATCGAGCCGGGGACGGCGGTCATCGAGCGTGCCGAGTTGCCGGAGATCGTGCCGGGCAACTACGACGATCCCGCGGAGCTGGACGCCTTCCTCGACGCGGTCAGCTGGGGGGCAGTGACGAGCGCCGACCAGCGTTCACTGCAAGCGCCCTTTCGCAGCGGGATCACGATCGAGGACTACCAGCTCGAGCCGTTGGTGCGAGCGCTGCGGATGCCGCGGACCAATCTCCTGATCGCCGACGACGTCGGTCTCGGCAAGACGATCGAGGCGGGGCTCGTCGTCCAGGAGCTGCTGCTACGTCACCGAGCTCGCACCGCGCTCGTCGTCTGCCCGGCTTCATTGCAGCTCCAGTGGCGGGATGAGATGCGCGACAAGTTCGGCCTCGAGTTCCGGATCGTCAACCGGGAGCTGCTGGGGCGGCTTCGACGAGCCCGGGGGATCGGCGCTAATCCGTTCGCTCACTTCCCGCGCCTGATCGTCTCGATCGACTGGCTGAAAGGCGACCTCGGGATGCGTTTGCTGCGGGAGGTGCTGCCGCCGCACCCGGAGATACCCCGCCGCTACGACGTGCTGATCGTCGACGAGGTTCACAACTGCGCGCCCGCCGGGGCCGGCGGGCGTTACGCGCGCGACACGCTTCGCACCCAGGCGATCCGGACGCTGGCGCCGCACTGCGAGCATCGTCTCTTCCTCTCGGCGACTCCTCACAACGGATACGACAACTCGTTCGCCGCGCTGCTCGAGCTGCTCGACCCGCACCGGTTTGCGCGTGGGATCAGGCCGGCGAAGGAGGCGACCCGCGAAATCACGGTGCGGCGGCTCAAGAAGGACCTCGTCAACGAGGACGGCAGCCCGCGCTTTGCCGCCCGCCGGGTGGTGATGCTGGAGGTCGAGCATCCCGCCGCCGAGCGACAGGTTCACTCCGACCTCGTCGCCTACGGTGCCGCCCGGGCTAAACGGCTCGGTGGCAACGACTCGTCAAAGGCGGCTGCGGACTTCGTCGTCACGCTGCTGAAGAAGCGACTCTTCTCCTCGCCCGCCGCGTTCCTGCGGACCTTGGAGGTGCATCGAGAGACCATCCTGCGCGAGCGGCCGCCGACCGCGCCGCCGGTGCCGACGGTGCTGCAGCGCCTGTTCGAGGACGCCGCGAACGCGCTGGACGAGGAGGCGGCGGAGGATGGCGTCGGCGCCGCCGCCGCCGAGGCTCTCGAGGCGGCGACGATGGCCGAGGGGAGCCGCCCGACGGCTGCGGAGCTGGCCCTCCTCGACGGGATGATCGCCTGGGCCGAGCGGGCCGCCGTGATCGAGGACGCCCGCACGGCCAAGCTGCTCGACTGGGTCGAGGAGGCGGTGCGGCCTGGCGGCCGGTTCGGGGCCGAGCGGGTGATCGTCTTCTCCGAGTACCGGGCCACCCAGCGCTACCTACAGGAGCGTCTTGCCGCCCGCGACATTTCCGGGGAGCGGGTCGAGCTGCTCGACGGGACCACCGGCGAGGACGAGCGGGAGCGGATCAAGAGCCAATGGCAAGAGCCGCCCGGCGACTTCCCCGTTCGTGTCCTGCTCGCCACCGACGCCGCCTCGGAGGGGATCTCGCTGCAGCGCCACTGCCACCTTCTCGCCCACGCCGAGATCCCCTGGAACCCAAACCGGCTCGAGCAGCGCAACGGCCGCATCGACCGCCACGGCCAGCCCGCGGCCGAGGTCCTCGTCCACCATTGCGTCAGCGCCGGCTGGCAGGCCGGCGAGCGCGGCTCGCTTGAGGGCGACCTTGACTTCCTCGCCCGCGTGGTGACCAAGGTCGAGCAGATCCGCGAAGACCTCGGCAGCGTCGGCCCGGTGATCGCATTGCAGATCGAAGAGGCGATGCTGGGTCGTCGCACAGACCTCGACGAGAAGCCGCTGGGAGGCGCCGCCGCCGCGTCCCGGGCGCTGCTCAACCAGGAGCGCCGCATGCGGGAGCGGCTCTCCAGCCTCCGCGACGAACTGACCGAGAGCCGCACCGTCCTCCACCTCGAACCCGAGCGCGTGCAGCGCGTGGTCGGCGTCGCCCTCGCCCTCGCCGGCCAGCCGCCCCTGGCGCCGGGGCCCGAGCCCGGGACCTGGATTGTCCCGGGACTGACTGGCAGCTGGACGCGGGCGGCGATCGGGCTGGAGCACCCGGCCGATCCGGAGCGCCGCCGGGCGATCACCTTCGACCACGAGCTCGCCGGCAATCGCACCGACCTCGTTCTCGCCCACCTCGGCCATCCGCTGGTGAGGATGTCGCTGGCCCTGCTGCGGGCCGAGGTCTGGGGCACCGGGAACAAGCTCAACCGGGTCACGCTCCGCAGCGCGGAGCTCGTTCTCGGCGGCGATCCCGTCGCGGTCGCCCACGGCCGCCTCGTGATCACCGGCGCTACCGGTCACCGCCTGCACGAGCAACTGATCTTCGCCGGCCTGCGGCTCAGGCCGGACGGCCCCGAGCGCCTCGGCGTCCAGGCGACCGAAGCGGCGCTGGTCTGCGCCCTCGACAGCGCCGTCCCAGTAGCGCGGGAGGAGACTGCCGCGGCGCAGCTGACGGCGAGCGCGGACGCGCTGCGAGCCGCCCTGCAAGCCCGGGCCGCGGACCGGGCGCGCCAGCTGACGACCACCCTCAGCGCCCGGGCGGCCGACGAGCAGGCCCACGTCGAGGCGACCCTGGACGAGCTGGCGGAGACGATCCGGCGCGAGGCCTTCGGCGAGCAGGGCGATCAGCTGCTGCTGGTCACCGACCTCGAGTTGGACGCCGGCGACAAGCGCCAGGTCGAGCGTGACGTGCAGGCGCTGCGGGCGCGCCTCGACGCGATCCCGGCCGAGATCGAGAGCGAGCAGCGGGCGATCGCCGACCGCTATGCCGAGCCCACCCACCGGCTCTTCCCGGCCGCCGTGACCTTGCTGGTCCCCGCGGAGGGACGGAGCTGATGGCGGACCGGTCCCGGATCGAGAACCACCACGCGGAGTGGCTCTCGCTGGTCGAGACCAGCGGGCCGTTCCTGACGGTGCCGACCTTGAAGCGAACGTTGCCGGACGGGCTGGAACCGCCGCCCGCGATCGGCAAGGACCTGCGGATCGCCTTTGCCGAGTGGCGGCAGGACCCGGATCTGCAGCAGCGTTACGTGCGCTGGGTGCTCGACGAGGTGCTGGGCCTGCGCGACGCGGTCGAAGAGGCCGGCGAGTTGAGCCCGGCCCACCTCGTCGCCGAGCACGGCGTCACGCTACGTCCGGACTACGTCGTCCGCGACCGTTCCCGCGAGGGGCCCCCGGCCGTCCTCCTCGTCCACCGCGTCGGCGCGGGGACTGCGTTCGACCGCTCGTTGCCCGGCGAAGCCTGGGCCGCGACCCCGATCGACCGCGCTGCCGAGCTGGCGCGGGCGTCGCAGGTTCCGCTGGGGCTCGTCACCGACGGCAATCGCTGGACTCTGGTCTGGGCTCGCGAGGGAGAGACGACCGGCACCTGCACCTGGCGCAGCGAGATCTGGCTGGAGGAGGAGGTCACGCTGCGCGCCTTCGTCACCCTGCTGGGGGCGAAGCGGTTCTTCAACCTGCCGCTCGAGGAGGGGCTGGCGGCCCTGCTCGAGGAGAGCGCCGGGAAGCAGCAGGAGGTGGCCGATCAGCTCGGGGCGCAGGTCCGTCGCGCGGTCGAGCTGCTGATCACGAGCCTCGACCGGGTCGATCGCGACCGCCATGGCGCGCTGCTCAGCGGACTCGAGGGAGCCGAGGTGTACCGCGGTGCGACGACGGTGATGATGCGAATCGTCTTCCTCTTCGTCGCCGAGGAGCGCCGGCTACTGCCCCTCACCGATCCGCGCTACGCGGAAACCCTGGCGGCGAGCACGCTCCGCGCCCAGCTGCAGGAGCGGGCCGACCGCGACGGTGAGGACCCGCTGGAGCGCTCGACCGCCGGCTGGCACCGCCTGTTGGCGCTGTTCCGGGCCGTCCACGGCGGCATCGAGCACGACGAGCTTCGCCTGCCCGCCTACGGCGGCGGTCTGTTCGATCCCGACCGGTACCCGTTTCTCGAGGGCCGCCCGCCGGCTACCTCCTGGCGTGAGATCGCCGCAGACCCATTGCCGATCGACGACCGGACGATCCTCCACCTGCTGGATGCACTGCAGACGCTCGATCAGGGGGGCGCCCGCGTCTTGCTGTCCTACCGCTCCCTCGACGTCGAGCAGATTGGGCACGTCTACGAGGGGCTGCTCGACCATACCGCTATCCGCCTTCACGATGCCGCGCTGGCGATGGTGGGGAAGCACGAGCCGGAGCTGCCGCTCGGCAAGGTGGAGCAATGGTTCGAGGCTGGCCGGGAGGTCCTTGTCGAACGGCTGGCGACGGAGACCGGGCGCTCGGCGAAAGCGATCGGCAAGGCGCTCGACGCGGAGCTGGCCGACGATCGCCGGTCGCACCTGCGAGCAGCTTGTGGCGGCGACGATTCGCTGCTGGAGCGAGTTGCCCCCTTTCACGAACTGCTCCGCGAGGACCTGCGCGGCGATCCCCTCGTCATCCTGCCGGACTCCCTGTTCGTCACCCAGGCCCTGGACCGCCGCGCCTCCGGCACCTATTACACGCCTCGGGAGCTCGCCGAGGAAGTCGTCCAGTACGCCCTGGAGCCGGTCGTCTACCGCCCCGGCCCCGCCGAGGATCCCGATCCGGCCAAGTGGAACCTCAGATCTGCGGCCGAGTTGCTCGACCTCAAAGTCGCGGACATCGCGATGGGCTCGGGTGCCTTCCTGGTCGCGGCCGGTCGCTACCTGGCAGCCCGCCTGCAGGAAGCATGGAGTGAGGAAGCGCCGACGCCAGCGGTGCCCGCAGACCCGATCGAGCGTGAAGCGCTTGCCCACTGCCTCGTCGCCGAGCGCTGCCTCTACGGTGTCGACAAGAACCCGATGGCGGTGGAGATGGCAAAGCTCTCCCTTTGGTTGATCACCCTCGCCAAGGATCGCCCTTTTTCCTTCCTCGACCATGCCCTCCGCGTTGGCGACTCGCTCCTCGGCGTGACCGATGCCACCCAGCTCAAAGTCGCCCACCTCGATCCTCGCTGGCCGCGGCAGTCGACGCTCGACCTCGGCTTCGACGAGATCGAAGCGGCGGTCGAGCGGGCGAGAGCGCTCCGAGCGGAGCTCGAGGGTCTGGTGGCACACGAGATCGCTGACGTCGACCGCAAGCGAGCGCTGCTCGAGGAAGCCGACGACGCGCTCGAGGACGCACGGGTTCTCGGCGACCTCATCGTCGGTGCGGCAATGACTCAGATCGACGGGGCGGACCCACTCGCCCTCGGCGACGTCGCCCGCCAGGTGAGGTCGATGCTCGATCCGGAGAATGAGCCGGGTGCGCGCGAGGAGGCCCGAGGGGAGCTGCGGCAGAAGGCGGAGGCTTGGCTGGAGGAGAGGGAGCCCGGTCCGGTCGGGACGGCGGGAATCGGGTGGCGGGATCGCCACCCCCTGCACTGGGTGTTGGAGTTCCCCGAGGTCTTCGCCCATGGCGGGTTCGACGCCGTCGTCGGCAACCCACCTTTTCTCGGCGGTAAGAAGATCAGCGGCGCTCTAGGCGGCACGTACCGGGAGTATCTGGCCGAGTGGGTGGCGGGGGCTCGCGGCAACGCCGATCTCGTCGCCTACTTCTTCCTGCGCGCCGCCAGTGTCTCGCGGCGGCTCGGGCTGATGGCGACCGACAGCATCGCCCAGGGGGGGACGCGCGAGGTCGGCCTCGAGCGCATGGTCGAGGGCGGCTGGTCGATCTATCGCGCGGTGAGTAGCTTCACCTGGCCCGGCGGGGCCAGCCTCGAGGTGTCGATCGTCTGGGCGCAAGGGGCGGAGTGGAGCTCACCCACCGTCCTCGACGGCGCGCCTGGCACCAAGATCTCGCCGATGCTCGAACGGGCGAGCAGGGTCGAGGGGCCCGCCCACGGTCTCCGGCAGGAGGGCTTCGCCTTCCAGGGCTCCAACCTGGCGGCGGCGGGGTTCGTCCTCGACGCCGAGGAGGGCGAGGGGCTGATCGAGGCCCGCCCCGGCAACGAGGACGTCGTCCGGCCCTACCTCAGCGGCCCCGACCTCAACGGCGACCCCCGCCAACGGCCCAGCCGCTACGTGATCGACTTCCGCGACTGGCCGCGCGAGCGGGCGGAACGCTACCCGGAGCCGTTCGAACTGCTCGGCCAGAGGGTTCGCGAGGAGGTCTTGGGGAAGGCGAAATACCCGGGCTGGTCCGAGCGCTGGTGGCAGTACTGGAACCCGCGAGCCGAGTCCTACCGCAAGATCCAAGGCCTGGAACGCGTCCTGGCGATCGTCCGCGTCAGCAACACGGTCCAGCCGGTGTTCGTAAAGAATGACGCCGTCTTCGACGTCCAGCTGGTCGTCTTCGCCTACGAGGACGATGGCCACCTCGGCCTCCTGACCTCGAATTTCCACTGGTGGTGGACCGTCATCTACGCCTCCAAGCGTGGGGTGGGCGGGGCGCCACGCTACGCGCCGACCGCCTGCTTCGAGACCCTGCCCCAACCGCGCCTCGACGGCCGGGTCGAGGAGTTCGGCCGGACGCTCGACCGGCACCGCTCCGCGGTCCTCCGCGAAAGCGACCAGGGGCTGACCAAGACCTACAATCGGGTCCACGATCCCGACGACAGCGCCGAGGACGTCGTTCGCCTGCGGCAGCTGCACGTCGACCTCGACCACGCGGTTCGCGACGCCTACGGCTGGGATGATCTCGACCTCGACCACGGCTTCCACGAGACCAAGTTCGGCCTGCGGTACACCTTCGGCCAGGTGGCGCGGCAGGAGGTGCTCGATCGACTGCTCGAACTAAACCACGAGCGCTACGCGGAAGAGGTGAAGCAGGGGTTGCACGACAAGCCAAAAGCGAAGCGGAAAAGGAAAGCCGTCGCGCCGGGGGCGATGACGCTCGGATTCGACGATGACTGAGGGAGGGATCGAGAAGACGCCGCGCCAGCTGCGCGACGAGGTCGAGGAGCTGATTCGCGGCGATCTGATCGGCCCGGTCGGCGGCGACGAAGAGGAGCTCGACGAAGCGCCGATCGATGCCTACCTGCTCGGTTTGCTCGCCCCCCGCTTCGGGCCGCAACCGATCGGCTCGCGTTCCCCCGAGGAGGACGCGGAATCGAGTGACGCCGACCCGATCGCAGCCGACGCGTTGCCCGACGACGGCCTCGACGAGGGCGGGGTCGCCTCCGACTCGGGCGAGGAGGGCACCGCGGAGGAGCGGCCACCGGCGGCCGACCAGCTGGTGCCCTCGGCGTTCGGCCTCACCTTTGCGGTCGCGGAGGGCTGCGACGAGCTGATTCTCGACGTCAGCTGGGGAACCTATGCGCAGCAGATCAGCTCCGAGCGGATCGCCTTCGACGGGCGGGCGGCACGGGTCTGGCGCCGCGAGCCGCGCGGAGGCCGGGTCCCGATCCCGGTCGGCCGAGCAGGGCTGGTCGGCCCCGTCGTCCCGGACGAGAGCGAGCCGGACGTCGAAGTCAGGGGGATCTGCCGCGAGCGGCAGGGCCACCGTCTGGTCTCGCTCTTCCTCGTTAACCGCCAGGTGGCGGAGAAGGGACGCGCGGTCCCGCTCTGGCTCTGCCAGGCATCGCTGGTCGTCTCCGCGGCCGACGGCTCGGCGCCGTTCGTGCGCCGCGACCTGGACGCGGTGGGGCTCGCCCCCGAGGTCGATCGGGAGGAGCTGGCCGGGCTCGACATGCAGTACCGCTCCTGCGTCGAGCTCGCGAGAGGACACGGGATCGGCGTCGAAGCGACCGAGGTGCCCGGCCAGCCGGGCCGAGCGACCGAGCTGAGGACCGCGGCGATGCCCGCCGAGGAGGTCGCCGTCTCCGAGGCGCCGACGGCGGAGGACTTCGAAGACAAGTCGATCCGGGAGCCCTTCGCCGCCGCCCTCGCAGCGCTCGACATGAAGCTCCTCAGCGAGGCGGCCGACACCGAGCTGGGCGCCATGGTGTCGCCGCTCGTCGACGCCTACGAGGCCTGGATCGGCGGACAAGAACGGCGAGTCGAGGATCCAGAGCAGCGGCTCGGCGGCTTCGAGGACGCCGCCCGCGCGAACACCGCCGGCGCGCGCCGCATCGCGACGCGGATTCGCGACGGCATCGCCGCCCTCGCCGATCCCGACGTGGCGGAGGCGTTCCGCTTCGCCAACCACACGATGTGGCAGCAGCGGATCCACACGATCGCCGCCGAGCGCCGCCGGCAGGACGAGGCCTTGAAGCTGCACGATGCGCTGGCGGCGGCGGATGTCGCGGAGAACCGGACGTGGCGCCCGTTTCAGCTCGCCTTCGTCCTTCTCAACCTGCCGGCTGTGGCGGACCCGACCCATCCCGAGCGCGGCGAGTCCCCGGGCCTCGTCGACCTCCTCTTCTTCCCGACCGGTGGCGGCAAGACCGAGGCGTATCTCGGGCTGACCGCGTTCGCGATCGCGATCCGCCGCCTGCAGGGAGTCGTCGAAGACCGCGACGGGCGCGACGGCGTGGCGGTGCTGATGCGCTACACGCTGCGGCTGCTGACCCTGCAGCAGTTCCAGCGCGCTGCGGCGCTGCTCTGCGCCTGTGAGCTGCGGAGGCGGGCGCTCTACGGCAGCGGCACGACGGACGACCAGCGTCGCTGGGGCAAGACGCCGATGCGCATCGGCCTTTGGGTCGGCCGGGAATCGACGCCCAACGCCACCGAGGAAGCCGAGCGATGGGTGAAACTGGCGCGCCAGCGCAACGGCGGCGGCGGGCGCGGATCCTCGCCGATGCAGCTCGCCCGCTGCCCCTGGTGTGGGTCCGGCCTCAGCGGCGGCCGCGACATCGAAGTCGACATGGCCCGCAGGCGGACCGTCCTGCAGTGCTCGGATACCACGGGCCAGTGCGCGTTCACGCCGCGCAACAGCCCGGGGGAGGGGCTGCCGGTCGTCGTCGTCGACGAGGAGGTCTACCGGCTCCTGCCCGCGCTCGTGATCGCCACCGTCGACAAGCTCGCCCGCATGCCCTGGGAGGGGCGGGTGCAGGCCCTCTTCGGGAAGGTCTACCGCCACTGCGACCGGCACGGGTTCCTCACCGCCGGCGAGGACCATCCCGGCCACCACCCCGCTCGGGGCCGTTTGCCCAGCGCGCAGGTCGTCGCCTGCGAGCCGCTGCGCCCGCCGGACCTGATCATCCAGGACGAGCTCCACCTGATCTCCGGCCCGCTCGGCAGCCTCGTCGGCCTCTACGAGACCGCCGTCGACGAGCTGGCGAGCTGGAGCGTGGGCGGCGCCCGCGTCCGGCCCAAGGTGATCGCCTCGACGGCGACGATCCGCCGCGCGGCGGATCAGGTCAGGCGGCTCTTCGATCGTGAGCTCAGCGTCTTCCCGCCTCCCGGCCTCGACGCCCGCGACTCGTTCTTCGCGGTCCAGCGCGACCGCCCGGAGGAGCTGGAGGAGAAGCCCGGCCGCCGGTTCCTCGGCGTCTGCGCGCCCGGCCGGCGCTACAAGCAGGTCCTGATCCGGGTCTACGTCGCCCAGCTGCGCGCGGCCTGGGAGGTGCTCGGCCGCCAGCCCGGCGAGGAAGCTGACGCCTACATGACCCTGGTCGGCTATTTCAACTCGCTGCGGGAGCTCGGCGGCATGCGGCGGCTGGTCGAGGACGACGTCCAGAGTCGGCTCTTTCGGGCGGCGGGAGACAACCGCGGGCGCCTGATCATCGAGGAGCTGACCTCGCGGAAGTCGGCTGCCGACATCCCGGAGACGCTCGACCAGCTTGGGGTTCAGCGGCTCTCCAAGGAGCCGCGCAAAGCGCCCCCGACGGGGGTGTTCGAGGCGCCCTCGATAGACGTGCTGCTGGCGACCAACATGATCTCGGTCGGCGTCGACGTGCCACGCCTCGGGGCGATGGTCGTGGCCGGTCAGCCGAAGAGCACCAGCGAGTACATCCAGGCGACCTCGCGGGTCGGCCGCGCGCACCCCGGTCTCGTGCTCACGGTCTACAACTGGGCTCGGCCCCGTGACCTCTCCCACTACGAGGGCTTCTGCCACTACCACCGCACGCTCTACCGCCAGGTCGAGGCGCTCTCGGTGACCCCGTTCGCGCCGCGGGCGCTGGACCGGGGCCTGACCGGCGTGCTCGCCTCTCTGCTGCGACTCGGCGGTCCCGAGTGGAATCCCAACCACGGCGCCGAACTGGTCGACCCGGCGGCCGAGCTGGCAAGGCGGGCGCGGGAGTCGATCCGGGCCCGAGCCGACGACCAGATCGGTCACCAGGGAGCCGACCAGCTGGCGACCGACATCAGCGTCCGCCTCGACGAGTGGCGGGCCGAGGCCATGGTCGGGCAACGGACTCTTGTCTACCGCCGCCGCCCCAAGAGCGACTCGGACGTCTCCCTGCTGCAGGAGCCAGGAATCGAGGGCTGGGGCACCTGGACGGTCCCGACTTCGATGCGCAATGTCGAGAACGCGGTCCCGCTCGCGTTGCGGCCGAGGGGGATTTCGCTGCCGCGGGAAGACTGGGAAGCCCCGGAACGCTCGGCACCCGTACCCGAGCCTGAGGAAGGCGGGCGATGAGGCCCAGGGAGCACGTCGGTGAGCTTCGCCCCTCGCAGCTCCTCCACACCTATGGCGTCGGCGCGATGGTCGAGCTGCCGGAGATGACGACCCTGGTCATGGGCCTCGACGACTGGCCGGAGATACTCGGCCAGCCGATCTCCGAGCCGCGGCTGCTCGCCGCCGTTCGCGCCGCCGCCGGCGAGCAGGTCGAACGGCTGCTGACGCCGCCGGTCGTGCCCGAGGGCGAGAGCCTGGGAGTTCCCGTCTCGCCCTTCCCGCGCTGGCTGCGCTGTCCGCTCTGCAGCCTGCTGTCGCCGATCGACCACGAAATCTTCTCGCTCAGGGTCGACATGTGGCGCCCGGAGCGCACCACCTACGTCCACGACGGCTGCCCAAAAAGCCGCACCCGCCGGCCGCCCACGGCCTACCCGGCCCGTTACCTGGCCGCCTGCCCGAACGGCCATCTCGACGACTTCCCCTGGATCGAGTTCCTGCACGGCGGGATGCCCTGCCAGGGGACGCTGCGGCTGCGTGAGCTGGGGGCCGGCGGGCGGCCCGGCGACGTGCTTCTCTCCTGCGACGGCTGCGGCCGGCGGCGGCGGATGTCGCAGGCCTTCGGCGACGAGGCGCGGCCGTTCCTGCCCCCCCGCTGCCGCGGCCGCCACCCACACCTGGGCCTGACCGAGAGCTGCGAAGAAGAGCCGGTGACGCTGATCCTCGGGGCCAGCAACGCCTGGTTCCCGGTGCAGAGCTCGGCTCTCTCGATCCCGACCGAGGCCGGCGAGCTCGCCCAGGCGGTGGACGATGCTTGGGCAAACCTCGACGGGATGCCAACTGGCCGCGAGTTCCTCGAGTACGCGCTGAGGAGCAACGCCGCGCTCGACAAGCTCAGGTCGCTGGCCGAGAGCGCCGGCCTCGACACGGTCGAATCGGCGATTGCGGATCGTCAGCTGGCGCTCGAAGAAGGCGACCCGGCCGACCTGCGGACGCCCGAGTGGCAGGTCCTTGCGTCTCCGGAGCAGGCTCCGGAGACGCCCGACTTCAAGCTCCGGTCGGTTGGCCCTCCGGATCGGTTCGGGGACAGGATCGCCGACGTGGTCCTCGTCGAGCGGCTGCGCGAGGTGAGTGCGCTGCGCGGCTTCACCCGCCTCAACGCGCCCGACGACCTCGATGCCCGCGGCGGCTCGATCACCCGGCTGGCGCGCGAGGCCCCGCGCTGGCTGCCGTGCAGCGAGGTGCGGGGGGAGGGGATCTTCGTGCGTTTCCCGGAGCAGGCGATCCTGGAGTGGGAGGAGGCCTACCGCGAGTCCGGCGACGCTGCGATCCTGCGCGAAGCGCATCAGGGTTGGCGCACCCGGCGCGGTCTCCCGGCCGCCGAAGGCTGGCCGGGAGAGCGCTTCGTCCTCCTCCACACCTTCGCTCACGCGCTGATCAGGGAGCTGGCGCTGGAGTGCGGCTACACCGCCTCCTCGATCCGCGAGCGCCTCTATGCCTCATCCGGGCCAGAGGCCGAGCAGATGGCCGGGGTGCTGCTCTTCACCGCCGCACCGGACAGTGAGGGCACGCTCGGCGGACTCGTCTCGCTTGGCGAGCCGGAGCATTTCGGACCGCTGCTGAGGCAGGCGCTGGAGCGCTCAGAGCTCTGCTCCTCCGACCCGCTTTGCGCCGAGCACGATCCCCGAACTGACAGCAGCACCCACGCGGCGGCGTGCCATGCCTGTCAGTTCGCCTCCGAGACGTCGTGCGAGGCGGGCAACCGCTATCTCGATCGGGCCGCCGTCGCTCCGACCCTGGCCAACGATCGCATCGCCTACTTCGCCCGCTGATGGAGGCCTTCATTGGGGACGTTCTCGCCCGGCTCAGCGATGCGCAGGTCGAGGCGCTGGCCGCCGCGTGCCGGGGCCGCGCCCGGCCGCCCGGCAACCTCACCCGGGTCGTCGTCGGAGGGTCGCCGGCGGCGCACCAGTCTGTCGAGCGCCTCGCCACCTCCTGGGCCTCGGAGCCGTTGCTGACCGGGGACGGGATCGCCCTAGCCCTCGGAGTCGGCCTGGCGGCGCGGCGAGAAGCGGATTCGCAGCGATCGCGAGCCGTCTGGACCGGTCCCGGAGCGACGGGCGAGGAGCGCCTCACCGCCGCGGTGCTCCACGAGCTGATCGTCGCGGCCCGCCAGCGCGTGCTGCTGGTCAGCTTCGCCGCCTACACGCTGGCCGAGGTCGCCGCCGACCTCGAGGCCGCGGTCGGCCGGGGCTGCACCGTCGCCGCCGTTTTCGAGACCGAGGAGGACAGCGCCGGCGCCTACGCGGGCCCGGCCTCCCATCCCTTTCAGGGGATCGACGGGATCCGGCGCTGGCGCTGGCCGGCGGCCAATCGCGAGCAGGGCGCGGTCCTGCACGCGAAGCTGCTCGTCGTCGACGGCAAGCGGGCACTGGTCGGGTCCGCCAACCTCACGCACCGCGCCCTGAGCGCGAATCTGGAGGTGGGGGTCCTGGTTCGGGATCCTGCCCTCGCCGGCCGGCTCGAGGACCATGTTCACGGGCTGATGAGCAGCGGCGTCCTGGTCGGGGCCGACTCCTAACGCGCGTCGTGCCCGCACGGCTTCCCTAGGATCGGCGCGATGGCTTCGACTGGGGAACAGGTACCGGACAGGCAGCGGACCATCGCCCCCGCCCCCGCCGACCTGGTCGAGCGCGAGCGCGAGCTCTCCGAGCTCGCGCTCCTCGTCGAGGGGACGATCGCTGGCGAGGGGCGGATGGCGCTGATCGAGGGGCGAGCCGGGGTGGGAAAGACGCGGCTGCTGGGGGAGGCGCGGAGGTTGGCGGAAGGCTCGGGGGTGGCGGTGCTGAGCGCTCGCTGCGGGCAGCTCGAGCGCGACTTTCCGTTCGGCGTGGTGCGGCAGCTGTTCGAACCGCGGCTGTATGGCGAGGACCGGGGCGCGCGTTTCGTCGGCGCCGCGGCGGCGGCGCGCGAGGTGTTTGAGGACCTGCGCGAGGTCGAGCAGGGGTTGGGCGCTTCGTACGCGACCCTGCACGGGCTCTTCTGGCTCCTGCTCGACCTCGGCGAGGAACGGCCGCTGGTGATCGCCGTCGACGACATCCAGTGGTGCGATCCGAGCTCGCTGCGGTTTCTTGCCTTCCTGGTCCGTCGCCTCGACGGGTTGCCGATCCTGGTTGCGGCGACGATGCGCTCGGCCGAGCCGGGGACCGACGCGGCGCTGCTCTCGGAGCTCGCCCACGATCCCTTCACGCAGTCGATCGAACCGGGGCCGGTCAGCGAGGACGCGGTGCGGGTGATGGCGACCGCGATGCTGGGGTCCGAGGCCGACGCCCGCTTCGCCAGCGCCTGCCACGAGGCGACCGGGGGCAATCCGCTGCTGCTCAAGGAGCTGCTTACCGCATTGCGCGCCGAGCGGGTCGAGCCGGTCGGCCAGCAGGCGGCCCTGGTCCGGGAGGTCGGTCGGCGCTCCGTCTCCGGCAGCGTCCAGATCCGGCTCGCGCGGCTGCCCACCGATGCGGTCGCGGTCGCCCGCGCCTGCGCAGTGCTGGGCGAGGGGGCGACCGTCGCCCAGGTCGCCGGCCTGACCGGGCTCGAGGAGCGCGCGGTCGTCGCCGCCACCGAGGGGCTGGTGCGGGCCGAGATCCTGCGGGCGGAGCTGCCGCTCGGCTTCGTCCACCCGCTCATCGTCGACGCCGTCTACGGCGAGCTCTCGGCCGCCGAGCGTGAGCTCGAGCACGGCCGCGCCGCCGAGCTGCTGCGCGAGTCCGGCGCCGCACCGGACTTGGTCGCCAAGCAGCTGCTGGCGACGCCGCCGCGGGGCAAGTCGGAGGTCGCTCGGCTGCTGCAGGAGGCCGGTCGCGCCGCCCAGCGCCGCGGCGCCGCCGATTCCGCCGTCACGTATCTGAGCCGGGCGTTGGCCGAGGGGCCCGACCCCGAGCTCCGTCCCCAGATCCTCTTCGAGCTCGGCCTCGCCGAGGCGCTGACCAACGGGCCGGCCTCGGTCGAGCACCTGCGCGCCGCCTACGAGGCGCAGACCGACCCGATCCCGAAAGCGGTCACCGCCCACGTCGCCTGCCGCGTCCTCACCTTCATGGAGTCCCCGCGCGAGGCGGCCGAGCTGGCGCGGCAGACCGCGGCCCTGTTGCCGCCGGAGCTGGCCGACCTGCGTCAGTCCTTCGAGGTCTTCGAGATGGTGGCGACGATCCTCTTCGGCGCCGGCGACGTCACCAGCAGCGACTGGCGGGCCGATCGCGAGCGCCTGCTCACTGAGGGCGCCGGCCCGGGGGTGGGGGAGAAGATGCTGGCAGCGACGGTGGCGATGTTCTCCGCCAACTCCGACGGCGACGCCGAGACCAGCTCGCAGCTGGCGCTGGAGGCGCTGCGCGACAACCTGCTGATCGCCGCCGACAACGGCTACATGGACATCCTGCCGATGTTCGTGCTCGCGATCGCCGACCGCGAGGAGGCGCTCGAGGTCGCCGACGCGATCCTCGCCGAAGCCCAGCGCCGCGGCTCCAGCTTCGCCGTCGCCGCCCTGCACGGCTGGCGCGGTTTCGTCCTCTTCTACCGCGGCGACCTGATCGGCGCCGAGGAGGCGCAGCGGGCCGGCTTCGAAGAGCTGCAGACCTGGGGCATCTCGAAGACCGCCGGCTACTACGCGGGCGGCTTCCTCGGCATCACCTTGATCGAGCGCGGCGACCTCGCCGGCGCCCGCGCGCTCCTGGAGCGGACCGGCGCCCCGGAGGACTCCTCCGACGGCGCTCGCTTCTGGCGCAACGCGATGATGTGGCTGCTGCTGGTCGAAGGCCGCAACGAGGAGGCGCTGGCCGCGGCGGAGGAGTTCGCCGCCCTGCACAGCACCGTCCAGAACCCGGCGACCGCCTGGTGGCGCTCGGTCAAAGCCGAGGCGATGCGGCGGCTCGGGCGCGAGGGGGAGGGGATCGGGCTGCTCGAAGAGCAGCTGACGCTGGCGCGGCGCTGGGGCGCGCCCGGCACCGTCGGCCTAGCCCTGCGCGAGCTCGGTGCCGCCCGCCAAGACGACCAGGGCCTGGCCGAGCTGGAAGAGGCGGTGGCGGTCCTGGAGGGCAGCCCGGCGCGGCTGGAGCTGGCCGAGGCGCTCTGCGCGCTCGGAACCGCCCTGCGCCATGCCCGTCGCCCCGCCGACGCCCGCGAGCCCCTGCGCCGCTCACTGGAGTTGGCCGCCGCCTGCGGCGCCGAGCCGCTGGCGGAGCGGGCCCGCTCCGAGCTCAACGCCGCCGGCGGCCGTGCCCGCCGCGACGCCCTCAGCGGCGTCGAGTCACTGACCCCGAGTGAGCAGCGCGTCGCCGCGATGGCCGCGGAGGGGATGACGAACCGTGAAATAGCCCAGGCCCTGTTCGTCACCCCGAAGACGGTCGAGGTCCACCTCTCCAACGCCTACCGCAAGCTCGGCATCGCTTCCCGCCGCCAGCTGGCTACGGTCCTGCCGGGCTGACCGGGGCTAGCGAAACGCGACGCGGCCGAAGTCCGCGCGCGAGAGGCGGCGGATCAGGTGCGCCGCCGAGTCGGACCGGTCCGGCACCGGGCGCCCCGGCCCGGCCAGCCGCACCGAGGTGATCCGGCCCGAGCGGAAGCGGCCGTGGGGGTCGAGGCTGACGTGGAGGATCGCGGAGAGGCTGAGCACGCCGCTGGTGTTGAAGTTGTGGAAGCCGGCGAAGTTTCCGAGCGAGTAGGCGATCAGCCGCCGGTGGAAGATCTCCATCCCGCGGAGGACGTGGGGGCCGGAGCCGAGCACCAGGTCGGCGCCGGCGTGGACGGCCATGTGGGCGAAGCGCTCGGGGTTGCCGCGGTCCTCGCCCACGTCGTGCTCCTCGTGGCCGCTGACGTGGAGGGCGTTGGAGCCCTCGGCGCCGGCGTGGATCGCGACGACGACGATGTCCGCCAGGCTGGCAGCCACTTCGATCAGGTTCCTCGCCACCGGAAGGTCGAGGAGCGATGGGGTGTTGTCGTAGGGGGCGAAGCCGAGGAAGGCGACCCGCAGGTTCTTCACGGGGATGACCGTGATGTCGGCCGGTCGACCGCTCTGGGTGATTCCGGCCCGGCGCAGGGCGCGGATGGTGTCGGCTTCGCCGGCGCGGCCGAAGTCGCCGAAGTGGTTGTTGGCGTGGTTCATCACCGTGAACCCGGCCGCCTTGAAGGCGCGGGCGAAGCGGGGCGGGTTGCGGAAGGCGAAACATTCGCTCGAGCCGGCGCCGCACTTGGAGGCCGAGGCGTTCGTCAGCGTCCCCTCGAGGTTGCCGAAGACGACGTCGCCCTGGAGCCGGGGCGCGACGCTGCGGAAGTACTTCGCCGGGCTTCCCGGTAATTGCGGAGTGTTGCCGAGGATCGTGTCGCCGACCGCGGCGATCGAGATCGACTTCGGGACCGCGGCCCGCGCCGCGCTCGCAGGCGCTGCGACGAGGAGAACCGCGGCGACGGCAAGGATCAGGCGCTTCACAGCGCCAACGCTATCCCCCAGTTTCCGGAATCGCATCCCCAGGCCCCCTTGCGCCGCCCCGAGCCGCGGGTAGATTGCCCCCTGCGACCGGGAGAGACCGAGACACCGCGTAAGCCGCGGGGTGATCGATCTCGAAGGTGGTGCCAGAAGCTTCTAAGCGCGAAGGCTACGCGCAAGGCAGGCGACAGGCACCATCCCCGGTCGTTTTTCCGTGCCCGCAGGTGGCGCTGCCCCGTCGCTGCTAGGCGCAGCCCGGCGAGCCGCCCCGTGGCCTGCTTCGGCGCCGGGTAGAAGTAGCACTCGTTCGGGCCGCGGCGCCGCCGGCTGGACGAAGGAGGCGAAGAGGATCGTGCCGAAGCCGGCGACCCCGAGCGCCGGGTGCGGCAGCATGCGCGGCTGGGCGAGATCAAGGCGACGCCGACGGCCCAGTACTTAACGCTTGCGCGCTCTCCAGACTTCCTCGCAGGGCCACTTTCGCGCCCACTCGAGGGTGACGAACGGGTAGCGGGTGGTCGCGTCCTGCGGCGGCCGGACTTCGATCAGGCGCTCGACCTGGAGGTCGTTGGCGCCCAGCAGGTCGATCATCTCGCCCTGCGGCAGGTGGAACTCGACCGAGTCGTCGTCGCTCCATTCGAGGCGGCGGAGGCCGAACTGGGGCCGGGCGAGGCGGTTGCCGACCGGCACCTCCTCGCCTTCGTCGGCGTCGCAGAGGATGACGAGGACGCTGTTGACGAGGAAGATCAGCTCGGCGCCCGGCCGCAGCAGCCGCGCCGCCTCCGGGATCCAGCCGTAGGGGTCGCACCAGATGCTGGCCCCGTACTCGGAGATCGCGAGGTCGAAGCTGGCGTCGGGCAGCCCCGTCTGCTCGGCGTTGCCGTGCAGGAGCGGGAACTCGATCCCGTGCTCGGCCTGCAGCTCCCGCGCCGTCGCCAGCTGCGCTTCGCTGTTGTCGATCCCGACCGGGCGGGCGCCGCGGCGGGCGAGCCAGGCGGAGACGTAGCCGGTGCCGCAGCCAAGCTCGATCGTGTCCTTGCCGTCGATCTCGGCATCGGCAGGGAGGACGCCGAGCTCGGTTTCCGGCACGCTCCAGATCCCCCAGTTCGGTTCCTGCTGGGACCACTTCAGCTTCCCGTCCGCGACGAACTCGGCCGCGAGGACGTTCCAGTAGGCGCGGTTGCGGGAGACGTGCTCGGGCAGTTCGGCCATTGTCGGACAGGATAGGAAGATGCTCGACGACGGGAGGCTTCTCAGCTTGCAAGCCTCACTCCCACGGCGCCCAGTATTTGCGAAGCCCGTCGACAAACCCGACCAGGCCGAACGATCCGATTGCGCCGAGGACAAGGATGAGGGCCTGCCGCCATTCCTTGCTGTTCGGCTCTTCGATGACGACCGTCGAGTGACAGTCAGGCCGCAAGGCGGCCTGTTTGTGCTCGTTTGAGCAGGTCCAGGTCGGGATTGCCTGCGAGCGCGAGGGCGGGGGGCTCGAGGCGGCTGGCTGCATGCTGCCGCTTTCGACGTGCAGCCTCACCGTCCCGCTTTGGGGCCCGCGCTGCACAACCGACGTGAAGTAGGAGTTCCCGAGCCCTTCGGCCCCGAGCGCGTTGAGGAAGAAGCCTTGGCCTTCGACCAGCGCCGGCATGGCCACGAAGCAGCTTTTGAATCCCCGAGGATGGACCCAGGGTGCCCGAAACGCGAAATTGACCGATTGGCCAAAAAACGGGCTCAGCCGGACTCCACGCAGGGCAGCTCCGGTGACTCGGGCCTTGACCAGGGTGAAGGTTCCCGGCGCACCGACGACCACTTCCCGTTCGACCGGCAGCTCCACCGAGCGTTTCGAGCCACGGGGGACGGATGCGTCAATGCCCTCGATTTCACCGGGAAGCGCGATGCCGACGACCCCCTTCATTCCCCCCGGTGGGATGGTGTAGACACGCCCGCTGGATCCTCGGATCAGCGTGACGCGTTGCGACTTGTCGCGGCGACTCGCCTTGACGGCAAGCCACCACCTTGGGTCCGGAAACACCGAGAGAACGACCTTTGCCTCAGGATTGCAGCCATCGACGCCGACGTCGAGTTCGGTGCTTTGACTCGGGAAGATCTGAGGTTCTGCGCCGGGTTCGTGCCTCAGGTTCAGGAAGCCGATTTCGGCTGCCGCTTCGGAGAAGGCGCTCGACGAATCGACGTCGAAGTTGATTCCGACTACTGGAGGAGGATCGTCAGTCGGAAGAATCCAGACGATGATCGCTGCCAGGCAGCCGAAGCCCACCACCGGAGGCGCGATCAAGTAGGCGATCCGTCGCCGCCACCGGCGTTTCGACGGCAGGGGCTTGCGTCGATGGCTCAGGGCTCAGCCTCTGCCCAGCGCTTCCCAGAGCTGGTGCTCGGCCACGGCGACGGCGCCCACGCGTTCGCCGACCGCGTCCCACAGCTCGGGCTTCGGCGTCTCGCTTTCGCTCGCCGCCCGGAAGGCCCCGGCGAGCTCGGTCCAGCGGGCGGCGGCCGCGGTCGCCAGCGGCGCCTCCTCGCGGCCGGCTTCCTCGAGGAAGCGCCCGTACATCAGGCGGAAGGCGCCGCCGCCGGTGCCGCGGCGCTCGATCACCTGGTAGGCGAAGCGCGCGCACCAGCGCCAGTCCTCGACCTGCTCGGGCCACTCGCCGGCCTCGGCGGCGAGGCGGTCGATCGCCGGCAGGCCGCCGAACTCGCCGAACGGCGGCTCCAGCATCTCCTGTGCGGCGCGCTCGATCGCGACCGGGATCGCCGCTTCCAGCGCCGCCCGGTCGATCCCCTCCCCGGCGGTGAACATGTGACCTTCGAGCGGGAAGGCGGGGTGGGCGGAGTGGCGGGCCAGCTCGAGGTTCTCCAGCCGCGTCGTCTGCAGCTCCTCGAAGGCGGTGTCGGAGAGGTAGGCGACCTCGTCGTCATAGCCGGCGAGGACGACCGCGTGGCCGGGGAAGTGGGCCGAATCGCCGTAGTGGTCGAGGTAGTAGATGTCGGTGAGCAGCAGCGCCGGCCGGCCGGCATCGACCTCGGCCTGGGCCGCCGCCCAGGACTCGCCGTCGTCGGCGGCGAAGGTGTGCATCTCCAGCGCCGCCCCGGTCAGGTCGCGGAAGCTCTCCTCGAGCCGGGCGGTGCGGCCGTTGAACCAGCGGCTCGGCGAGGTGCCCTCCAGCGCCAGGTAGTAGAAGCCGGCGCCGGCGCCGAGCCCGAACGCCATCTCCTCGCTGATCGCGATCCCGTGGAACGCCATCAGGTTGCGCAGCGCGGTCGAGCCGCAGTGGTTTCCGGGCGTGTGGGCGTAGCCGGGGACCGAGATCATGGGCGAATACTGACTGAGTGGCGCCGGGACGGGACTGATCCGTATCCTGCGGCGCCGATGGCGAACGCGGCCCCAAGCACGATCGAGAACGCTGACCTGAAGCTGCTGCGCTGGATGCGGACGCACGGGCACACGCCCGGGGCCGAGTCGGTCGCCAAGGCACTCGGCAAGGCCGGCAACAACGGCCAGGTCTGGGTCGTGCTCGGCGTCCTGCTCGCGATCCTCGACTGGGAACGGCACGAGCAGTGGTTGATCTGCGCCGCTCTCGGCCCGATCGCGATCGTCCTCAACTACGGCATCAAGCTGCTGGTCAAACGGCCGCGGCCGGTGCTCGAGGGCCTGCCGCCGCTCGGCGGCGCCCCCAGCTCGCTCAGCTTCCCCTCCGCCCATGCGCTCTCCTCGTTCGCGGTGGCGACGGCGATGTTCCGGGTCGACCCGGCGACCGCCGGCGCCCTGGTGATCGCGCTCGCGATCTCCCTCTGTCGCCCCTACCTGGGGATGCACTACCCGTCCGACGTCCTCGCCGGCGCCATCCTCGGCGTCGCCCTGGGCCTGATCGTCCCGCTCTCGCTGTGAAGGTCGGGATCGTCGGCCTGCCGAACGCGGGCAAGTCCACGCTCTTCAACGCCCTGACCAAGGGCGGCGCTCAGACCGGCGACTACCCGTTCACGACGATCGAGCCCAACGTCGCCGTCGCCCAGGTCCCGGACGAGCGGCTCGAAGCCGTCGCCGAGACCGTGCGCAGCTCCGAGCTGGTGCCGGCGACGATCGACTTCCACGACATCGCCGGTCTCGTCAAAGGCGCCTCCGAAGGGGAGGGGCTCGGCAACCAGTTCCTGGCCTCGATCCGCGAGACCGACGCGATCTGCCACGTCGTCCGCTGCCACGAGGACAGCGGCGTGCCGCACCCCGACGGCCGCGTCGACCCGCTGGCCGACATCGAGACGATCGAGACCGAGCTCGTCCTCGCCGACTTCGAGCAGGTCGAGCGCCGGCTCGGCCGGGTCGGCAAGGGCGCCAAGTCCGGCGACAAGGAGGCGATCGCCGAATTCGGTTGGCTGGAGGCGGTGCACGAGGCGCTCGCCGCCGGCAGACCGGCGCGCTCGATCCCGCTGCCCGACGCCGCCCCCGAGGCGGCCCGCAACCTGCAGGCCCTGACCACGAAGCCGATCCTCTACGTCGCCAACGTCGACGAGGGTGACGCCGAGGCGCCGCAGGCCGTGATCGACCACGCCGCCGCGGTCGGCGCCGGCGTCGTCGCGGTCAGCGCCCGGATCGAGGGCGAGCTGGCCGAGCTCGATCCCGAGGAAGCGGAGGAGATGCGCGAGTCCTACGGGGTCGAGGGCTCAGGCCTCGCCCGCCTTGTCCGCGCCGCCTACGACCTGTTGGAGCTGATCACCTTCTTCACCGCCGGCGAGGACAAGGAGGCGGTGGCGCGGCCGCTGCACCGCGGCGCCTCAGCCTTGGAGGCGGCCGGCACGATCCACACCGAGATCATGGAAGCCTTCATCAAAGCCGAAGCGATCGGCTGGCAGGAGCTGGTCGATTGCGGCGGCTACGTCGCCGCCCGTGAGAAAGGCCTGCTGCGGATCGAGGGTCGCGATTACGTGGTCCAAGACGGCGACGTAATCACCATCAAGGTCTAGAGGCCTGGGACCGGAGCATCTCGGCGTCCTCAGTCGGTCGTGTGCAGAGCACACTTCCCTCCCTGCGTCCACCGACCTGCTTGGTCCCAGACCTCTAGCCTTCCCTTATGGAGGAACGGGCGCGGTTTGCCGACGTCGCCGCGAAGCGGGGGCACTACGAGAGCTTCTACATCAAGGCCTGTGAGCCGGGGGGCGGGCGCGGGGTCTGGATCCGCCACACCGTCCACAAGCGTCCCGGCGCCGAGCCCAACGGCTCGATCTGGTTCGTCCTCTTCGACCGGGCAGCGGCCGCTCCGCGGGCGACCAAGGTCACCGTCCCCGCCGCCCAGCTCTCGACCCCGCCCGGGTCCTGGATCCGCATCGCCGACGCCGAGATCGGCCCCGGCAGCGCCGAGGGCTCGATCGAGACAGACGCCCTCACCGCCGCCTGGACCTTCAACTTCGACGGCGACGACCGGCCCTGCAAGTACCTGCCGACCGACTGGCTCTACGAGGCGCCGCTGCCGCGGACCAAGTTCGTCGCCCCCTGGCCCGACGTCCGCTTCGAGGGCCGGCTGACGATCGACGACGAACCGATCGAGTTCTCCGGCTGGCCGGGGATGATCGGCCACAACTGGGGCACCGAGCACGCCGAGCGCTGGGTCTGGCTCGAGGGCACCGGCTTCCCCGGCGAGCCCGGCACCTACTTCGACGCCGGCGCCGCCCGGGTCGCGCTCGGCAGCCGGGTCAGTCCCTGGATCCCCTCGGGGATGATGATGCTCGACGGCGAGCCGCACCGGCTCGGCGGTCTCGGGGCGATCCGCGCCTCCCAGATCGAGGAGTCGCCCGCCGCCTGCTCCTTCGTCCTCCCCGGCAAGGACATCGTCGTTCGCGGCCGCGTCTCGGCCCCGGAGAAGGACTTCGTCGGCTGGGTCTACGCCGACCCCAAGGGGCCAGAGCACAACACCGTCAACTGCTCGGTCGCCGACCTCGAACTGACCGTTGAGCGCCCCGGCCTGCCGGCGCGCGAGCTGACCCTCGCCGGCGGCGGCGCTTACGAGCTGGGGATGCGCGAGACCGACCACGGGATCCCGATCCAGCCCTACCCGGACGGCTGAGGCGGGGAGGCTTGGCGGGCGCACGCCGCTACTGGTGGGTCTGGATCGCGGTCGTGCCCCTCGCGCTCTGGGCGCTGATCCGGCTTTTCGGCCTCGACCACGGCTTCCCGCTGGTCGCGATGATGGCCTTCACGCCGTACGTTGCGACGGCCGGCCTGCTGGTGGCGGGCGTAACCGTCGCCCTGCGCAACTGGGCCGCGGCCGCTGTCGCCTGGATCGCCACCCTGGCGCTGGCGGCGGTGGTGCTGCCGCGGGCGGTCGGCGACGACATGGTCGCCGCCGACGGACACGAGACGATCGGCATCCTCGCCGCCAACGCCCTCAGGGGCCACGCCGACCCCGAGGCCCTGGTTGGGCTCGTCGAACGGCTGCACCCGGATGTGCTGACGGTCGAGGAGCTGAGCCCGGAGCTCGTCCGTGGCCTGCGGCGAGCCGGGATCGGGAGGCTGCTGCCGGAAGCCGAGATCGCGTTGCACGAGCAATTCGGTTCGGCGATCTACTCAGACCTGCCGTTGACCGAGCTCGACGAAGGCCGCGTCTACACCTTCCCGATGCCGCGGGCGCGGCTGGCGCTGCCCGGCGGCGGCTCCTTGCGGCTGATCGCGATCCACCCGATCACGCCGACCCGCCACGGGATCGAGATCTGGGAAGAAACCCTCGAAGGCTTGCCCGGCACCGGCACTGGCATGCCGTGGGTGCTGGCCGGAGACTTCAATGCGACGCTCGACAACTCGGCCCTGCGCGAACTGATCGGCCGCGGCTACCACGACGCCGGCGACGTCGCCGGGCTCGGCCTCGAGCCGACCTGGCCCAACAAGGGAGACCTGCCGCCGCTGGTCACGATCGACCACGTGCTCGCCGACCGCCGCTTCGGCGTCGTCGACTACGCGGTCGAGGACGTGCCGGGCTCCGACCACCGCGCGGTCTTCGCGCGGCTGCGCCTGCCCTGAGGGCGACGGCGGTCGCCGCTCAACCTTTGCCGACGACCTTCTGGAAGGTCATCCAGGTCGAGTAGCCGCCGAGCGCGACCTCGAGCTGTTCGCCGGTTGCCGAGGTGACGCCGCCCGTCCCGTACAGCTTCGCTTCGATGATCCGCGGCGAGTAGCCGGTCTTGGTGATGACGACTTTTTTCAGGCGCCCGTCGAGGTAGCTGCTGAGCGCCGAGCTGATCTCGGGGCCGCTGAAGTTGAGCGTCCATTCGTGCAGCGGGCAGTCCCCGTCGTAGGGATCGGGGACGCCGACCAGGTAGGGGATCGCGCTGCCGAAGACGTTGACGATGCTCTCCGTTTTCCCGCCCGAGCAGGCTGAGAACAGCGTCTCGGCGATTTCGCTGCCGTACATCACGACCTGGCCGTGGGTTTCTTCGACCGCCCGGTTGCTCTGCGGGTACTCGCTTTCGAACCCTTTGTAGACCTGGCTGCGGGTGTCTGCGTAGAGGTCGAAGCCGTTGCCGTCGCGGCCGGCGGTGAGGGCGAAGGAGCGCGATGCGACCGCCTGTGCCTTCAGCTCCTCGATCGGCCAGGAGGGCGGCGACTCGTTCGGGACCACGCCTTTGACGTAGGCGTCGACCGCAAGGGCGTTGACGACGTTGAGGAGGCTGCCTTCCGGCACCGTCTCCAGCGCCCCGCGGAAGGTGCCGAGGCCGGCGATCGTGATCTTGCCCTTGCCGGCAGCGCGGAGTTTCGCGCCGCAGCGGGCGAGCGGTTTGCCACCGGAGCTGCGGAGGAGGACGCCGCGGCCGAGGCGGTGGGCCTCGTAGTTGCGGGCCGGGTCGAGCTGTTGGCCACAGGCGCTGGTGGCGCCGCTGAAGCCGACGTCGCCGGGCGCAGTGCTGAGCAGGACGCGGACGACGCGCGGCTTGTCGAGGGTCCCGATCGTGGTCCCCGTGTAGTAGTGGCCGAGGATGAACTGGTAGTTCTTGCCGTGGTTCGCATAGCCGTAAGCGCCGTAGGCGCTCATCCCGACGCCGTGGCCAAAGCCGCGGCCGTGGACGATCCAGGAGACGGCGGCCGAGGCGGGCGCCGCCGAGATCGCGAAAAGCACCAGCGCAAGTGCGCACGTCGTTAGTCTCGATAGAGACCGCTTCATTGCTCTGGGCCGCTTCATCACCGACAAGTTCTCAGGCAACAGGTTCAACGGATCGGAGTAGCGGCCTGCATACGTAGATTCTCGAGGAGGGCTCAAATTGGCGACGCAGACTTTCGAGGCGACCGACCACAAGCTCCTTGCCGCCGGCGAGTGGAGCGAGGGGGTCGAATGGGGCGAGGTGCGCAGTCCCTATGACGACAGCGTCGTCGGCAGGGTAGCGATCGGCGACGCGGCGACCGCGGAGCGCGCGATCGCCGCCGCGCATGAGGCCTTCGTGTCGGCCGACTTCCCCCAGTACGAGCGCGCCGCGATGCTGGAGCGCGCCGCCGAGCTGGTCGGCGAGCGAGTCGAGGACCTGGCGGCGACGATCGCCGCCGAGGCCGGCAAGCCGATCAAGACGGCGACGGTCGAGGCCCAGCGCTGCGTCGACACCCTGAACTTCTCCTCGGTCGAGGCGCGCAAGCTGACCGGCGGCACGATCCCGATGGAGGCCTCAGCCGCCGGCGCCGGCAAGCTCGGCGTGATGCTGCGCGTCCCCTACGGCGTCGTCGGCGCGATCAGCCCCTTCAACTTCCCGCTCAACCTGGTCGCCCACAAGCTCGGGCCGGCGATCGCCGCCGGCAACGCGATCGTCTTGAAGCCCGCCGGCCAGACCCCGATCTCGGCCCTGAAGCTGGCCGAGATCCTGCTCGAGGCGGGGCTGCCCGAGGGCTGGCTCAGCGTCGTCCCGGGGCCCGGCTCGAAGGTCGGCAACGCGATCGTCGAGCACCCGCTGACGAAGGCGATCACCTTCACCGGCTCGGCCCCGGTCGGCTGGGACATCCGCTCGCGCGTGCCCCACAAGAAGGTCAACCTCGAGCTCGGCTCCAACGCGCCGCTGATCGTCAACGACGACGGCGACTGGGAGACGGCCGCCGACAAAGCCCAGATCCATGCCTTCTCCCATGCCGGCCAGAGCTGCATCTCGATTCAGCGGATCCTCGTCCACGAGGCCGTCGCCGACGAGTTCAAGGCGCGCCTCGTCGCCAACGTCGAAAAGCTGACCGTCGGCGACCCGCTCGATCCCAACACCGACGTCGGCTCGTTGATCACGCCCGGCGACCGCGACCGGGTTAAGGGATGGATCGACGAGGCGGTCGCGGCCGGGGCCGAGCTGCTGACCGGCGGCGAGCTGGTCGACGAGGGCCGCTGCCTGGCGCCGACCTTGCTCGGGGCGCCGCCGAAAGAGGCCAAGGTCTGGTGCGAGGAGATCTTCGGCCCGGTGGCGACGGTCGACACCTTCTCCTCCTTCGACGAGGCGCTGGCGATGGCGAACGACTCCAAGTTCGGCCTCCAGGCCGGCGTCTTCACCCGCGACATCGGCCGCGGCCTCGAGGCGGGGAGGACGCTCGAGTTCGGCGGCGTCCTGATCAACGAGGTGCCGACCTTCCGCGCCGACCAGCAGCCCTACGGCGGCGTCAAGGACTCCGGCAACACCCGCGAGGGCCCGGCCTTTGCTGTCTACGAGCTGACCGAGGAGCGCTTCGTCACCCTGCAGGGGTGACCGAGCCGCCCGACGTCTCCTTCGCGGAACTTCGCGACCTCGACCCCGGCGGCCTCGAGCCGCCGGTCGAGGTCGAAGACGCGCGGATCGAGTCCGCCGAGCTCGGCGCCGTCGAGTGGGGCTCGGCCCGCTTCGAGCACGCTCATCTGGTCGAGGTCGATCTCGAAGGCGCGATGTTGCGCGGCGTCAGCCTCGTCGACCTGGTCGGCGAACGGGTCAACGCTGCCAACGGCCGCTGGGTAGGCGCCACCCTGCGCCGGGTCGCCTTCCGCCAGTGCCGGCTGACCGGCCTCGACCTCGGCGAAGCGCGGCTCGCCGACGTCAGCTTCGAGGACTGCAAACTCGACTACGCGAACTTCCGCCACAGCGAGATCGACCACGTCACCTTCAGCGGCTGCGCGATGACCGAGGCCGACTTCCAGGGCGCCAAGCTCCGCGCCATCCGCTTCGAGGGCTGCGATCTCGGCCGCGCCGACCTGACCAAGGCGGAGCTCGATCAGGTCGACGCCCGCGGCTCGACCCTCAACCTCGCCGGTTCCGTCCTCGGCCTGCGCGGGCTGAAGATCGACTCATCGCAGCTGATGGACCTCTCCCGCGCGATGGCCGCCGAGATCGGGATCGAGGTTGAAGACACCTAGCGTGGTTGAGCTTCGTCCCGGATAGCGAGACGAAGCTCAACCACGGTCGGACTCAGCCGTGGGGCCTCGCCATGCGGCGGTGGTCCAGGGCCTCCTCGAGGACCGCGGGCTCGACGCCCTGCTCGAGTGCGACCTCACGCAGCGAGCGGCCCGACTCGGCGGCGACCTTGACGATGTCGGCGGCGCGGTCGTAACCGATGTGGGGGTTGAGGGCGGTCGCGGTGGCGAGGGTCGCCTCGGCGTGGCGCTCGGTCATCTCCTCGTTGGCCTCGAGTCCCTCGACGCATTTGGTGTCGAGCAGGCGCGAGGCGGAGGCGAGCAGCTTGATCGAGTCGAGCAGGTTGCGGGCGATCAGCGGCACCCGGACGTTGAGCTCGAACTGGCCCTGGGAGCCGGCGACGGTGATCGCGGCGTCGTTGCCGATCACCTGGGCGGCGACCTGGATCACGACCTCCGGGATCACCGGGTTGACCTTGCCCGGCATGATCGAGGAGCCCTTCTGCAGCTCCGGCAGTCGCAGCTCGGCGAGGCCGGCGCGCGGCCCCGAGCCCATCAGCGCCAGGTCGTTGGCGATCTTGTTGAGCGAGATCGCGTAGACCTTGACCGCGCCCGAGAGCTCGACCAGGGCGTCGCGGTTGCCCTGCGCCTCGAAGCGGTCGAGCGGCTCGGAGATCGCCAGGCCGGTGTCGGCGGCGAGCCGCTCGCGCACCTTGGCGGCGAACTCGGGGTGGGTGTTGAGCCCGGTCCCGGTCGCGGTGCCGCCGAGCGGGATCTGGCCGACCCGCCGCAGCGTCGCCTCGACTCGCTGGATCCCGAGCCGGACCTGGGCGGCGTAGCCGCCGAACTCCTGGCCGAGGGTGACCGGCACCGCGTCCATCAGGTGGGTGCGGCCGGCCTTGACGACGTCGGCGAACTTCTCGGCCTTGGCCTCCAGCGCCGCCTCCAGCGCTCCCATCGCCGGCACCAGGTCGTGGGTGACCTCGTCGAGCGCCGCCAGGTGGACGGCGGAGGGGAAAACGTCGTTGGAGGACTGGCCCATGTTGACGTGGTCGTTGGGGTGGGCGCCGTCGCCGGCGAGGTTCGCGAGCACCTCGTTGGCGTTCATGTTCGAGGAGGTGCCGGAGCCGGTCTGGAAGACGTCGATCGGGAACTGGTCATCGTGTTCGCCCTCGGCGACGGCCTTGCCGGCGGCGGCGATCCGCTCCGCCAAGTCGCCGTCGAGCAGTCCGAGCTCGCCGTTGACCTCAGCCGCGGCGGCCTTGACCCGGCCCAGCCAGCGGACGACGGGCACGGGCACGCGCTCGCCGGAAACGGGAAAGTTGTCGACGGCTTTGGTGGTCTCGCCACCCCAGAGCTGCTCAGTCTCGGTCAAGGTCAAGTTTTCCTCCGGAAGTTCGAGATGGGGGATCTCGTCAAGTTTTTCGTCGCCTCAGGGAGGGTATTCCTCTGCCAGGAATTAGGCGTCCCTAATGACAATGTATTAGGGTGGCCTAATGGGCAGATACATAGGTCCGGTCGAGAAGCTGGAGCGTCGTGAGGGCGTCTCCCTCGACCTCAAGGGCAAACGACAGTTGTTGGGCAAAACTTCGTTGGAGCGGCGGGGACCGGTGCCGCCCGGCCAGCATGGCGCCGCCCGGCGCCGAGCACCGAGCGTCTACGGCCAGCAGCTGCGCGAGGCGCAGAAACTGAAGATCGCTTACGGGATCCGGGAGAAACAGATGCGCCGGCTGGTCGACAAGGCGCGCCGCAGCCACGAGACGACCGCCGGCGAGGCGCTCCTGCAGATGCTCGAGCGCCGCCTCGACAACGTCGTCTTCCGGCTCGGCTTCGCCTCGACCCGGCGCCAGGCGCGCCAGTTCGTCGGCCACGGCCACGTCCTCGTCGACGGCCGCCGCCTCAACATCCCTTCGGCCGCCGTCGGCGACGAGGCCCTGGTCCAGATCAAGCCCGGCTCTCCGGTCGAACCGGTCGCGCGCGAAGCGGCCGACGACATCGGCCTGCTGCCGGCCTGGCTGCAGGTCGACCACGAAGCGCTGGTCGGGAAAGTGCTGCGAGCGCCGGAGCGGAGCGAGATCGCGATGCCGGTGTCCGAGCAACTGGTGATCGAACGGTACGCGCGGCGATGAAGGCGGACGATCCGGTCAGCCGTGGCGCCGCGGGGGCGATCGCCCATCTCAACGAGGACCACGCCGACGCGCTGCTCGAGATGGTCCAGGCCCTCGGCGGCCACCCCGAGGCGAGCGCCGCCCGCTGCCTCGACGCCGACCGCACCGGCCTTGACCTCCTCGCGACCACGGCGGACGGCGAGGTGCCCGTGCGCGTCCCCTACGAGGAGCCGATCGAGGAGCCGGCGGGGCTGCGCAAAGCGACGGTGAAGCTGGCCCACAAGGCGAGGGCCGAGCTCGGCCGATGAACCCGCGGACCGCAGAGCGCTGCGCCGAACGGTTGCTGGCCGAGCCCGGCCTGCAGCACGACGAGGCGCAGGCGGCGCTCGCCGCGACCTTCTCGGTGACCGCGCTGGACTCCCCTTCTGCCCGCCTCGACGAGGCTTCGCTGCCGCTCTTCGGCGCTGCCGGCCGGGAGCTCGCGGAGCAGGCCCGGGCACTCGCAGACGTCCTCACCAACCAGCTCTGCCTCTGCCCGGAGCGCCGCGACCACCGCGCATTGCTGATCGACCACGCGCTCAGCTCGCGCAGCGCCCACCCGCTGCAGATCGCGGTGATCGGCCACGAGCTCGGCCGCCGCGCCGGCCTCGCAACCTTCGTCGGCGCCTACGGCGGCCAGCCCTGGACCGTCGTCTGCGCCGAAGCACGGATGGCGCTGGTCGGCCCGGCGACGGCGGCCGGCAAGCCGAGTGCCGCCGACATCCGCCGCCGCTGCCCGCACCAGGTTGCCTTCACCGTCCTGCGCGCGATCAGCCGCACAGCGCCGCCCGACGCGGCCAAGCGCGCCGAGCGGCTGCTGCGGTCGGTGCCGGTCCGGCCCTGCTAGCGGCGCACCTGGCAGCGGACCTTCGCCTTGCCGCGGCCGCGGTGCTTGCTGCGGCAGGAGAGTTCGGCGTTGCGGGCGGCCTTGCCTCGGGGTCCGCGCTTGCCCTGCTTCCCCTGGGGGCCGGCCGCGCCTTCGGCTCCCGCAGGTCCCTGCGCCCCGGTCTCGCCCTTCGGCCCGGCCGTGCCCGCGGGTCCCTGCGCGCCTGCGGCCCCAGCCGGACCCTGCGCACCAGCCGGGCCCTGCGGACCAGCCGGGCCGGCCGGCCCCTGTGGGCCGCTGCCACCGCCGGCGCCGCCGACGGCACCGAGCCGCAGCGCGATCAGGTCGCCGAAGCCGACCGGCTGTTCGCCGGCGACCGCCTGGGCGCCGCGGTCGAGTCGCGCCAGCCAGGCTTCGTCTTCGCCCTCGGGCTCGACGCCGTCGAGTGAGGTCAGCTTCCCGCCCGCGACAGTGAACGAGGTGACGCAGCCGGCCGGGTGGGAGCCGGCTTCAGCTTCGGCCAGAACCACGGGGAGGGTCGCACCGACCGCCGCCGTCACCTTGCAGATCCGCACGTTGCCCGGCGCCAGCTCGATCGCCAGCAGATGCGACACCGCAGCCGCGGGCGAAACCGTCGGCACCGGCCGCAGGCTTACCGGGTCGGCGCTGAAGCCGGCGCCGGCCAACGCCCGCAGGGCGTCCTGGGTTCCGTAGAGGCCGGCGCTGCTGGCGTCTTCGTAGCCGAAGCCGCCCGCTTCGGGGCCGGACGGGACCTGCAGCGAGAGCAGGAAGTCGACCGGCGTCTTGCCGTCGGCCGTGGTCCAGGCTGGGGACTGGGGGTCGATCCCGCAGGCGTTGAGGCCGCTGAGGACCCAGGCGTTGACGTCGACGTTGGTACCTCCCCAGTGGTACTCGATGCCGCCCGTCGTGTCCACCAGCCGGCTCTGCAGGAAGCCGAGCGCGGCGACGACGTCGGGGTCGTAGGCCGGGACGCCGGCTTCGCAGAGCGCCGCGATCGCGGCCCCGGTCATGTCCTCTTCGCTCGGCTGTGCCCGGTCGGCCGGGGTCGGCGCGGCGGGGAACCACCAGCCGCCGTCGTCGTGCTGGTTGCGGCGCAGGAACTCGATCGCGGGCGCCAACGCCCAGGCTGGCAGCGGCGTCGTCCGCAGCGCGAGGATCCCGAAGACGGTGCTGTTGGTGCTCGGTTCGCCGAAACTGCCGGCGGCCGGGTTCCAGCGCCCGGCCAGCTGCGCCGGCTGGTTGGAGGCCGCCGAGAGCCGGGCTGGGTCGAGGCCGGCGTCGTGGGTGAGGAGGATTGCCCGCTCGTAATCGGTGGCGTTGAAGCTCGGCGGTTCGTCACCCCAGTCGGCGGAGCCGTATTCGGCGAGCGCCCAGTCCTGCAGGCTCGGGCCGGCGCCGACCTTGACGGTGCTGGCGTCGACCCCGGCCGCGGCCAGCGCCGTCACCGCCCAGTCGCCGCCGAAGTCCAGGATCCCACCCGAGGTGGGGTCCTGCGGGGCACGGACATAGGTGACGGCCTTGGTCACCGCCGCGTCGATTTCGCTTTTGGTCGAGGTGGCCGCCGCACTGGCCGGCAGAACCGCAATTGCAATGAGAGACGCGCTGAGCGCGCACGCACGTCGGAATGAGAATGCTCGCATCCTTGGACCCCTTTCCTCGAGGGCTGATGGAGGGATCGGAGGGAGGTCTCCTGGCTTCCGAGCCTTCCCGTCGCGCCTTCCCGGCCTCTCGGCCAGTGGCTGCCCCGTGGGCGTGCGGCGGGCTTCTCTCGGTCACAGTGGCGGGCCCGCGCCGGACTTGCACCGGCTTCCCCGTCCACCGATCCGGTGGTTTGGTTTGGGCGCGCAATCTATACGAGATCCGGCCAGCCTCCTTGCTGCCGCCGCCGGGCCGGTTAGCTTTGGAAATGTCGAGCGGTCGAGGGAACCCGGTGCGAATCCGGGACTGACGCGCAACGGTATGGGCAGCGGTGCCAGTAAGGACCGCGCCGCCCGAGTCCGAGTACTCGCCGCCTGACGCAGACATAACTACCCCTGTTTCGCGAACGGACGGAAGGAGTTCTCTCGATGCGTCACTCCAGCATGCGGCTGGCGCTGCTCGCCACCGCTCTCGCATCCCTGCTGGTCCCCGCCTCCGCGGCGGCGAAAGCCAGCACTGAAGAAATCAACACCGCCAAGAACAAAGGCGTCGAATACCTGAAAGGTCTGCAGAAAGAAGGCGGCGAAATCCCCGGCTTCGGCGGCGACTGGGCGCTGACCGCGCTGGCGGCGGCCGGCACCGCGCCCGCCGATGTCAACAAAGCCGGCAAAGAAGGCAGCGACGCCCGCAGTTGGTACGAAGGCGTCGTCGGCGCCGCCACCTGGCCCGGGGAAGGCGCGGTTGCGACCGATCCCGAGCGCGGGGTGCTGCTTGCCTACGCCGCCGGGATCGATCCGGCGCGGGTCTCCAAGCGGCAGAACCTGATCGCCAAAGTCGCTTCCTTCTACCAGCCGGCGAGCCCCGATTACTACGGGGAAACCCTGAACGGGACCGTGTTCGGACTGCTGGCGCTGGCCGGCGCGAAGACGACCGCCGGGGCGCAGCGAATCCCGCAGATCGTCCTCGACCAGGCGGTGGAAGCGGTCAAAGCCAACCAGCACACCGACGGCGGCTGGACCTGGGCCAAAGCGGCCGGCAGCGAAGAAGAACTGAAAAAAGCGTCGGAACCGGACATGACGGGAGCCGCGATGGCGGCGCTCTGCAGCGCCGGCGTCAGCAGCGCCAGCACCGCGATCACGAACGCGAAGGCCTACCTGGTCTCGATCTTCGAAGGGACCACGGGGGCGTTCAAAAACACGTTCGGCAACAACACCGACTCGAACGCCTGGGCGGTGCAGGGATTGAAAGCGTGCGGGATCGACCCGCAGGGCGCCGAATTCACCGGCGGCGGCTCGGGCAAAAAAACGCCGATCGATTTCCTCATCGCCCAGCAGCAGAAATCAGGCGGCTTCCGCTACGGCACCTCGGGCACGACCGTCGACGAGTACGCCAGCCAGGACGCGATCCGCGCCCTCGGCAGCGGCGGCTTCACGGCGACGCCGCCGAAACCGAAAAGCGGGCCGCAGTTCAAGGGCGTGACCGAATTCGCCACCGGCGAAGCGGAAACGACCTCGCTGGCGCTGATCGTCGACGACGGCAGCTCGCCGTTGAAGATCTGCTCGGTGACGCTGGCGCCGAAAGCGACGACGACGACGCTGGCGACGGTGCTGAACGCCGCCGTCGCCGGGACGACGCCGGCATCCTGCGTGACCAGCTTCCTGCCCGCCAGCGGCGAAGGAGCGATCACCCAGATCAACGGAGCGCCGGCGGTACCCGCGGAAAAATGGAACGTCTCGATCGACAGCGGCACCGAAGCCGTCGCGAAACGCAGCACCGTGATCCACGTCGGCGACACGATCTACCTGCGCCAGCAGTAACTCGACCCGCCTGACGCCGAGGTTGCGTTTTGCCTGTCATGCGCGGGCAAAAGGCAACCTCGCGCGGGTCGGGCGGGTCGGCTAGAGTCGCCGCTCACCGAAACATCAAGGGATCGGTGGTAGGGAAGCCGGTGTAAATCCGGCGCGGGCCCGCCACTGTGACCGAGGAAGCCCGCCGCACGCGCGCGTCGCAGCCACTGACCTCGCCAGGTTGGGAAGGCGCGGAGGGATGGCTCGGAAGCCAGGAGACCTTCTCCGATCCGACACGGCATTCGCCCTCGAGGAAAGGGGATGTGTTGCGCAAGCGAGCGATCGCGGCGGCGCTGGTTGTTGTTGGCGCCTCGCTACTACTGACGGCAGGGGCCCAGGCGGCTCCGACCGAACTGACGGTCCGGATCGAGGGCAGGGAAAAGACCCTCTTCGAGGGCCCGATCCTGACTGAAGGTCATGCGGTGCAGGCGTCCGGAGACACCGAACCACGGACCTGCGACGGGACCAACAACTCAGCCCACCCGCAGCCCGGACCGACGCCGACCGCGTCCTCGGTCGACGCGATGGAACTGGTCGGGCAGACGTTCGGCGCCGACTGGTTTCCAGGCTACGACGACTACTACGTCGAACGCTGGGGACCCGACATGGAGACCTTCAGCGAAGGGGGAAAGTTCTGGGGGATCCTCGTCAACGGCGTGCTGACCCCGGTCGGCGGTTGCCAGTGGGCCGACAAAGCCGGCGACCAGGTCCTCTGGGCCTACGACGCCTTCAGCGGCCGGCGCCTGCTCTGGCTGGCAGCGGCGAGCGACCCGGCGACGGCGTCGGCGAAGCCGCTGCCGACCGCGCACGTCGTCGTCAACCAGCCGCTGGCGCTCGAAGTCATGGGCTACATCGGCGCCGAAGGCGCCAGCGCCGAAGTGCAGCCAGCCGCCGGCGTCACCGTCGGTCCGGTCACGACCGGCCCCGGGACTGGCTTCCAGGCCGTCGATACCGCGTCTCCGCCGGCGGCGACGACCGCCGGCGACGGCTCGGCGAGCATCACCTTCGCGACCCCGGGATGGCACCGGATCAAGGCCCAGAAAGAAGCGGGCTTCATCCGCTCCAACCGTCTCGACGTCTGCGTCGAACCGGTCGGCGGCGGCAGCTGCGGGCCGCTGCCAGCTGATGCGGCGCTGCGCGTCCCCTCGCGCTACCAGCCGCCGGTCGATCCCGGCGGCGCCCTGGCCAAGCCGGCGCCGGAGGCGCCGAAGCCACTGCCGTCGAACGTGCTGACGCTGCGCGGCGCCGCGGTCGACGCCGGCAAAGGCGTCGCCGGCCTCAAGGTGGCGGTGCCGGGTCCGGGCACGCTGGTCGTCTCCGGGGCGCAGGTGCTGCGGCGCACGATCGAGGCCGGGGCCGCCGGCACGGTCACGCTCTCGATCAAGCCGAAGGCGAAGGCGCGCAAGGCGCTGCGCCGGCAGGGCCGGCTGCGGACCACGGTCTCGGTCGCCTTCACCCCGGTCGGCGGCGTCACCGCGTCGGTGCAGCGGACCCTGACCCTGAGGTTGGCGGGCGGCGCATGAGCCGGCGCCGGCGAGGAGCGGTGCGGGCGGGGGCTGGTGCCCTCTGCGCCTGCCTCCTCGCCGGCTGCCTGCTGCCGGTGCGGACCGCCGCCCTCGCGCCGGACGGCGAAACGCAGGCAACCCTCGACCGCAGCGTCCGCTTCCTGCAGGGAGCCCAGAACGCCGACGGCGGTTTCGGCGGCAAGGCCGGCGGTGTCTCCGACCCGGACTTCAGCGCCTGGGCCGCCTACGCGCTGGCGGCGGCGAGCATCAACCCGCGCGACCAGGCGCAGCTCGGTGGAGTCGACGTCTTCACCTATCTCACCCGCCACACGGCGGAGCTGCGGGAAACGACCGACTTCGACCGGGTGGCGCTGGTCGCGCTCGCCTCCTGCACCTCGCCCAACGATTTCGGCGGCGTCGGCCCGATCGGCACGATCCTCTCCCGCCAGCTGCCCGACGGCTCCTTCCCCCAGCGCGCCGGGCTCACGGAAGGATGGAACAACGCGACGATCTGGTCGATCTTCCCGCTCAGCGCAGCTGGCACGCCGCAGGCCGATGCCGCAGTCGAGGCGGCGGCGGAATGGCTGCTGGATCAGCAGCGCCCCGACGGCAGCTGGGGGTCGACCAGCGCCAACTCGGTCTCCGAATCCGACATGACTGGAGCGGCGGTCGAGGCGCTGGGGGCGGCGGACCTCGAGGGCGAAGAAGCGCAGGCGCGAGTTGCCCTCGCCGAGGAAAACGCCTTCGAATACCTGAAGACGTTGCAGGGGCCGGATGGGGGCTTCCGCGAGCTCCCAGGCCAGTCGACCAACTCGGCGAGCACCGCCTGGGTGCTGCAGGGAATGTGGGCGGCGGGGGTCAACCCGCGCGAATGGCAGACCGCATCGGGCGCCGACCCACTCTCGTTCCTCGCCTCGCTGCAGCATCCCGACGGCAGCATCGGCTGGACCGCGAACGACGACACGAACTCGTTGTGGATGACGGCGCAGGTCGGGCCGGCGCTGGCCGGCACCACCTATCCGCTGCCCTGTGTACCGCCCGAAGTCAAGGCGCCCACGCGGGAGGCGCCGCAGCAGGCGGTGGCGGCGAGTCACACGAAACGCTCCTCTCACCACGGGCACGGCGGCCGCGGCGTCGTCGAGGGCGATGGGGTGATCGCCGGCGGCGGCGGTCGCGGCGCCCGCGTGTTCACCGCCCCGCAACCGCAAAGCGGCGGCTCGACCCCACACGGGGCGCGCGACGTCGAGGCCGAAGCCGCGCAACCTGAAGAAACGGAGTCGGCGAGCAACGAATCCGCGGGCGTCGGCGCCGCCGCGCAAACCGGCGAGGAGGACGGCTCCGGCAGGGGCCTCGGGCGCAGCGGGAACGGAACCGGCAGCGGCGCCAGCGCCGGCACCGTCGAAGGGATCCTCGTCGGCGGCCGCGAGGGCCGCAGCGGCGCTGCCCCCGGGCTGTTCGAGGCCGACAGCGGCGGTCGCACCGAGACCGGAGTGGCGCTGGGGCTCGTCGGCGCGCTGCTGGTCGCGGGGCTGCTCGGCAGTCGCCGCGAGCGCGCCGGAGTGAGGTCGGCGTGATCGTCCTCGCCACGCTCGGCGACAGCCTCGGTGACGCCTTGGCGCAGATCGCGACCGTGCTGCGAGTGCCGGTCCTGATCGCGGCGATCGTCGTCCTCGTGGCCGGCGCCTTCGAGGTCGGCCGCTACGGCGCCGAGCTCTGGCGCCGCTGGCGCCGGGGGCGGGAGATGGAGCTCTCCCAGCTGGTCCGCCACGCCGCCGCCGACCCTGCGCACGTCGCCCATTACGCCTACTACGCGCCAAGCGCCTTCGCCGAGGCGGCGCTGACCGCGATCGTCGGGGCCGTCACAAACGGCCGGCCGGCGGAGATGGAGCAGGCGCTGGTCGCCTACGAGCTCGCGATCCAGCGCCGCCTCGACCGCACCCGCATCCTCGTCCGTGCCGGGCCGGCGATCGGGCTGATGGGGACGCTGATCCCGTTGGCCCCGGGCTTGGCCGCGCTCGGCGACGGCGACGTCTCCGAGCTCGCCGGCGATCTTCGCGATGCGCTGGCGGCGACGGTGATCGGCCTCCTGGTCGGGACCGTCGCCTTCGCCCTGACCCTGACCCGGACGCGGATGTACACCGAGGACCTGGCGGCGCTGGAGCGGGCCGCCGAGGCGCTGCGCCGCGACGTCTTCCCGGCGACCGCTCCTGTTCCGGCGCTGGGAGCGACCTCGTGAGCCGGATCGGCCTTGGTCGCCACGGCGGCATCGAGGACAACGCCGGGGATCCCCTCGACGGGCTCGTCAACCTCTTCGACGTCGGCATCGTCCTCGCGATCGCCTTCCTGATCGCCGGCGTTGGGCTGGCGACCAATGCCAGCGACGAGCAGGCGCGCCAAGCGGACAAGGCGCCGACGCCGGCCGCGAAGGTCAGGGTCCTGCCGAAGCCCGGCTCCGAACAGAAGGCCCGCGGCCACGGCCAACCGGTCGGGACCGCCTACCGCCTGGCCGACGGCCGGATCGTGATCGTCTCTCCCCGCTAGGTATCAAGAACCCGGCGTGGTTGAGGTTAGTCCCGGATAGCGGTACGAACCTCAACCACACTCAGCCGTTTTCGTGGCCGGCGTCGAAGCCTTCTCGGTAGGCGTCGAGGAATTCCGCCGGCAGCGGGTCGTCGGCCGGCGCGAAGCGGGCGGCGACGGTGAGGCGGCGGATCAGGTCGGCGTGGATGCCTTCGGTCTTCTCCGCTCCCCGTTCGGCGGCGCCGAGCAGGTAGCCCAGCTCCACGGCAGCGTCGCCGCCCGGCTGCGCCCGCGCCACGGTGTTCAGTTTGGTCGCCGCCGCGACCATCGCTTCCCCGACCGTCGCCAGGTCCCCCGCCTGCTGGTTCTCCGCCAGGCATTCGCTGATCGGCGTTTCGTCCCCTAGCGTCACCTTCCCCGGCGCCCCGTTCAGCGCGGTCAGGTAGACGTTCGTCCCTTCCAGGCAGGCGACCGGCGTCGAGTCGTCGTTCTGGCTCCCACAGCCGGCGACCAGAGCTGCCAGGGCCGCGAGGATGGCGGCGGATTGTGCGCGACGCATGGGGGCCGGATCCTATGGCCGCACCGATTCGCCACGGCACGACATGCGCCGATCAGCGGGCCCGCGGATCAGCCGATTGACATTGAGCAGGGCGCCGGAGAACGTGGACGAGCCTCGTCCGGATCAGACCGATTCAGCCCATCAAGTCAACTCAAGGGGTAGTCGAAATGACCAGACGTAAGGCACTTCTTGGCCTTTCCACGCTTTGCCTGCTCGTTCTTGGGAGCATCGGACCGCAGGTAGCCGCCGCCGCGACGAACGGCACAACAGCGTTCACATGCAAGAAAGAAGGTCCCGAACACGCTTTCGCCAAAGCGCACTGCACGGCAGCCGATCACGTCGGCGGTGAATACGAAGAGAGCTCGGTCGCCGAAAACACAACGACAGCATTGCTGGGGACGGCCGGGACCACAGAAGGCGGCAAAGAAGCGATGAAGCTCAAATGGACCTTCGCGACCATCCCCGTCGAACTCCAGGCCAAAGGTCTCGTGCTCGAAGGTTCAGTTCAGAACCTGAAAGCGGAATCGGGTGAACACTACGTCGACGGCGAAGCGAAGCTCACCCTCACCGGCGTCTCCGTCACCTCTCCGGCCAGCTGCAAACTGAAAGGAGAAACGATCGAATCGACGCAGCTCACACTGACCAGCAAAGGTCAGGGAGATGCCGTTCGGCTGGCGCCGGTCAAAGGCGAAGTGATCGCCGAATTCACCATCCAGGGCCCAGGCTGTAGCGTCGAAAGCCCCTGGAAACTGTTCGGCAGCATCAAGGGCACGCCCGACGGCGCCACAGTCTCCTTCACCCATGCCGCCGGCACAGCGGAAGGGGCGTTGCGGATCGGCGCTGCCTCCGGACCGAAAGCCGGCCTGGAAGGGAGCATCACACTCAACGGCCGCGACCCGGTGCTCGAAGAGTTGTCTTACTCACCGCTGGCCTTGAAGACAGTCGAAACACCGTAGTGGCGCTCACCGGGCCGGCCGTTCTGACCGGCCCGGTGCGCCGTGTCTTCGCAGTGGCTCAGTCGCCGGTGCCGCGCGGCGAGAGGCCGCCGAACTTGACCTGGGAGATGCCGCCGGCCGGGCCGGTGGGTCCGGCCTTCGCCGGTGGCGCTTTGGCCTTCGGCACGCGTTTGCCGCGTGGCGCGGTTTCGCCTTCGGCGGGGCCGACCGGGAAGACTTCGACCCATTCGGCGAGCTGGAACTGGGCGACCGGGGAGTGGTTCCAGGAGAGGTGGAGATGATTGCCGCAGCCGTGGCCGGCATCGCCGTCGTACCCGATCCAGCGGAAGGGCGGCACCGGTTTGTTCTGTTCGGGCTCGGCCCAGAGGGCTAGTTCGGTGATCGCCGTCCAGTGCGAGTCGCAGCGCGAGCTCGGTTCGAGCGGGACGATGTCGACGGCGAGCCCGTTGTAGTGGTCGGAGTCCTTGACGTGGCATTCGTCGCAGCCGACGTGGGTGCCGTTCGGCAGCGGGCCCGAGTAGCCGTCGGTGACGTAGAGCGGGTAGCGCTTGGCGATCCAGCGCAGGTCGGGAAGGATCCGCTTGTCGACCATGTCGCCCGGTTCGTGCGGAATCGAGGCCGGAATCGGGACGATCTTGCCCGGCGCGTAGACGAGCCGGGTCGAAGCAGGCGGCGGTTCGGCGGCGCCGGCGCTTGCCGCAGGCAGCAGCAGGCAGACGAGTGCGGCGGCAATCGCGATCGCGCGGGAAGGATTCACCCTCTCGCTATCGACGGCTCGCCGCGAGCCTTGAATCTCGCGACGAACTGGGTTTGTTTTCCGGTTTTTGCAGGTAAATCGCATCCGGCTGGCGGACCGGCCAGCCGCAGCTCAACATTCCTGCTCCCAGCGGTAGGGTTGGCCGATGCCTACCGTCAGAGATGCAACGTTCGACCTCTTCCGCGCCCATGGGATGACGACGATGTTCGGCAACCCCGGCTCGACCGAGCTGCCGATGTTGGCGGAGTTCCCCTCCGATTTCCGCTACGTGCTCGGCCTCCAGGAGGCGGTCGTGGTCGGGATGGCGGACGGCTTCGCGCTCGCCTCCGGCAAGACGACGGTCGCCAACCTCCACACCGCGCCCGGCGTCGGCAACGCGATGGGGGCGATCTTCAACGCCCAGGCCAACCACTCGCCGCTGCTGATCACCGCCGGTCAGCAGGCGCGGGCGCAGATCACTCTGCAGGCCAACCTCACCAACCGCGACGCGACGCGGATGCCGCACCCGCTGGTCAAGTGGTCCTACGAGCCGCCGCGGCCTGAGGACGTGCCGCTGGCGCTCGCCCACGGCGCCCACCTCGCCTCGCTGCCGCCGCGCGGCCCTGTCTTCGTCTCGCTGCCGATGGACGACAGGTACGCCGAGGTCGACGCCGCCGTTGCCCAGGCCGCTATCGACCGCGCCATAACGGGACGAGCGGTCGCCGACCCCGACGCCGTGCGCTCTCTGGCGGAGCGGCTCGAGACCGCCGCCAACCCGGTCCTCGTCGCCGGCCCCGACGTCGACGCCTCCGGCGCCTGGGACCTCGCCGTCGCCCTCGCCGAGCTGCAGCGGCTGCCGGTCTGGGCCTCGCCGGCGACCGGCGGCGTCCGCCTCGGCTTCCCCGAGAACCACCCCAACTTCCGCGGCGTCCTGCCGCCGGCGATCGGGCCGGTCGGGCAGACGCTCGAGGGCCACGACCTGATCGTCGTCATCGGCAGCTCGGTCTTCCCCTACTACCCGTACATCCCCGGGCCGCTCCTGCCGCAGGGCGCGAAGCTGGTAGCGATCACCAGCGACCCGGATGAGGCGGTGAGAGCTCCGATGGGCGATGCGATCGTCGCCGACGTGAAACTGACCCTGGAGGCCCTGCTGGCCCTGCTGCCCGAGTCCACCCGACCGGTGCCGGAGCCGAACCCCGGACCGCAGGAAATCCCGCCGACCGATCCGCTCAACGCCTCGACCGTCCACACCGCGCTCGGCGAGGTCCTGCCCGAGGACGCGATCGTCGTCCTCGAGTCGCCGTCGAGCACCCTGGCGCTGCGCAACCAGCTGCGGCTCTCGCGCCCCGGCAGCTACTACTTCAGCGCCGGCGGCGGCCTCGGCTTCGGCCTCGCCGCCTCGGTCGGCGTCCAGCTCGCTCAGCCCGACCGCCCCGTGGTTTGCGTGATCGGCGAGGGCTCGGCCCAGTACGCGATCACCGCTTTATGGAGCGCCGTCGCCTACCAGGTGCCGGTCACCTTCCTCGTCGTTCGCAACGAGGAGTACGCGATCCTCAAGTGGTTCGCCGAAGTCGAGCAGGTGTCGAACGCGCCCGGCCTCGACCTGCCGAAGCTCGACGTCGCCGCCGTCGCCGAGGGCTACGGCGTCACCGCCCACCGCGCCGGCGACCGCGACGAAGTCAGCGCCGCGCTCACCACCGCGCTCTCCTCCTCGAAGCCGGAGCTGGTCGAAGTCCCGGTTGCGCCGGGGATGTCGCTGTTCTAGGAGGCCGGTCGTGCACACTGGATCGATGCGGCATTCCGACACGCCAGAGGTGCTCGATTGACGCTTGAGGCGCTCGACCGCGCTCCCGACTCCCTGGCGGGCGGCGTCGCCCAGCCGCTGCGTGGAGAGCTGGAGACGCTGCTCGGCGCCGACCGGGTGCTGAGCAGCCCCGGGGACATCGTCCGCTACGCCTCCGATGCCAGCCCCTACCGGCTGTTCCCGCAGGCGGTGGTGATGGCCCGCGAGCCCGGCGACGTCGCCAAGGTCCTCGCCTACGGTCGCGAGAAAGAGATCCCGGTCACCTTTCGCTCCGGCGGTACCAGCCTCAACGGCCAAGGCCAGACCGGCGGCATCCTGGTCGACGTCCGCCGCCACTTCGGTGGTGTCAGCGTCGAAGACGACGGCGCCCGTGCCAGGGTCAAGCCGGGCACGATCCTCGGCCATGCCAACCGTGTCCTCGCCCCGCATGGGACCAAGCTCGGCCCCGACCCGGCCAGCACCGACGTCGCCACCGTCGGCGGGGTGATCGCCAACAACTCGGGCGGGATGCGCTGCGGCGTCACCAAGGACTCCTACTCGACGGTGCGGGACCTGACCTTCGTCCTCCCCTCGGGGACGATGATCGACACCGGCGCCGCCGGTGCCTCAGCGGACTTCGCCGTCGCCGAGCCGGAGCTGGTCGCCGGCCTGGAAGCGATCCGCGACGAGATCCGCGCCGACGAGGAGCTCAGCGACCGGATCCGGCGCAAGTTCGCGATCAAGAACACGACCGGGTACCGGCTCTGCGCCTTCCTCGACGCCGAGGAGCCGCTGGAGATCTTCCGTCGCCTCCTCGTCGGCTCCGAGGGCACGCTCGCCTTCGTCGCCGAGGCCGTGTTCGAGACCGTGCCGGTGCCGGCGGTGACGACCACCGCCTGGGTCCACTTCCCCAGCATCGATGGCGCGATCGCGCCGGTCCAGGACCTGGTCAACTCGGGCGCGACGGCGGTCGAGTTGATGGTCGCGCCGGCGCTGATCACCGCCGCCTGGAACATGGTCGGGGCGCCGGAGGAGTGGAAGGAGCTGCCGCCGGAGTCGGCGGTGCTGCTGGTCGAGTTCGGCGCCGACGACGAGGCCGGACTCGCGTCGCAGGTCGAGCGGGCGCTGGAGATCCTCGCCGGCCACGAGACGATCAGGCCGATCGATTTCACCCGCGAGGCCGAGGAGATCGAGCTCAGCTGGCGCGTGCGCGAGGGGCTGCACGGCCTGATCGGCAAGCTGCGGCTGCCGGGCACGTCGCTGATCGTCGAGGACGTCTGCGTGCCGCCGGAGCGGATCGCCGAGGGGGCCAAGGACCTGCAGGCGCTGCTCGGTGAGCACGGCTTCCTGCCCGGGGTGGCGGGCCATGCCTCCGCCGGCAACCTCCATTTCATGCTGACCCCGGACTTCGCCAAGCAGGAGGACCTCGACCGCTACGAGGCGTTCATGGGCAAGCTGGTCGAGCTGATCGTCGGCAAGTACGACGGCTCGCTCAAGGCCGAGCACGGGACCGGCGTCAACATGGCCCCTTATGTAGAGCGCGAGTGGGGCGAGAAGGCGACCGAGCTGATGTGGCGGGTGAAGCGGCTGGCCGACCCCGACGGCGTGCTCTCGCCGGGCGTCGTCCTCAACCGCGACCCCGGCGCTCACCTGCAGAACCTGAAGACGACGCCGGCGATCGAGGAGTCGGCGACCTCCTGTGTCGAGTGCGGCTTCTGCGAGCCGGTTTGCCCGAGCCGCAACCTGACGACGACGCCGCGGCAGCGGATCGTCCTGCGCCGCGAGATCGCGCGCCAGCCCGAGGGCTCGCCGGTGCGCAACGCGCTGGAAGCGGAGTTCGAGTACGAGGGGCTGGAGACCTGCGCGGCCGACGGTTCCTGTCAGCTCGCCTGCCCGGTCGGGATCGACACCGGCCGTCTCGTCAAGGAATTGCGCAAAGAGAGACATAGCCCGCGTGGCGAACGGGCGGAGCTGGCGAAAGCCCGGCACTGGGGCCTGGTCGAGGGCGCCTCGCGCTTTGGCCTCCGCGTCGGCGGACCGCTGGCGCGGCGGACGCGGCGCGGCCGTGGCCTCCCAGGCGCCGCCAAGAGCGCGCTGCCGTCGACGATCCACGCCGGCGCCGCCGCGGTCTACGTCCCCTCCTGCACCAACCGGATCTTCGCCGGCTCGCCGGCCGAGGCGATGGTCGCGGTCTCAGCCCGGGCAGGGCTGCCGGTCTGGATCCCCGAGGACGTCGTCGGCAGCTGCTGCGGGCTGCCGTGGAGCTCAAAGGGGTTCGGCGCCGCGCACCGCGAGAAGGCGAACGAGATGGTCGAGCGGCTCTGGGGGTGGAGCGCCGAGGGGACGCTGCCGATCGTGATCGACGCCGCCTCCTGCACCAACGCGATCGCCGAGCCCGGTGAGGGCATCCTCGACGAGATCAACGCCGCGCGCCTCTCGCGGCTGGAGATCATCGACTCGGTCAGCTGGGCGCACGACCGGCTGATGCCCTTCCTCGGGGTGGCCGCCAAGGTCCCGAGCGCGACCGTCCACCCGACCTGCGCCACCCGCCACATGGGGCTCGCTCTGCGACTCAAGGCCCTCGCCGAGACGCTTGCCGACGACGTCTACGTCGCCCCGTCGGCGACCTGCTGCGGCTTCGCCGGCGACCGCGGCATCTCCCACCCAGAGCTGACCGAGTCCGCCACCCGACCCCAGGCCGACGAGCTCGCCGGCCGCCACTTCGACGCCCACCTCTCCAACAACCGCACCTGCGAGATCGGCCTCACCCGCGCCACCGGCGAGCCCTACGAATCAGTCTTGATCCTGCTCGAGCGATTGACTCGGGCGGAGTAGCGCCGCGGGGGAGAGTCAGGGCGCTGACCGGCCTTGGCCGGTGGTGCCGACTATCTCCAGGTTCCGCGGAATCAAGATCAGGATGTATGTAGACGAGGAGCTTCACCCTGGTCGACCGCATTTCCACGTTGAGTACACCGGATCTGGTGCCTCATTTGCGATCGCTGACCTCGAACGGTTGGCACCGCGCGCGGACGGACCAACCACTGCAGCAAATCGAACCGCTGCAGAAGTGAGCAGCGTTACCATCGAGATCGTGCTTGCTGAACCGCCCCGACTCCGCAAAGCGGTGCCTCTCGATGGGTACACCGTCCATCTCGAATTTGCCGACGGTCTCGCCGCGGACATCGACCTCTCCTATCTGGTCGGACGCGGGCCGGTCTTCGAGCCCCTTCGAGATCCGGAGTTCTTCCGCAAGCTCGAGGTCGACGAGTGTGACGCCACGATCTGTTGGCCGAACGAAGCCGACATCGCGCCAGACACTCTCTACAACTACGTGCAGCGAGCCGTCTACGCGAAGAAACTTGCGGCGACCGCCCCCGCGAGCTCCAACTAGCCGTTCAGCGGCTTCGCGCCCTCGTCCACCGCAGCACTCGGGGTCGCCTCGCCGCCGCCCAGTGCCTTCGCATCCAGGTCGGTGATCAGGGCGCGGATTTTCTCGTCGCGCTCCATCGCCCGGTCGAGCAGTGGATTGAGGACGCCGCGGATCGCGGAGGCGTAGCGCCACCACTTGGGGACGAAGATGCGGGGGGCGCGTTCTTCGATGCCGCGGACGAGGCCGGCGGCAGCCTCGTCGGGGGTGATCCGTTTCAGCAGCCACTCCGGGGAGAGCTCGCGGACGCGGTCGGCGTCGGGCTGGGCGAAGGCGTCCTGGACGAGTTTGGTGTCGACCCAGCCGAAGTAGCCGACGCTGGCATTGGCGCCGTGGGGGATGAGCTCCACCCGCAGGGCCCGGCCGAGCTGCTCGACCCCGGCCTTGGCGACGGCGTAGGGGCTGTTGCCGAACCCGTTCATGAAGGCGTAGACGGAGGAGATGACGACCATCTGGCCCTTGCGCTCGACGATCTGGGGCAAGGCTGCCCGCACCGTTCTCCAGACGCCGAGCATGTCGACCTCGAAGACCCGCTCCCACTCCTCGCCGGAGATGCCGCGGACGGTGGCGAAGTTCTGTTGGGCGATGCCGGCGTTGGCGACCGCGCAGTCGAGGCCGCCGAACTCCTCGACGACCTTGGCGACCGTGGCCTGCATCGCGCCCATGTCGGTGACGTCGCCGGCGAGGCCGATCGCCCGCGGGCCGATTCGCTCCGCGGCCTCGTTCGCCTCCTCGGCGCTGAGGTCGAGCACCGCCACCGAGGCGCCGCGCATGTGCATCTGCCGCGCGGTCTCGTAGCCGATGCCGCGGGCGGCGCCGGTCACCAGCGCCACTTTTCCGTTGAGTGAGAAGTCGGTCATCGCGCCAGCGTATCCGCTGGCCGGCCAGCCAGTCGACCCGATCCCCGGCGCGCCGCCCCGGCCGCGGCTAGGCTGCCGGCGGTGTCTGATCTCGACGCGGCCTACTCGTCCTTCGCCGCGGACCACGGGCTGGAAGTGATCCCCAGCTTCGCCGCCGGTCCGCTGACCCCGCTGCTGGTCGAGTCCGGCGCCGGCCAGCTCGGCCCGGCGGCCCGGGGCACCCTCGGCGAGGGCGTCGAGGGCATCGTCGGCCACCTCGCCTACACCCGCAACAAGACCTTCCGCTTCAGCGTCGCCCTGACCGAGGTCCCGGCCTCGACCGCCTTCCTCCCGCGCCTGTTCTGTGTCCGCAAGGGCCGCCACACCCGCGACGACGAGTTCTACGGCTTCGAGGCGCGCTACTCGAAGCTCTGGACCGAGAGCACGAAGCTGAACGAGCGCTACACGGTCAGCATCAGCCCCTTCCAGGATCCGGTCTGGCTGCGCCAGCTCTTCTCACCCGCGCTCGTCGATTGGCTGGCGAGCGAGCCACCGGCCGACTTCTCCTTCGAGCTCGCCTACGGCGCCCTGCTTGGCAGCGTCGAGCAGGACAACCCGGACGCCGCCGCCCTGGCGGCGCTCTGCGAGGCGACCGCGCACGTCGCCGCCCGCGTCCGCAGGGAGTGTGAGGAGTAGCGATGCAGCTGAACAAGACCGGCATCGCCCTGTTCCTCTTCTTCGGCCTCGGCGGCCTCGCCTTCGTGATCGCCGGCGTCGTGATCCCGTTGCCGGCCGAGGGCCGCTTCACCTTCATCCTGCTCGGCGGGATCTGGGTTCTGGTCGTCGTCGGCCTGATCCTGTTTGCCCGCCGCGAGGACCAGAAGGCCGACCACCAGGACTGGGTCTTCAAGAACGGGATCCACGGCACCGCCACCGTCCTCGACGCCGGCAGCAACACGACCGTCAACGAGATGCCGCTGATGAAGCTGAAGCTCGCGCTCGACATCCCCGGCGTCGGCCGCAGCGAGGTCAAGCGCCGCGAAGTGATGCCCGTCTTCACCGCCAATCGGATGCAGCCGGGGCTGGTCCTGCCCGCCTACTCGAACCCGCAGGACCCGAACGACTTCGTGCTGGTCTGGTGAGGGCCGGCGGTCGCCGGCCCTGCGTTCCTAGAATCCGGGGTTCGTGTCCGGATTCGAACCAGTAGACCCGAAGCAGTCGTTCCCCGAGCTGGAGGAGCGCGTCCTCACCCGCTGGCGCGAGGACGACGTCTTCGAGCGCTCGCTCGCCAACCGCGAGGGGGCGCCGGTCTGGAGCTTCTACGAGGGCCCGCCGACCGCCAACGGCCGACCCGGCTCCCACCACGTCCTCGCCCGCGTCTTCAAGGACGTCTACCCGCGCTACCGCACGATGTGCGGCTACCGGGTGCCGCGCAAGGCGGGCTGGGACTGCCACGGCCTGCCGGTCGAGCTCGAGGTCGAAAAGCAGCTCGGGATCTCCTCCAAGCAGGAGATCGAGCAGCTCGGGATCGCCGAGTTCAACCAGCGTTGCCGCGAGTCGGTCTTCGAGTACGTCGAGGAGTGGGACAAGCTGACCGAGCGGATCGGGTTCTGGATCGACCTCGACGACCCCTACGTGACGCTCGAGAACGACTACATCGAGTCGGTCTGGTGGTCGCTGCGCACGCTCTGGGACAAAGAGCTCCTCTACGAGGGGCACAAGGTCGTGCCCTACTGCCCCCGCGACGGCACGCCGCTCTCTTCGCACGAGGTCGCCCTCGGCTACCAGGACGTCAAGGACCCGTCCATATACGTTCGCTTCCCGCTGCTCGGCGCCGAGCGCGAATCGCTGCTGGTCTGGACGACGACCCCGTGGACCCTGCCGGGCAACGTCGCCGTCGCCGTCGCGCCCGACGTCACCTACGCCAAGGCCAAGGTCGACGACGAGATCCTGATCCTCGCTGAGGCCCTGGTCGAGCGGGTGCTCGGTGAGGGGGTGGAGATCGTCGAGCGGCTGCCGGGCTCAGAGCTCGTGGACAGCGCCTACGAGGGCCCCGTCTTTGACCTCAGCGACCGCCACCGCGGCGGCTTCCCGGTGATCGCCGGCGATTTCCTCACCACCGAGGACGGCACCGGCCTCGTCCACATCGCGCCCGCCTTCGGTGAAGACGACTACACCGCGGCCGCCGCCAACGGGCTCTTCGACCCGACCATCGCCGGCACGCTCTACAACCCGGTGCTCCCCGACGGCACCTTCGACTCGCGGGTCCTCGGCTTCGCGGGGAAGTTCGTCAAGGACTCCGCCGTGACCCGCGAATTGATCGAGTTCCTCGACGAGCGCGGCCTGCTCTTCCGCGAGCAGATCTACGAGCACGCCTACCCGCACTGCTGGCGCTGCGGCACGCCGCTCCTCTACTACGCGACCACGAGCTGGTACGTCGCCACCTCGCAGGCCCGCGACGAGCTGCTCGCCAACAACGAGGAGATCGGCTGGCACCCGGAGCACGTCAAGCACGGCCGCTTTGGCAAATGGCTCGAGAACAACGTCGATTGGGCGCTCTCGCGCAACCGCTACTGGGGGACGCCGCTGCCGATCTGGCGTTGCACCGAGCGCGACTGCGGCGAGCTCTCCTGCATCGGCTCGGTCGAGGAGCTGCGCGAGCGCTCCGGGTCCGAGGCCCCCGACGACCTCCATCGTCCCTACATCGACGAAGTGAAGATCAAGTGCGAGAAGTGCGGTGGGCAGATGCAGCGGGTCGAGTCGGTGATCGACACCTGGTACGACAGCGGCGCGATGCCCTTCGCCCAGTTCCACTACCCGTTCGAGAACGAGGCGGAGTTCAAGGAGCGCTTTCCGGCCGACTACATCTGCGAGGCCCAGGACCAGACCCGCGGCTGGTTCTACACGCTGCTGGCCGAGTCGACGCTCCTGTTCGACACCTCGAGCTTCCGCAACTGCGTCTGCCTCGGCCTGATCCTCGACCCCGAGGGCCAGAAGATGTCGAAGAGCCGCGGCAACGTCGTCGACCCCTGGGAGGTGCTCGCCAGCCACGGCGCCGACGCCTTCCGCTGGTACTACCTGGCGACCCAGCAGCCCTGGGCCGGCTACCGCTTCTCGGTCGAGACGGTCGGCGAGGCGGTGCGCCAGTTCGTCCTCCAGCTCTGGAACACCTACTCGTTCTGGGTCCTGTACGCGAATGCGGAGAAGCTCGGGCCCGAGGACTTCCGTGGGGCGCCGGAGCCCGCCACCGACCTCGACCGCTGGATGCTCTCGCGGCTGCAGGCGACGGTCGCGACCGTGCGCGAGCGGATGGACGACTTCGACTGCACCACCGCCGGCCGCACGATCGCCGAGTTCGTCGAGGAGCTCTCCAACTGGTACGTGCGGCTCTCACGCCGCCGCTTCTGGGAGGGCGACCGCGCCGCCTTCGCGACCCTGCGCCACTGCCTGCTGGAGACGGTCGCGATGCTGGCGCCGTTCACGCCTTTTCTCGCCGACGAGATCCATCGCAACCTTGCCGGCGGCACCGCCGGCGAGCCCGGCGAGCTGCCGGACTCGGTCCACCTGCGGGACTTCCCGGTCGCCGACGCGGCGCTCGCTGATCCCGAGCTCGAGGCGGGGATGGAGGCGGTGCGCCTGACCGTCGAGCTCGGCCGCGCCGCCCGCGCCCAGGCCAAGGCGAAAATGCGTCAGCCCCTGCGCCGCGCCGTGATCGTCGCCAACGACGCCGAGCGGGCCGCGATCGAAGCTCGTGCCGATCTCGTCACCGCCGAGCTCAACGTCAAGGAGCTCGACTTCGTCAGCGACGAGGCCGAGCTGGCGAGCTACACGGTGAAGCCGAACTACCGCAGCCTCGGACCGCGCTTCGGCAAGAAGATGCCGCAGGTGGCGGCCGCGATCGAGGCACTCGACGCCGCTGGCGTCGCCGCCACCCTCGCTGCGGGCGGCGAGGTTGGGATCGCGATCGACGGCAGCGACCACACGCTCGGCCCCGACGACGTCACCCTCGCCCTGCAGCCGCTCGAGGGCTACGAGGTCGAGGCCGAGGCTGGCCACGCGGTGGCGCTGGCGCTCGAGCTCGACGACGAGCTGCGCCGCGAGGGCCTTGCCCGCGAGCTCGTCCACGCCGTCCAGAACGCCCGCAAAGACGCCGGCCTCGAGATCACCGACCGGATCGAGCTGCGCCTCCTCGGCGAGGAGGAGCTGATCGAGGCCGCGCGCGAGCACGAGGCCTACATCTCGGGTGAGGTGCTGGCCGTGACCACCAACTACGACCTGCTGCTCGTGGCCGCGCTGGCGGCGGACACCGCGACCGAGATCGACGGCCGTCAGGTCCAAATCGAGCTGAGCCGGGTTTAAGGCCTATCCGTCGTAATCTCGCCATCCCGGTCCTGGCGCTGGCGCTGCTCGCGCTGATCGCCCCTGCGGCCGCGCTCGCCGTCGAGGGGGGCACCGCCCCCGGGAACGGCAAAGAAAGTGAAAGGGAACCCGTCGGCCCGCCGCCCCAGCTGCTGCTCTTCCACGGCGGTTCCTTCCTCTTCGAAGACCCCTACTTCGAGCCCTCGACCGCGGAACGAGCGATCGCCGCCGGTTTCGAACCCCACTATGTGACCTACCCGCTCGGCAACCTGCCGGCGGCAGTGCTGAGCGCGCGGGCCGAAGCGCGGCGGTTGCGGCTGAAGTACGGCGTCGAGCGCGTCTATGCCTACGGCTCCTCGGCCGGCGGCACCCTGGCGGCACTGCTTGCCGGGGACGGCCTGGTCGCCGCTGCGGTCGCGAAGGCACCGGTCACCGACCTGGTCGGGTGGGAATGGCCACTGACCGCGTACGGCCCCGAATACTTCGAACAAATCGGCCTTGGCCCGCTGGCCCGCTATCGCCTTTCGCCCGACCGGCGCCGCGAGGAGAAACCGCTGCTCGTGTATCAGGGTCGCGGCGATCGGGTAGTTCCTCCCGCCATGAACGAAGCCTTTGCCGCCAAGTACCCCCGCGTCCATCTCTGGCTGGTGCCGGGCGGTCACACGACCGAGCGGCTCCGTCCCTACCTGATCAGCGATGCGATGCACTGGCTGCACGGGGTCTGGAGGGCGCATGCGCGCGTCTTCGTCCGCCAGGAAATCCGCGAAGAACGGCAGCAGCGGAGAGAAGAAAAGGCGCAACGGGAAGAAGAAAGGGTGCGGCACCGCGTACCATAAAAGTTGACTGATGCAGTCAAGTATTAAATCCGCCGCCGGAGGCTTCCGGCCCGACATCGAGGGATTGCGCGCCGTCGCGATCATCGCCGTCCTGCTCTGTCACGCCGGGATCACGCTCTTCGCCGGCGGTTACGTCGGCGTCGACGTCTTCTTCGTCATCTCCGGCTTTCTGATCACTCGCCTCCTGCTGGGCGAGCTCGACCGCCACGGGACGATCTCTCTGCGCCGCTTCTACGCGCGGCGGGCGAAGCGGTTGCTGCCGCTCTCGGCGATCCTGCTTGGCGCCGTCACCATCCTCGCGCTCCTCCTGTTCTCGCCGCTGCGGGCGACCGAAACCTCAGGGGACGTGATCAGCTCCGCCCTCTACTTCGCCAACTGGCACTTCGCCCAGCAGTCGGTCGACTACTTCGCTCAGGGCCTCGAACCGAGCCCCGTGCTGCACCTCTGGTCGCTGGCGATCGAGGAGCAGTTCTACGTCGTCTGGCCGACCCTGCTGCTGGCGGTCACCTTCTTCTTCCGCCGCAGCGGGCGCTCCCTGCGGCCGGTCCTCTGGACGACGCTGATCGTCGTCTTCGTCGGCTCGCTGATCATCGGCATCCAGCAAACCGACAGCACGCCGGCCTCGGCCTACTTCTCGACCTTCGGCCGCGCCTGGGAGCTGGCGCTCGGTGGCGGCCTCGCCCTGCTCGGCGCGGTCAGGCTTCCGCGCGCGGCGGCGGCCGGGATCGGCTGGGCCGGCGTCGCCGCGATCGTCTACGCGGCAATCGCCTTCGACGAAACGACGCCCTTCCCCGGCACCGCGGCGCTGATCCCGACCCTCGGCACCGCGGCGCTGATCCTCGCCGGCTCCTCCGTCTACGCGCAGGTCAAAGTCTCCCCGGCCACCGTCCTCTCGCTGCGGCCGGTCCGCTACA
>DATKIA010000128.1:0-19448 GCA_035509895.1 Solirubrobacterales bacterium
CGCTGATCTTCTTCCTCTACTTCGCTGTCCTGTTGATCGGCAAACTCCCCGGCGGCCGACCACCGGCCTGGGCTGCCGGCGAAGCCATTCCCTGGCCCAGCCCAGGCGAGAAAATGGCCGCCCAGATGGAACCCTCGGACCCCGACGCGATCGACGTCGATGCGGTCGAAGAGGATGCGGAGCCGCCGCCGAGCAACGGCAACGGCGGCCCGTCCGGCGGCAGCCCGCCGAAAAAGCGCAAGCGCCGCGGATAGCTCGGAATGAGTCCCTTGGGCGTGGTTGTCATTTCACCCGCATAGCGAGGGAAATGACTGCCACGTTGTGGCTTGGGCCGGTCAGCCGAGCGGGTTGAGCCCCGGAGGGGCCTCGGTTTGCTCGGTGGCCCGCACGCGCTTGCGGTGCGTCCGGATCTCACTCATGATCCGCTCCAAGCGCGGCTCGGTCGTCGTGTCGACATGGGTCATCGCCGCTGCGACCCCGGGGTGGATGGCGGCGATTCGCTCGTGCATCGCCTGGGCAACGGCGCGGTAGGTCGGGTGGCCCTCGCGGCCGGAGCGCAGCTCGATCAGGTGCATCGCCTCGCGGGCGTTGAGGTCGAGCGTGTAGCGGATCCGGTAGGCGAGGCTGAGCGCGTAGGGGGCGAACTCGGCGAGGCCGGCGTCGGCCAGCCGCTCGTACTCCGCCCGCGAGATCTCCAGGGCTCGTTCGAACTCGCCGCCGACGCCCGCTTCGCGGACCTCGTCGGGGACGCCGGCGCCGAGGTCCGGCCCCAGGCGCTGCCATTGGCAGGTCAGCATCCGGTGGCGCTGCAGGTCGCGGAAGGCGCCGTAGTCGGAGACGACCTCGAAGCGGTAGCGCAGTGCCTCGAAGCCGCGACCCGGGCGGTGGCGGCGGTTGCCGCGATCGCCGGCCAGCGCCGCCAGCAGCTCGCCGCGCTCCTCGCGGTCGAGGACGTCGATGCGGGCGAGGATCTCGGTCTCCGGCGCGTTGGCGGCCTCGAACAGGCAGGAGGCGAGCAGGTCCTCTTCGCCGCCGTCGACGTGCAGGAGCTCGACCGTCGGCGCCCCGTCGCCCTCTTCGCGGCGGTCGAGCCCGAGCCTGGCGACCCAGTCCTCGGTCCGCTCGCGGCGCTGCTCGAGGTAGGAGATCCACTCGCCGCCGCGCTCGGGCCGCTCGACCCGGGAGACGAAGCTCGGCATCACCTGCTGCAGCTCGCCGAGGATCATCCCGCCGAAGGCGCGGGCCTCCGGCAGTGGCGAGGCCAGCAGCCGCAGGATCAGCTGCTCGTAAGCCTGGCCGGAGGCGTAGATGCCGACATGGCTGAGCGTCGCCGCCGGCAGCAGCCCGCGCAGCAGGTCGAGCGCCTTGGCCCGGATCGAGCGCAGCCAGGGACCCTCGGGTTCGCCCTCGCCGCACGGCCAGCGGGTCGCCGCCCACTCCTCGACCTCGGCCAGCGAGGCGGAGTAGATGCGGAAGATCTCGTCCATCGCGCGGCTGAACTCGGGGCCGAGCTCGTCGTCGCGGTAGAAGCGGTAGCCGCCTCCGGGCAGCGGCTTGTCGTAGGGGATGTAGCGGGTCGACTGCTCCAGGTAAGCGGCGAGGCGACCGCGCTGCAGCAGCTTGGTGACGATGTTGGAGACCCACTCGCAGGCGATGTGGGCGCCGCCGACCTGGGCGATCGAGTCGTCACCGTAACCGACGAAGACCCGCTCGTACAGCTGCGCGGCGCGCGCCCCCTCCTCGGCGTCGAAGGGACGGCCGGCGGCCGGTGCGTCACTCGCGAACTCTTCGAGAAAAAGCCGGCGAACGGTCCCGGAATAGCGCGAATAGCGGGCAAAAAGCGCTCCCTTGACGGTCTCCGGCAGGTTCACCAGGGCGAACACCGGACGGTCGAGGTTGGTGAAGTGGGGAGCGAGGACCGCTCGCTCCTCGGCGCTGAACTGTTCTTCCGGGTAGAGCACCGGGGCATCGTAGTAATGACAGGAGACGAGCAGGTCTAGCCCACATACCCTGCGGGTATCGGGCAGTCTTCTACTTAAAATCCAGTATGGCCAACGAGAGACCAGATCCACCTGCCCTGCCGCCGAAGCGGACGCCGCTTGGCGCTCGGGTTCTGGTCGCCGGCCTGATCGCGATCGCCGCCGGCCTGCTGCTGCCGCTGCTGATCGGGACCTTCTCCGAGACCCAGGCCTGGATCCTGGCCCTGGTCGAGATCGGTTGCCTGGCCTTGCTCGCCGTCGGCATCGTCGTCATCTCGCGCCGGCTCGCGGCCAGCAACGAGGCGCTCTGGGTGCTTGCCCGCCGCGACGAGCTGACCGGCGTCGGCAACTACCGGGCGCTGCACGAGCGGCTGGCGGAGGAAATCGCCCGTCATGCGCGCCACGAGCGTCAGTTCGCCCTCGTCCTCCTCGACCTCGACGGCTTCAAGCAGATCAACGAGGAGCATGGCCATCTCGCGGGCGACCGCCTGCTGGCTGAGACCGGGCGCGCCCTGCAGGAGGAGGTGCGGCGCGAAGACTCCGTTTTCCGCCAGGGTGGTGACGAGTTTGCGGTGATCGTCCCCGAGGCCGGTGCTGACCAAGCCGCCGAAGTCGTCGCCCGGCTCTGCGCCCGGGTCCGACGTCGCGGCTTCGGCAGCGACGACTCGCGCCCGGTCTCGGCGGCGGCGGGGATCGCGATCTTCCCAGGCGATGGGATCAGCGGCGAGGAACTGCTCGGCTGCGCCGATCTCGACCTCTTCGCCGCCAAGCGCGAAGGGCGCGCCGCTTAGGAGGGATTGGCGAAACGAGATGCACCGCACGACGCGCTCCGGGGGAAGGACCAACTAGCCCCGAGCGCGCCGCGCGGTTGCCAGCGGAAACTACGGTCCTTTGCAGCTCCCATCAAGCTGAACTTTTCCAGTGGTGAGGGATCTCCAACCTGGTCAGAAGCCTGGTACCGATTGGCGCGATTCTTCAGGCAGGCGGGGCGGCCATCAGCTCGACGCGGTGGCCATTCGGAGCGTGTGCAAGTGCCCGTGCAGCGCCCCAGTGCGCCCGTTTGGGCTCGACCTCGAAACCGGCCTCACGCAGCCTCTCCACCGTCGCCTCGAACTCGGGGGCGACGACGGCGAGGTGCCCTTCGGGCGCCGCGACCGGGCTCTCGTTCGGCATCAGGTGAATCTGGGTGCCCGCGCGTTCGAGCCAGGTGTAGCGGGCGAGGGTCGACGGTGGCTCTACCTGCTCGAACCCAAGCAGCTCGAAGAGCTCGACCGCGCGCTCGATATCCGCGGGCGCGACCTCGATCCCGACGTGGTGGAGCATCGTCGGCCAAACGTTACAGGGATGGCACCCACACGTAATGTTTTGTCCGCTAGCTTTGGTCGGGATGGATCCGAAGCGAGACAGCTGGACCGACGAGCGACTCGACGAGTTTCGCGTTAGCGTCGACAAGCGGTTCGACGCTGTCGACAAACAGTTCGATCGCGTCGACAAGCGGTTCGAAGAAGTCATCCGGCGGATGGATGCCGGCTTCGCTCGCGTCGACGGCGACATCAAGGCGCTGAGCGGAAGATTCGACGCTCAGCAGCGGGTCCTGATTCAGATCGGCTGGACGATGGCGGCGGCATTGCTGACGATGCTCGCATCGGTGATGGGGCTTTTCGTCACGCAGCTCTGATGCGCTGCCGCGCGCTCTTGGCTAGAACAGCAGCGAGACGAGTGCGGCGGCGACGACGATCGCGGTCGACCAGGTGACGGCCTCGGCGACGATCTGGTTGTCGAGGCCGTAGGCGTGGGAGACGACCATCGCGTTGAGGCCGGTCGGCATCGCCGCCAGCAGGCGGTAGGTGGCGGGCAGGTCGATCAGCGGTGCAGCCAGCAGCATCAGCAGCGCCGGCATGACCGCCAGCTTTGCGACCACGCTGACTACGACCTGGCGGTTGACGGGCGGCGGGATCGGCAGCTCGCCGTGTTCGGCGCCCTCGGCCAGGGTGGCGCCGACGGCGAAGAAGCCGACCGGCAGGATCGCGATCACCAGCGCTTGCGAGAGGTCGACCAGGAACTCCGGGGCCAGCGAGCTCGGTGCGAGCAGCCCCGCGATCGCCGCGTAGAGCGGTGGGTTGCGGGTGAAGAAGGCGTGTATCCGCTGGCGCGGGCTTTCCCCCGCCTTGGTCCCGAACGCGGCTCCGACCGCGAAGGCGCCGAGCAGCAGGCAGGGACCGCTGACGAGGACGTCGTAGAGGACCGCGGTCGAGAGCTGGTCCCGGCCCAGCAACGCGACCGAGAGCGGGTAACCGAGGTAGCCGGTGTTGGCGACCAGCACGGTGCAGACCATCGCCCCGACCTGGTGGCGCGGCAGCTTGAACAGACGGCTGGAGATGAACCAGACCAGCAGCGAGGTCAAGGAGACGGTGACGATTCCGAGGCCGAGGCCGACGCCGTGGTCGAGGTCGATGTCCGCCGCGGCGAGGTTGAAGAAGATCACCGGCGGCAGCAGCACGTAGAGGATCGCCAGCAGCGCTTGGCGTGCCGCATGCGCCGCCCCTTCCGGCCAGCGCCGCTCCGACCAGACGCCGACCGCGGTGGCGATCACGATCGCGGCAGCGGTCAGCAGGACGCCCATTGCCGGGATGACTATCGGTTCGGCGCCGCCGGCGCTCGGCGGGGCGGCTCACTCCTTGTAAAGCGCTTCGATCTCGGCCTCGTAGCGGCGTTCGATCGGGCTGCGGCGCAGCTTCAGGGTCGGCGTCAGCTCTTCGCTGCCGGGCAGCCATTCGCGGTCGAGGACGTGGAAGCGCTTGACCTGCTCGACCCGCGAGAGCCGCTCGTTGGCGGCCGCCACCGCGGCATCCAGCTCGGCGACGATCTCGGCGTCCTCGGCGCCGGCGCCCCGTGCCGCCAGCAGCTCGGGGTCGAGGACGATCAGGGCCACGTTGTAGGGGCGGCGGTCACCGATCGCGACCGCGTGGGCGACCAGCGGCGAGGCCGCCTTCAGCTTCGCCTCGATCGAGGCCGGCGACATGTTCTTGCCGGCTGCGTTGATGATCAGCTCCTTCTTGCGATCGACGATCGTCAGGTAGCCGTCGGCGTCGATCGCGCCGATGTCACCGGTCGCCAGCCAGCCGTCCTCGCTCAGCACCTCGGCGGTGCGCTCGGGCATGTTGCGGTAGCCCTTCATCACGATCGCGCTGCGGATCAGCAGCTCGCCGTCCTCGGCCAGTTTCAGCTCGACCCCTGGCAGCGGCGGCCCCACCGTCCCCACCCGGACCCGGCCGGGTGGGTTGATCGTCGCCGCCGAGGAGGTCTCCGACATCCCCCACAGCTCGCAGATCTCGATCCCCAGCGCGAGGAAGAACTCGATCACCCCGGGCGGGGTCGGTGCCGCGCCGACCGCGAAGGTCCTCACCTCGTCGAGCCCGAGCAGCGCCCGCACTCCGGCGAAGACCTCGGCGTCGGCCCGCTCCCATTCGGCCTGCAGCGCGGCCGGCACCTCGCCGGCCATGTAGGCGGCGACCCGGCGCCGCCCGACCTCCATCGCGGCCTCGGTCGCCCGCCGCCGCTGCGGATCGGGCTCGGCCGCCATCGCCCCCTCCAGTGCGACCTTCAGTTTTTCCCAGATCCTCGGCACCCCGCCCCAAAAAGTCGGCCGCACCTCGATCGAGTAGGCCACCATCTCGCGCGGGTCCGGGCAGCAGTGGACGGTGGTCCCGAAGATCATCTGCGCGTAGAGCTGGCCCCAGCGGTCGGCGACGTGGGCGGAGGGCAGGAAGGAGATCGTGCGGCCGCCCGGCTCGATCGCGAAGATCTGGTCGCAGGCGTTCCACTCGGCGAGCATGTTGGCGTGGGTCAGCTGCACACCCTTCGGCGGCCCGGTGGTGCCCGAGGTGTAGATCAGGCAGAGCACGTCCGCGGGCTCGACCGCGCGCCACGCCGCCTCGAAGTCGAACTCGGGGTCGCCCAGCGCCTCCAGCTCCTCGAGCGAGATCGTGCCCGGCGGCGCCTCGCCGTCGACGACGACCACGTGCTCGAGCGTCGGCACCCGCTCGCGCGCGGCCAGCACCCGGTCGAGGAAGGCCTGTTCGGTGACGAGGACGCGGTTGGCGGCGTCCTCGACCAGGTACTCGACCTGCTCCGGCGAGGAGGTGTTGTAGATCGAGAAGCAGGTGGCGCCGAGGTGCATCGCGGCGCCGTCGCAGAGGTGGAAGGCGGGCCGGTTGACGAGCATGAAGCCGACCGTGTCGCCGTGGCCGACCCCGAGCGCGGCGAAGCCGGCGGCGCGGCGGCGCACCGTCTCCGCGAACTCGCCGAAGCTCGCCTCGAACTCGCTGTCTTTGAGGCGCAGCGCCGGCGCCTCGGGACGCTCGGCGGCGGTCAGCTGGAACGCCTCGCACATCGTCCTCGCGGCAAGCGCCGCGAGTCTTGGCCCCGAACCCATCGGGCGAAGATACCGCTAGTTGGCTAGCCGAACAGCGAGGCGCCGGCGTGGCTGGCGAAGTCGACGAGCGGCTGCGGGATGATCCCGAAGAAGACCGTCGCCGCGGCGGCCAGCAGGGCGGGCCCGACCAGGTAGATGCGGCGGCTGGCGCCGGGGTCGATCGGGTCGGCCTCGGGGGAGGCACCGGCGATCGCCGGTGAGCCGCCCGGCACCGCTTCGCTGTCGGTCCGCATCCACATCGCCGCCACCACCTTCAGGTAGTAGCCGAGCGAGATCATCGTCCCGACCGCGATGAAGACCGCGAGCCAGGTGTAGTCGCCTTCGACCAGGGCCTCGATCAGGTAGAGCTTGCCGATGAAGCCCGCCGTCGCCGGCAGCCCGGCCAGGCCCAGCATCGAGATCGTCAGCGGCCAGGCGAGCAGCGGCCGCGAGGCGCCCAGTCCCTCGACCGCGCGGATGTCGTCGCCGAAGATCGTTTCCCGCTCGCGGGCGACGACGACGGCGAAGGCGGCGAGGTTCATGAAGGCGTAGGCGGCGAGGTAGAAGATCAGCGAGCTGGTGCCGGACTCCGAGGCGACGACGATCCCGCCCAGCATGTAGCCGGCCTGGGCGACGCCGGAGTAGCCGAGCAGCCGCTTCATCGACCTCTGACCGAGGGCGCCGACGTTGCCGACGACGATCGAGATCGCCGCCAGCGCCGCCAGCGCCGGCGCCCAGTCGTCGACCTGGGGGCCGAGGGCGACGTCGAAGAAGCGGAGGAAGACGGCGAAGGCGGCGGCCTTGGTCGCGACCGCCATGAAGGCGGTGATCGGGGTCGGCGCGCCCTGGTCGACGTCGGGCGTCCACTGGTGAAAGGGGGCGATCGAGGTCTTGAAGGCGAGCCCGACGGCGGCCATCGCGATCCCGATCAGGATCAGCGGGTCGCCGAGCATCCCTTTGTGGACGATGCCGCCGGCGATCCCGGCGAAGTCGGTCGAGCCGGTGCCGCCGTAGAGGAAGGCCATCCCGTAGAGCAGCGTCGCCGAGCCGAGCGAGCCGACGATCAGGTACTTGAGGCCGGACTCGAGCGAGCCCTCACGGCGCAGGTTGGTGGCGCAGAGGATGTAGAGGGGGATCGAGAGGGTCTCGATCGCGACGAAGAAGGTGACCAGGTTCGAGGCCTGGGCCAGCAGGACCATGCCCAGGACCGAGCCGAGCGCCAGCGCGTGGTACTCGCCGGATCCGGCTTCCCTGGTGGCCGGCTCGCCGATCGAGAGGAAGACGCAGAAGGCCGCCGTCAGGATCGCGATCAGCGACATCGCGATCGCCAGGTTGTCGAGTTGCAGGGCGCCGGTGATCAGCGTCAGCGGGTCGTTCCAGTGCCAGATCAGGAGGCCGGCGGTGGCGGCCAGAGTGGCGAGCGTCAGCGCCGGCGCGGTGCGCCGCAGCGGCCGGAAGACGGAAGTCATGAGGACGACGACGAGGCCGACCGTGAGGGCGATGATCGGCGCGATGCCGGCGTAATCGATGTGGGGCTCGTGGAAGTTCATTTCTGCGCTAGTTCGGACTTGGAGGACTCTTTCGCCAGCTGGGCTTCAGGAGCCTTGCCGCCGGTGACGCTGGCCACCGTCTGCTGCACGGTCGGGGCGGTGCGGTGCAGGATCAGCTGCGGGTACAGCGCCAGGGCGACGATGCAGAGCACCAGCGGCGCCAGAACGACGCCGTCGCGGAGGCTGATCTCACGCGAGAGCAGGCCCTGATTCTGTCGTGATGGGAGACGGTTGTGCATCGTCGCCTGGTAGAGGCGGAGCGCGTAGTAAGCCGACATCGCGACGCCGCTGATCGCGATCAACGCGAAGACGATCTTCGACTGGAAGAGGCCGTTGAGGATGTAGAACTCGCCGATGAAGTTGGCCGACCCCGGCATTGCCAGGGTCGCCAGGGCGACGATCAGGAACAGCGCCGCCAGCACCGGCGCCCGCAGCGCCATCCCGCCCATCTCGCGGATGTCCTCGGTCCCGGTGCGCTCGACCAGGATCGCGACGATGATGAAGAGCGGGGCGACGACGAGGCCGTGGTTGACCATCTGCAGGACGGCGCCGTCGGCGCCGTCGGCGCGCAGGGCGAAGATGCCGGCGGTGATGAAGCCGAGCTGTGCGACGGATGAGTAGCCGCCGATCAGCCGCACGTTGGTCTGGGTGAAGGCCATCACCGAGCCGTAGAGGATCGAGGCGAGGGCGATGACGAGGACGACCTCCTGGAATTCGACCGTCGCTTCCGGGAACAGCGGCAGCACGATTCGCAGGAAGCCGTAGGCGCCGACCTTGGCGAGGACGCCGGAGAAGACGGCGAGGACCGGCAGCGGCGCCGCCCGGTAGGCGTCGGGCATCCAGCCGTGGAGGAGGAAGGCCGGCATCTTGACCAGGAAGGCGGCGGCGAAGAACCAGAAGATCCAGCGCTGGCTGTCGAGGGGGAGCCCTTGGCGTTGGAGGTCGGCGATCGAGAAGGTGAGGTGGCCGCCGTCGGCGGAGATGATCGCCGTCGCGATCGCCGCGACCAGCATCAGCAGCGACCCAATCAGGGTGTAGATCATCATCTTCAGCGTCGCCGCCGAGGCCGTCGGCCCGTCCTTGCGGTCGGTCCCCCAGCTGCCGAAGAGGAAGTAGAACGGGACCAGCATGAAGTCGAAGAAGAGGACGAAGAGCAGCAGGTCCTGAGCCAGGAACGAGCCCAGCGTCGCCGTCTCGGCGAGCAGCATCAGGAAGAAGAAGAGCTGCGGGCGCTCCTGCTCGCGGAAGGCGGCGAAGGCGGTGCCGCCGACCCAGAGCAGCGCCGTCAGCAGGATCAGGAAGAGGTTGAGGCCGTCGATGCCGAGGCTGTAGTCGACGCCGAGCCCGGAGATCCAAGGCGTGTCCACCGTGTACTGCAGGCCGGAGCTGCCGGAGTCGAAGCCGAGGACCATCCCGATCGCGACGCCGAGGGTGACGACGGTGCCGAGCGTCGCCCACCAGCCGACCGCCTTCCCGCGCAGGAAGAGGCCGACGATGCCGAAAGCGAGCGGGGCCCAGAGGAGGACGTTGATCATGACTGGACGATGAGGAAGTAGAGGGCCAAGCCGGCGAAGCCGGCGATCAGGATCAGGGCGTAGCTACGGACGAAGCCGTTCTGCAGGCGGTGGGCGACGCTGCTGGCGCCGCGCACCGTCTCCTCGGTGCCGGTCACGAGTCCATCCACCACGAAGCGCTCGAAGAAGCGGTTGGCGAAGCGGCCGATCGCCAGCGCCGGGCGGACGACGAGGACGTCGATCAGCTCATCGAAGTACCACTTGTTGACCAGGAACGTGTGGAGCCAGCCGAAGCGGCGGATCAGCGCCGCCGGCATCTCCGGCCGCAGGATGTAGAGCCAGTAGGCGATCCCGATCCCGACCACCGAGATCGCGGCGCCGATCGCGAGGCCGGCCCAGGAGGCACCGACCGAGGGCACGATCTCGGCCAGCGGCGAGTCGGCGAAGACCGGGTCGAGGAAGTGGGTGATCGTCTCGTCGAGGCCGGGGACCTGAACGAGGCCGGCGAACAGGGCCAGGAAGGCGAGCACGCCCATCGCGATCTTCATCCCCGGCGACTGCTCGGCGATGTGGTGTTCGGCGCCAGGGAAGCCGACGTCGGTGTCCTCCTCTTCGCCGCTCGCCGGGTTGCGCGGCGTCTCGTGGGCGAGGTGGCCGGTGTCGATCAGCTCCTGCGCCTCCTTGCAGGGCTTGCCGGGCAGGACCCGGAAGACGAGCCGGAAGGTGTAGATCGCGGTCAGCAGCGCCCCGAAGTAGCCGAGGATCTGGAAGATGTCGTACATGCCGCCACGGGCGTGGGCGTAGGCGAGGATCTCGTCCTTGGAGAAGAAGCCCGAGGTGCCGGGGAAGGCGGCGAGGGCGAGGGCGCCGCAGACGAAGGTGATCGAGGTGAACCGCATCGCCTTGCCGAAGCCGCTCATTTCGTCGATGTTCTGCTTGTTCGCCATCGCCGAGATGAAGGAGCCGGCGGCCATGAACAGCAGCGCCTTGAAGAAGGCGTGGGTCATCAGGTGGAACATGCCGGCGCTGTAGGCGCCGATCGAGACGCCCATGATCATGTAGCCGATCTGGCTCATCGTCGAATAGGCGATCGCGCGCTTCAAATCGGTCATCACCAGCGCGATCGTGCCGGCAACCAGCAGCGTCGCCAGGCCGACGAAGGCGGCGATGTCGGCGGCGGTCGGGGCGAGGACGAAGAGGGTGTGGGTGCGGGCGATCAGGTAGACGCCGGCGGTCACCATCGTCGCCGCGTGGATCAGCGAGGAGACCGGGGTCGGGCCCTCCATCGCGTCCGGCAGCCAGGTGTGGAACGGAAGCTGCGCCGACTTGGCGAAGGCGCCGACCAGGAGCAGCAGGCAGATCGCGACCACCGTCCACTCGTTGGTGTGGAAGACCTGCGGCGCCTTGGCGAAGACGTCCTCGTATTCGAAGGTCCCAAGTTCGCGGAAGATCAGGAAGGCGGCGAGCACCAGGCCAATGTCGCCGACGACGTTGATCACGAACGCCTTCATCCCCGCCTTCGTCGCGGTCTTGCGCCGGTACCAGAAGCTGATCAGCGCGTAGGAGGCGAAGCCGACGAAGGCCCAGCCGACGATCAGGAGGACGAAGTTGCCGGCGAGGACCAGCAGCAGCATCGAGAAGACGAAGAAGTTGAGGTAGCTGAAGAACCGGTGGTACCCCTGGTCCGACTGCATGTAGCCGTAGGAGTAGAGGTGGATCAGGGTCGAGACGCCGGTGACGACGAGGACCATGAAGACCGAGAGCGGGTCGACGTAGATCCCGAGCCTGATGTTGAGGCCGGCGACGCTGGCGTAGTCCCAGAGCGAGGAGGCGTGGTGGCGCGCCTCGGGGTCTTCGCCGAGCAGGCAGACGAGGGCGGCGATGCCGCAGATGAAGGCGGCGCCGATCGCGGCGGTGCCGATCAGGCCGGCGGCTTTCGACGGCAGGGTCCGGAACCCGAGCGCGATCGCGATCGAGCCGACCAGCGGGAAGAGCAGGACCAACCAGGCCCAGGAGGTGGCGCTCACCCGCGCAGCTCCCTCAGGTCATCGACGTTGAGCGGCAGCTTGCGGCGGAAGATGGCGACGATCAGGCCGAGGCCGACGACCACCTCGCAGGCGGCGATCACCATCACGACCAGGGCGAAGACCTGCCCCTGCTGGTTGCCGACCTCACGGCTGAAGGCGACCAGCGCCAGGTTGCCGGCGTTCAGCATCAGCTCGAGGCAGAGCAGGATCACCATCGGGCTGCGGCGGACGAGGATGCCGACCGCGCCGATCGCGAACAGCAGGGCGCTGAGGACGATGTACCACTCGATGTTCATGCCGGTCCGCTGACTCCCTCTTGGGGTTCGGACTCGCGCTTGCGCTGGGCGAGGACGATCGCGCCGACGGCGGCGATCAGCAGCAGGATCGAGGAGGCCTCGAACGGGAGCAGGAACTTTTCCAGCAGCAGGCGGCCGATCGCGGCCGGGTCGCCGAAGCCGGCGGGGACGTCCGGGCCGTGGGTGCCGAGCGCCAGCAGCGCCGAGGAGAGGATCGCCGCCGAGAGCTCGACGAAGAGGATCGAGGCGACGAGGATGCCGAGGAAGCGCTGGCCGTGGATCGGGTCCGCGACCGGCTCGCCACCGCCGCCGACGTAGGCGACGACGAAGACGTAGAGGACCATCACCGCGCCGGCGTAGACGACGACCTGGGCGGCGGCGACGAAGGCCGAGGTGAGGAGCAGGAACAGCGCTGCCAGTGAGAACAGATGGGCGACCAGCGCCAGCACGCTGTAGAAGGGGTTCTGCATCGCGACGACGCCGATGGCGCCACCGATCGCCCCGATCGCGGCGAGGAAGAAGATCACGGCTTCCATCTATTCGCCCTCGCTTTTCAGCGGGGTCCGCTCGATCGACTCGGCCAGCAGCATCTCCTTGGTGAAGATCAGGTCGCCGCGGTCGTAGTCGGCCATCTCGTAGTCGTGGCCCATCGTGATCGCGTCGAACGGGCAGGCGATCTCGCAGTAGCCGCAGAAGATGCAGCGGCTGAGGTTGATCTCGTAGACGGCGGCGTAGCGCTCGCCGGCGGAGACGCGGTCGCCGGGGATGTTCTCGGCGGCGACGACGCGGATGCAGTCGGCCGGGCAGGCGGCGGCGCAGAGTGAGCAGCCGACGCATTTCTCCAGCCCGGTGTCCTCGAACTTGTGCAGTTTGTGGCGGCCGCGGAAGCGCGGGTAGACCGGCGTCTTCTCCTCCGGGTACTCGATCGTCAGCGGGCCCTCGATCAGCCGCGCCATCGTCGTCTTCAGCCCGCGCAGGGTCTCGCCGAAGGCGCGGTAGGCGCCGCCGACGCCGCCCGGCTCGGGCCCGCGCTGGACCTCGACGACCTCGATCGAGTCGAGGTAGGAGGCAGTCTTGGGGTCGAAGCCGTTGCCGCTGGTGCCGTTGGAGTCGCTCACGTCGTCACCACCAGGACCGCGGTCACCAGCACGTTGAGGGTCGCCAGCGGCAACAGAATCTTCCAGCCCAAGGTCATCAGCTGGTCGTAGCGCAGCCGCGGCAGCGTCGCCCGCACCCAGATGAAGACGAGGACGAGGCCGATCATCTTCACCAGCATCCAGATCGGGTCGAGCCAGCCCGGGCCGGGACCCATCCAGCCACCGAGGAACATCGCCGCGGCGATCCCGGAGACGACCAGGATCTCCATGTATTCGACCAACAGAAAGGAGCCGAAGCGCATGCCGCCGTACTCGGTCATGAAGCCCTGGACCAGCTCGGCGTCGGCCTCGGGCATGTCGAACGGGGTGCGGTTGGTCTCGGCGAACCCGGCCAGCATGAAGATCAGGAAGCCGACGACTTGGGGGACGATGTACCAGACCTGGCCCTGGGCCTCGACGATGTCGACCAGCGAGAGCGAGCCGGCCATCATCACCACGCCGAGCAGGGCCAGGCCCATCGAGACCTCGTAGGAGATCAGCTGCGCGGCCGAGCGCATCGCGCCGAGCAGGCTGTATTTGGAGCCCGCCGACCAGCCGCCGAGGAGCAGGCCGTAGAAGGCGATCGAGCCGACTGCGAAGAAGTAGAGGATCCCGATCGGGACGTCGATGCCGTAGAAGCCGACGCCGTCCTTGACGTTGCCCCAGGGCAGGATCGCCAGCGCCAGGACCCCGGAGAGGACCGGCAGGAGCGGCCCGAGGACGTACAGGGCCGGGACCGCGTTGGCCGGCCGGAAGCCCTCCTTGGAGATCAGCTTGCCGACGTCGGCAAGTGGCTGCAGGAGGCCGAAGGGGCCGACTCGGTTGGGGCCGTAGCGGTGCTGGAAGCGGCCGATCAGTTTGCGCTCGACGACGGTGAGGATCGGCAGGATGCCGAAGATCACGGCGAAGATGACGATCGACTTGACGACCATGATCCAGGTCGCTTCGACGAACTGGGTGTCGGCGATCGGCAGCACTACGCCTCGACCCTCTCCAGCTTCGAGATCTCGACTCGCACCGGGCCGCCGTTGAGCAGCCCGTTGGCGTTGCCCTCTGCGACGCCCTCGGCCAGGAAGCAGACTCCCTCCGGTACCCGCTCCTTGATCAGCACGTGCGCCTCGACGCCGGACCCGTTCTGACTGACCTTCACCTGGTCACCACTTTGGAGTCCGAGCCGCTCCGCATCAGCAAGAGAGATCTCGAGGCGCTGCTGGGGCTGGAGGAACTTCAGCGGCGGGTTGAGCTCGGTGATCGGGCCGGCCCAGAGGTCGCGGTAGGTGCCGAGGGCGAGGGACGGCGACGCTGCCGGCACCCCCTCCTCACTCGGTACCTCGTCGAAGGAGCCGTTGGTGGCTGGCGCCGCGGGGGAGCGGCGCTCCTCCTCCGCAATACGTTCGGAGGGGGTGCCGACATCGCCGCCGAGGCTCGGCACTGCCGACGCGGAGCTGGTCTCCTGCCAACGAACCCCTTGGCCTCCGAGATCGGCCTCCTCGATGCTGCTGTAGAACGGGATCGCGGTCTTCAGTGCCGTGAAAGCGGTGGGCTGGGAGTTGATCCCGGTGTCGAGGCCGAGGGCCGAGCAGAGCTCCGAGAGGACCTGGATGTTCGAGCGGACGTTGCCGGGGCGGGACGCTGAGGGACGGACGCGCTGCAGGCGGCCGTCGGGGTGGGTGACGGTGCCGTCTTTCTCGGCGTGCGTCTCCAGGGGGAACAGCAGGTCTGCCTTGGTGGAGCTTGCGTTCTCGAACATCGAGAAGCTGACGACGAAGCTGGCGCTGTTGATCGCCTCCTCCCAGGCCTTGCTGTCGGGGAAGTCGCGCAGCGGGTCGACGCCGAAGAGGACGAGGCCGTCGAGGTCGCCCGCCTCCAGGGCTGAGCGGATCTCCTCGGTCGGGTGGCCGGCGACGGAGACCTCCGCCAGGCCCGGGCCAGCGTCGGGGAGGCAGCCAGCCTCACGCAGGCCGCGGGCGTTGGCGAAGTCGGGGATTTCCAGCAGGCCGGCGCCCTCGGTTGCGGCGACGCCGAGCGCCTCGGCGAGCGCCAGCAGCGAGTCGCCGACGCCATCCTCGCGCAGGATCCGCTCGCCCCAGAGGACGACGACAGTGTCGGCGTCCTTCAAGGTCTCGACCAGGGGCGTGGCGACCGTTTCCGCGCCGCCCAGCGCCCTCGTCAGCTCGCCGATGAAGTGGCGGGTCTCGCCGGGCGCGTAGCGGGCGATCGCCTCGGCGCCGCCGTCCAGCGCCGTCGGCCGCTCGGTGGCGACGACCAGCTTGGCGCCGTTGCGGCGGATCGCCTTGCGGACCCGGAGGTCGAGGATCGGCGAGCTGTGCAGCGGGTCGGTGCCGAGGACGAGGATCGCGCCGGCCTCGTCGATCTCGCTGACCTTGGCGCTCAGCTCGGGCTGGGCGAGGCGGACGAGCTCTGCCCGGCCGGCCCCGCGCGAGGGCCGCGAGTCGATGTGCGGCGCGCCGAGCGCCTCGCGGACCAACTTCTGGACCAGGAGCGCCTCCTCGTTGGATGCGTCGCCGACGATCGCCGCGACCCTTGGACCGGCGGCCTTCAGGCCTGCGGCGGCTTTCGCGATCGCCGCCTCCCAGCTGGTTGGGGCGCCGCCTTTCAGCCGCGGCTCGCCGACGCGCTGCTCGGCCTCGAACATCTCGAAGCCGTAGCGGCCGCGGTCGCAGAGCCAGCCGTCGTCGACCGCGTGGTTGTCGCGGGCGATCACCCGTTTCACCTTCTCGTCGCGGATCGTGAAGCTGACGTTGCACTGGCTCGGGCAGAGCGTGCAGATCGAGCCCGCCTGCTCGATGTCCCAGGGCCGGGCGCGGAAGCGGTAGGTGTAGTTGGTCAGCGCCCCGACCGGGCAGATGTCGGTGATGTTGCCGTGGAAGGGGGCGACGTAGGGGCGGTCGTCGAAGGTGCCGACGAAGGTGCGGTCGCCGCGCTCGAGCAGCTGCAGTTGGGCGTCCTCGGCGACCTCCTGGCTGAAGCGCACACAGCGGTAGCAGAGGATGCAGCGCTCGCGGTCGATCGCGACCAGCGGCGAGAGTTCGACCGGCTTGCGGAAGTGGCGCTTTTCGTCGATCACGCGGCTGCGGCCGGGGCCCCAGCCCTGGGTGATGTCCTGCAGCGGGCACTCGCCGCCTTTGTCGCAGACGGGGCAGTCGAGCGGGTGGTTGACGAGCAGGAACTCGACCACCGCGCTCTGCGCCTCCTTGACCTGCTCGGTCCGGGTGTGGACGACCATGCCCTCGCGGACCGGGGTCGAGCAGGAGGTCTGCAGTTTCGGGATCCCCTCGATCTCGACCAGGCACATGCGGCAGGCGCCGACCGGGTCGCCGAGTTTCGGTTCGTAACAGAAGACCGGGATCTCGACGTCGCCCTTGCGAGCGGCGTCGTGCAGCATCTCGCCCTCGATCGCCTCGATCTCGCGACCGTCGACGGTGATCGTCACCTGGCGCTGCTCGCTCATGACGAGACCCCCTGCAGGATCGGGAGGATCTCCTCCTGGCCGAGCGGGGCGCCGGCGTTGGCGATCACCCGCTCGAACTCGGGGCGGAACTTGTTGACCATCGCCGAGACCGGCATCGCCATCGAGTCGCCGAGCACGCAGAGGCAGTGGCCCATGATGTTCTGCTGGACCGAGCTGATGATGTCGAGGTCCATTGGCGTCGCCTCGCCGCGCACGACCCGCTCCAGCATCTTCACCGTCCAGTTGGTGCCCTCGCGGCAGGGGGTGCACTTGCCGCAGGACTCGTGGTGGTAGAAGCGCGCCGTCCGCAGCGCCATGTGCGGGATCGAGACGCGGTCGTCGGCGACGATGATCGAGCCCGAGCCGAGCATCGAGCCCGCTGCGGCCATCGCCTCGAAGCTGTAGGGAAGGTCCATCCCCTCCTCGGCGGTGAGGACCGGCGAGGAGGAGCCGCCCGGGTAGAAGGCCTTGATCTCGTGGCCGGGATCGGGGCCGCCGGCGAGGCCGTAGATCAGGTCGCGGGTCGGGATCCCGAGCTCGACCTCGTAGTTGCCGGGGCGGCGGACGCCGCCGGAGACGGAGACGACCTTGGTCCCCGGCGACTGCTCGGTGCCGAAGCCCTTGAACCAGTCGGCGCCCTTGGCGACGATCCGCGGCACGTTGGAGAGCGTCTCGACGTTGTTGATCAGCGTCGGCCCGCCGTAGAGGCCCTGGACCGCCGGGAACGGCGGCTTCAGGCGCGGGTTGCCGCGCTTGCCTTCGAGCGCGTCGAGCAGGGCCGTCTCCTCGCCGCAGATGTAGGCGCCGGCGCCGCGGTGGACGACCAGCTCGAGGTCGCGGTGGCAGCCGAGGATGTTGGTGCCGAGGTAACCGGCCTCATAGGCTTCGGCGACGGCGCGGTCCAAAATATCGGCCTGGGTGGAGTACTCGCCGCGGATGAAGATGAAGGCGTGGCCGGCGTCGGCGGCGAGGGCGGCGATCGCGATCCCCTCGATCAGCTGGTGCGGGTTGCGCTGCATCAGCTCCCGGTCCTTGAAGGCGCCGGGCTCGGACTCGTCGGCGTTGCAGCAGAGGTACTTGGCCATTTCGCCGCGCGGCAGGAAGGAGGCCTTTTTGCCCATCGAGAAGCCGGCGCCGCCACGGCCGCGCAAACCCGAGTCTTCGAGCTCCTTGAGGACCTCGTCCTGCTCCATCTCCTTGTAGGCCCTCTCCAGCGTCGAGTAGCCGCCGGCCAGCCGCTTGTAGCCGTCGAGGGTGGCCAGCGCCGGGTCCTCGGCGTGGTCGAGCAGGATGCGGGTCTCGAGCTCGTGGGCCATCAGGAACCCGCTCCCGGGATCGGCGTGTCGCCGGCCAGCGGCCGCTTGGCCTGGTCCTTGTCAGGCAGGACCTCGGCTCCGGCCCGCAGCTGCTCGATCGCGACCCCGGCCTCGGCCGCCTCCAGCGGCCCGTAGTAGCGCTGGTCGATCGAGGCCATCGGCGCGATGTCGCAGGCGCCGAGGCACTCGAAGCCGGTGACGAAGAAGTTCTCGTCGTCGCCGTCGGCGGCCGCCTTGAAGGCGTCGAGCAGCTCGTCGCCGCCGCGCATCCAGCAGCTGATGTTGGTGCAGACCTCGATCCGGTGTGCCCCGACCGGACTCGTATGGAGGAGGTCGTAGAAGCTGGCGACCGACTCGAGGTAGGCCGGCGTCACCCGCATCACCGCGGCGGCCTGGCGGATCCCCTCCGGCGTGCACCAGCCGTACTGCTGCTGGACCAGCCAGAGGGCCGGGATCGAGGCCGATTTGCGGTCCGGGTAGCGGGCCATCAGTGCCTCGAACTGATCGCGCAGCGCGGCCGGGCAGTCGACTTCGTGCAGCTCCGGGATCTGCTCCTCGGCGCGCGGCGGCACCCGGCCCTCGGTGACCGCGCGGTCGACGGGCAGGTTCGGGTTGAAGATGCCGGGACCGTCGACGGGGCTCACCGGTCGACTCCTCCCAGGATCGGGTCGAGCATGCCGAGGCTGCAGATCATGTCGGCGACGTAGCTGTCCATCGCCATCTCGCGGAAGGACTGCAGGTTGACGAAGGAGGGGTCGCGGAAGTGGACCCGGGCGGGCTTCGAGGAGCCGTCGGCGAGGACGTAGCAGCCGAGCTCCCCGCGTGGGCACTCGATCGCGTTGTAGACCTCGCCGGCCGGGACGCGGAAGCCCTCGGTGACGAGCTTGAAGTGGTGGATCAGCGACTCCATCGAGGTCGAGAGCTCCGAGCGCGGCGGCAGCACGTACTTGCGGTCGTCGGCGATGTGCGGGCCCTCGGGCAGGGCGTCGAGGCACTGGGCGACGATTTTGCTCGACTCGACCATCTCCGCGACCCGGACCCGGTAGCGGTCGTAGTTGTCGCCGACGGTGCCGACCGGGATCTTGAAGTCGAGCTCGGGATATGCGAGGTAGGGCGTCGCTTTGCGCAGGTCCCAGGGATCGCCGGCGGCGCGCAGCAGCGGGCCGCTGACGCCGAGGTCGAGGAGCCGCTCGCGGGAGACGATGCCGACGCCTTTGGTCCGCTGCAGGAAGACCTCGTTGCGGTCGAGCAGCGCTTCGTACTGGCCGACCCGGACCGGCATGTCTTCGGCGAAGGAGCGGCACTTCTCCTCGAAGCCGAGCGGGATGTCCTCGATCACGCCGCCGACCTGGAAGTAGCGGGTGTGCATCCGCTGGCCGGTCGCCATCTCGAACAGGTCGAGGATCCGGTCGCGCTCGCGGAAGCAGTACCAGAGCATCGAGATCGCGCCGAGGTCGAGCGCCGTGGTGCCGAGCCAGACCAGGTGCGAGTGGATCCGGTTCAGCTCGAGGAAGAGCGTGCGCAGGTACTTGGCGCGCGGCGGGATCTCGAGCCCGACAAGCTGCTCGACGGCGCCGCAGTAGGCCTGCATCTGGAAGAAGTAGGAGACGTAGTCCATCCGCTCGACGAAGGGGATGGCCTTCCAGTAGCTCTTGTCCTCGCAGGACTTTTCGATCCCGGTGTGGACGTAGCCGATCACCGGCTTCAGGTCGCGCACGACCTCGCCTTCGAGGTCGACAACGAG
>DATKIA010000129.1:0-28452 GCA_035509895.1 Solirubrobacterales bacterium
CACCCGAGAGGGCCGCGGCCCTCTCGGGTTGGATCGAGCGCTACAACTTCAGGCGACGACACGGCGCCCTCGGCCACCGGCCACCGATTCAGCGGCTACGGGAGCTCAGCCGGAACAACGTGGCTGGCATCTACACCTAGGAGGGATTGGCCCGTAGGCTGCGCCGGTGCCGACCGTTCTCCTCGTCCGCCACGCGCAGGCCTCGTTCGGCAGCGCCGACTACGACGTCCTCTCGCCGACCGGCCACGAGCAGACGCAGTTGCTCGTCGCCGCCCTCGCCAGGCGCGATCTCGACGTCACCCACGTCGCTGCCGGCAGCGCCCGCCGCCAGCAGGACACGGCGGCGCCGTGCGCGGCCGAACACGGCCTCGAGGTCGAGGTCGACCCGCGCTGGAACGAGTACGAGACCGAGGAAGTGCTCGAGCACCACGGCCAGGAGGCGGTCTCGCTTGACGGCACCGGCTCGGCCGGCGAGGGAATCACCTCGCGCCAGTTCCAGGCCGTCCTCGACGGCGCCCTCGGCGGCTGGGTCGCGAGCGGCGCCGAGACGACCGCGAAGCAGAGCTGGCCCGTGTTCCTCGAGTCGGGCAAGGCGGCGCTGGGCGAGCTGGCGGCAAAGCTCGGCAGCGGCGAGACCGCGCTCGTCTTCACCTCCGGCGGCGTCATCGCCGCCCTCGGAGCCCACCTGCTCGGCGACCACCAGGACCTCTTCCCGACCCTCAACCGGGTCCTCGTCAACACCGGCATCACCAAGCTCGCGATTGGCCGCGCCGGCACCTCGCTGATCAGCTTCAACGAGCACGTCCACCTCGACGACGGCGGCGGCCAGCTCCTCACCTACCGCTGAGCCTTCCGCGGCGCCCGGACCTATACGCTCCCCGCCATGTCCATGGTCAGCACCAACCAATTCAAGAACGGGTCTCACATCGAGATCGACGGCAAGATCTGGAAGATCATCGAGTTCCAGCACGTCAAGCCGGGCAAGGGCGGCGCTTTCGTGCGGACCAAACTGCGCCGGATCGAGGACGGCTCGGTGATCGACAAAACCTTCCGCGCCGGCGAGAAGTTCCGCCAGGTGCGCACCGAATCGAAAAAGATGCAGTTCCTCTACGACGCCGGCGAGGCTTCGGTCTTCATGGACAACCAGGATTACGACCAGATCGAAATCCCCAACGAGGCGCTCGGCGACTCGATGAAATGGGTGCTGCCGAACTCCGACGTCGAGATCCTCTTCGTCGACGAGCAGCCGAGTGACGTCCAGGTCCCGAGCGCGATCGACATGAAGGTGACGCAGACCGATCCGGGCCTGAAAGGCGACACCGCCTCCGGCGGTGGCAGCAAGCCGGCGACGCTCGAGTCCGGCGTCGTCGTCCAGGTCCCGCTCTTCATCGAGGAGGGCGAAACGATCCGGGTCGACACCCGCAACGGCGAGTACGTCTCCCGCGCGTAGCCGTGTTCGCCTACGACCCGGCGGAGTGGACCGACCTCTTCGTCGCGGTCGCCGGTGCCGCGGCGGCGCTGACCGGTCTCCTCTTCGTCGCCGTCTCGATCAACCTCGAGCGCATCCTCAAGTTCGAGGGGCTGCCCGAGCGGGCACTGGAAACGCTGCTCTTCCTGGTCCTCGCCCTGCTGGCCTCGATCGTGGCGCTGGTCCCGGGGCAGAGCCACGTTGCGCTCGGGCTCGAGCTGCTCTTCGTCAGCCTCGTGATCGGCGGCGTGGTCATGCGCCTGCCGACCTTGAGCACGAAAGACGAGGACGTCGAGCTCGCGTGGGTCGTGGCCCGCTGGACGGTGCGGCTGGCGGCGACGGTGCCCTTCGTCGTCGGCGGTGTCTCGGTGCTGCTCGAATCGGGCGGCGGCCTCTACTGGATCGTCGCCGGCATCGTCTTCGCGATCATCGGCGCCGTCTCCAGCGCCTGGGTCCTGCTGGTCGAGATCCTTCGCTAGTTCTCCCAGGGCGGCGCCCCAACCGCCCGAACCGACAAAATAGGGCGATGCGCAGATCCGACCAACGCCGCGACGCGGTCTTCGCCAACTACCAGCGCGACGTCACCGGCCGCCCGCTCGACGAGCTGATCGCCGACGCCCGGCCGCTGACCCGGGAGCTGGCCGAGGGGGTCGACGAGGAGCGCGAAGAACTCGACGAGGTGATCGCCGCCCACGCCAAGGGCTGGACCGTAGACCGGATCGCGCCGCTCGACCTCAACGTGATGCGGGTGGCGCTGTATGAGATCGAACACGACCTCGCCCCGGTCGAGGTCGCGCTCAACGAGGCGATCGAGCTCGCCAAGGAGTACTGCGGCGCCGACGCGCCGAAATTCGTCAACGGCATCCTCGGCGCGATCGTGCGCGAGCGGGAGCCGGCATGAGCGCGGAGCGACCAAGCGTGCATCTCTGGTTCTCCGCGCCGGGAGCGAAGCGCGAGGATTTGTCATGAGCGAGCGGCTGCGGCAGATCGCCGCCCGCCTGCGCGAGATCTCGGCCGAGCTCGAGGGCGATGCCCAGCTGGGTGACGAGCGCGCCGCCGAGCTGGCGGCGGAGGCGGCCGAGCTCTCGGCCGAGGCGGTCGAGGAGGCCAACCGCCAGGCGCGTGAGGCGGCCGGGGCGGAGTGAGTTACCCCGACGACCTGCGCGGCATGGTCGATGCCGCGCTGGAGCGCCTGCGGTTCTCCGAAGTCGAGCCGACCGCCGGCCTCGAGGAGGCGATGCGGTACTCGCTGCTGGCCGGCGGCAAGCGGGTCCGTCCCGTCCTCACCCTCGCCACCGCCCGCGCCCTCGGCGCCGACCCCGAGCGCTTCCTCCCGGTTGCCTGCGCGATCGAGCTGATCCACACCTACTCGCTGATCCACGACGACCTGCCGGCGATGGACGACGACGACCTGCGCCGCGGCCAGCCGACCGCCCACGTCAAGTACGGCGAGGACGTCGCGATCCTCACCGGCGACGGCCTCTTCGCCGAGGCGATGCGGCTGTTCTGCACGCAGGACGGCGAGCCGGCGCGGGTGCTGGCGGCGCTCAGCGAGCTGGCCGCCGCGACCGGGGTCGACGGCATGGTCGGCGGCCAGTACGTCGACGTGATCGGCGCCGAGGACGATGCCGACGGCCTGCGGCGCCTGCACGCGCTGAAGACCGGCCGGCTGATCGCCGCCAGCATCGGCGTCGTCTTGACGTTGGAGGGACGGCCGGAACCTGAGACAATGCCGTATCGCCGTTTTGCGGACGAGCTGGGGGTCCTCTTCCAGATCGTCGACGACATCCTCGACGTGACCGAGAGCGACGAGCAGCTCGGCAAGCCGCAGGGCAGCGACGCCCGACATGGAAAACTCACCTACGTCAGCCTCTTCGGACTCGAACGGGCGCGTGAAATCGCCGCCGAGTCCCACGCCAAGGCAACAGCGGCGCTGGCCGACGCCAGCGGCGAGACCGATGACCTGAGGCGAGTCGCCGACTACATCTTCACCCGGAACGAATGAGCGAGAAGCAGCAAGCCAAGGACAGCGGCGAGACGGCCGGCGAGCCACTGCTGCCGGGGATCGACGGCCCCGCCGACCTGCACGAGCTCGACGACGCCCAGCTGCAGCAGGTCGCGCAGGAGATGCGCACATTCATCATCGACACGATCGGTGAGATCGGCGGGCATTTTGGGGCCAACCTCGGCACCTGCGAGCTCGCCGTTGCCCTCCACAGCCTGCTCGACTCGCCCCGCGACAAGATCCTCTGGGACGTCGGCCACCAGTCCTACCCGCACAAGGTCCTGACCGGGCGCCGCGAGCAGCTGCCGACGATCCGCCAGTACGAGGGCCTCGCCCCGTTCTGTTCGATCGCCGAGTCCGAGCACGACGTCATGGGCGCCGGCCACGCCTCGACCTCGATCGGCTACGCAGTCGGGCTGAAAGAGGCGATGCGGAAGGGGATCGGCGAGGACGGCCGCGTTGTCGCCGTGATCGGTGACGGTGCCCTCACCGGCGGCGTCGCCTACGAGGCCCTGCTCGCCGCCGGCGGCCTGCAGACGCCGATGGTGGTCGTCCTCAACGACAACGGGATGTCGATCTCGCCCAACGTCGGCGCCCTCTCGCGCTACTTCAACCGGATCCGGCTCAACCCGCGCCTCTACCACGCCCGCGAGGGGGTCGAGGACCGGCTGACGAAACTGCCGCTTGGGCTCGGCCGCCGGATCGAGCGGCTGGGGCCGGAGATCAAGTCGGCGATCAAGGCCTACTGGGCGCCTGGCCTCTTCTTCGAGGAGCTCGACCTCGCCTATCTGGGCGTGATCGACGGCCACGACGTCGCCGCCCTGCGCCGGGCGCTGACCGAGGCCTTCGAGGCCGACCGGCCGGTCGTCGTCCACATCCACACCGTCAAGGGCAAAGGCTTCACCCCGGCCGAAGAGGGCGGCTTGGAGACGATGGAGGAGTGGCACGCGGCGAAGCCGAACTCGATCGTCAACGGCAAGCCGGCGAAGAAGGCGAAGACGGTGGCGGTTACCGAAACCAACTCGCCGGAGGGAATCGAGCGGCTGGAGAAGCCGCCCGCCGCCGGCTCGCCGCCCCAGTACACGCAGGTCTTCGCCGAGGCGATGGTCGCCGAGGCCGCCGCCGACGAGCGGGTGATCGGGATCACCGCGGCGATGGCGGGGGGGACCGGGCTGCAGAAGCTGGCCGACGAGGCACCGGACCAGTACTACGACGTCGGCATCGCCGAGCAGAACGCGGTTCTGCTCGCTTGCGGGCTGGCCCTGGAGGGGGCGAAGCCGGTCTGTGCGATCTACTCGACCTTTCTCCAGCGCGCCTACGACCAGATCATCCACGACGTCTGCCTGCAGAACCTCGACGTCACCTTCGCGATGGACCGGGCCGGCCTGGTCGGCGACGACGGCCCGACCCACCACGGCGCCTTCGACGTCTCCTACTTCCGCCCGATCCCGAACGTCGTCGTGATGGCGCCGCGCGACGAGGCAATGCTGGTCCACATGCTGCACACGGCGATCGCCCACGACGGCCCGGCGGCGCTGCGCTACCCGCGCGGGGCGGCGGAGGGGGTCGAGATCCCCGCCAAACCTGAGCTGATCCCGATCGGTGCGGGGGAGGTGCTGGCCGAGGGCGAGCGCGTCGCCTTACTCGGTTATGGCTACGGGGTGACGGTCGCCCGCGAGGCGGCGGCGATCCTCGCCGAGCACGGGCTCGACGTCACCGTCGCCGACGCTCGCTTCGCGAAGCCGCTCGACGGCGAGCTGGCGACGCGGCTGGCGCGCGAGCACGAGCTGCTGGTGACGATCGAGGAGAACGTTCTTGCCGGCGGCTTCGGTTCGGCCGTCCTCGAGCACCTCGAGGACGCCTTCGCCGAGGGTCCGGCCGAGCGCGCGCGGGTGCTGCGGGTCGGCCTCCCGGACCGCTACGTAACGCACGGGAAGCCGGCGCTGCTGCGCGGTGAGGTCGGCCTCACCGGCCAGTCGGTCGCCGACCGCATCCTGGCCGCGGCTCCAACCGCACAGCCGATTTTGAGCTAAGCAAAATTGGGGATTGCGCCAATCCGCGCAATCGAATAGCCTGCGGCGGTCTCTCCGGTGAAGGTGGAAGGGACGAGGTTCAGACCTCGCTTCTGGGGATTCGCCATAGGGAGGAGAGATGCGTATCTCATGTGTGGGTCCGCTTGGGGGAGCGGGCTTCTCGCGGCCCGGCGCCTCAGGCGCCGGAGCCCGCGAGGCGCGCGTGTCTCACATTTCGCCGCCCCGCCCCGTTCTTTCTGGCATGGGACCGATCAGACCGCACCTGCCGCCGGTGAGATGACCCGTACCTGGCGCCTGATCGGCGCCGACGGGATCCCGTGCGAGAGCGCGGAGCCGGGCACGTTGGGTGGCCATCGGCGCTCGAAGATCTACGGCCGGCTCGACTGCCGTGGCGCCGCGCGCTGGATCGCCCGCGGCCATTACGTCAGCCACCGCGTCTTCTTCCGCGACGAGCCGACCGCGATCGCCGCCGGCTACCGGCCATGCGCCGGCTGCCTGCGCGAGCGCTACGCGGAGTGGAACGCCAACCCGGCACAATTCAGGGCGCGGTATGGCTGACGCGACGGCCCGCCAGGCGGAGAAGGGAGAGCGGTTCCGCGCCCTGCACGAGGGCGAGCCGTTCGTGATCCCCAACCCCTGGGACGCCGGCACCGCCAAGGTCATGGAGGCGCTCGGCTTTCCCGCCCTGGCGACGACCAGCAGCGGCTTCGCCTTCAGCCTCGGCCGCCCCGACGGCGAGGCGACGCTGGAGGAGGTCGCCGAGCACACCCGCCTGCTGGACACGGTCAGCAGCCTGCCGATCTCTGTCGACCTCGAGAACGGCCACGGGCCGGCGCCGGCCGACGCCGCGAAGGCGATCGAGCTCGCGGCGTCGTCGGGTGCCGTCGGTGGCTCGATCGAGGACTACGACCCCGCCGGTCGCCTCTACGAGCTCGGCGAGGCGGTAGAGCGGGTCACCGCAGCGGTAGAGGCGGCCGCCGGCCTCAGCTTTCGGTTCACCTTCACCGCCCGGGCCGAGAACCACATCCGCGGCAACCCCAATCTCGAGGACACGATCGCGCGCCTGCAGGCCTACGAGGAGGCCGGCGCCGACGTTCTCTACGCGCCGGGTCTGCGCGACGCCGGCGAGGTGCGGGCGATCTGCGAAGCGGTCGGCAAGCCGGTCAACGTCCTCGGCCACCGCGGCCTGGATCTGGAAGAGGTCTTCGCAGCTGGGGCGCAGCGGGTCAGCGTCGGGGGCGCGCTCGCCTGGACCGCGATCGAGGCGATGGCATCGGCCGCCGAGGCGATCCGCGACCAGGGCGATCTCTCGTCCCTGGCCGGGATGTCTCGCGTGCGCGACTGGCTGCGCTCCTAGGAGCGGCTAGCCCGCCTCGGCGAGGATCGCGTAGATCTTGCGCCGGGTTTCGTCGAGCAACTCGCTGACCTGCTTCTGCTGCCCTTCGTCGGCGGCGTGGAAGACCTGGCCGATCGCGTGGTGGAGCTTCTTCATCGAGACGGCGAGGCTGACCTGCTCCGGGGCCGCTTCGGCCCGGACCGCGTCCCAGGGGGTGGTCTCGCCGGCCTTCTCCTGCTGCTCGGCGACGCCGGCCTCGGTCAGCGTGAAGCGGCGCTTGCCGTCGCTCTCCTCGCCACGGATCAGGCCCTCGTCCTCGAGCATCTGCAAGGTCGGGTAGATCGAGCCGGCGCTCGGGCTCCAGGTGCCCTCGGTCCGCTCCTCCAGCTCCTTGATCATCTCGTAGCCGTGCATCGGCCGCTCGGCGAGGAGGGCGAGGACGGCGGCTCGGACGTCGCCGCGCCGCGCCCGCGGCCCGCCGCGCCCACGGCCGTAACGAGGCCCGCGCCCGCGACCGAACTCCGGGCGCCGGTGGTGCGGTTGTCGTGATTGATGTCTGTGATGCATTTGAATACCTCTGTTCTAGAAAAATAACGATATGTAACGCGATATATCGTAACAACTCGCGATCACCGGTCTGGACGGCAGTCATTCCGCGCTTGCGCCATTGACCACACCAGAGGGGGTCAATGGCGCAAGCGTGCTCCGAATGGCGTGATGAGGTTCGGGGGTGGGCCGCTCGGGTAGCCTGCCCGCATGAAGTTCCTCTTCGCACCGGTCGGGATTGCTGCCGGCCTCGTTGCCGGGATCGCTGCCAAGAAGGGCTTTGAACGGCTCTGGGCCCTGGTCGACGACGAGGAGCCGCCGCAGCCCGAGAACCGCGAAGCGACGACGCTGAAGCTGATCGCCGCCCTCGCCGTCGAGGGCGCGATCTTCCGCGTCGTCAAAGGCGTCACCGACCATCAGGCCCGCGCCGCTTTCGCCCGGGCCACCGGCCGCTGGCCCGGCGAAGACCCTGTCGCGGAAGCCGACTGAGGCCCTGCAAAGGAGAAGCGCCCCTCATGAGGGGCGCTTCCGGCACTACAGGGGGGAGAACCCCTCCGTTACCCAGTACTCGCTGGCGATAAACGCCGCTGTCGGAAATGTTTCTGACGATTCCGCGGCGGTTGACCGGGAACCCGTAGGGAGAGTCGCTGGCCCAGAGGATCTGGCCGGGCGGGACCTGGCAGAGGAGGAACAGCAGGTCGGCCGGGTTCCACCATGAGGTGTCGATCAGGACGTTTGGGTGCCGGGGCAGCAGACGCCACATCCAGGCGAGGTCGCTGACGGCGCCGTGGGCGAGGATCAGGTGGGCGCCGGGCCCTCAGAGGCGGCCGCCGCGGCCAGCAGCGCCGCGACTCGAGCTCAATCGGCTCCACCGTGGTTGAGCTTTGTGGTCCTATAGGCCCCAAACCTCTACCGCGCTCGGGGTTAGGCACGGCCGGCACCTTTGGCGATGCGTTCTACGGCCTCTTCGAGCAGGGCCGGGGAGGTGCCGAAGTTGAGGCGGGCAAAGCCGGCGCCCTGACGGCCAAAATCGGGACCGGGGGAGAGGGCGACCTTGCCGCGTTCCAGCAGGGTCGCCGCCGGGTCGTCGCCGAGGCCGAGCTGGCGCAGGTCGAGCCAGGCGAGATAGCCGGCCCGCGGCGGCGTGTAGCCGACCTCGGGCAGGTGCTCGGCGAGCAGGTCCGCCAGCAGGCCGCGGTTGTGGTCGAGGACGGCGAGGACGTCGTCGAGCCAGGCGTCGCCGTGGCGAAAGGCGGCGACGGCGCCGATCGCGCCGAAGTGGGCGCAGTGGGTGGCGAGGAACGGCAGGCGCCCGATCACGGCCGCTGCCTGGTCGGAGGCGGTGACGATCTGGGCGCAATGCAGGCCGGCGAGGTTGAACGTCTTCGAGGCCGAGCTGAACGCGATCCCATGGGCAGCGGCCTCCTCTGAGGCCGCGAGGTAGGGCACGTGCTCGGCACCTGGCAGGGTCAGCGGGGCGTGGATTTCGTCGGCGAGGACCCAGGCGCCGTGGCGGGCCGCGGCCGCGGCGAGCGCCACCAGCTGCTCGCGGCTCGGCGTCGTCCCCACCGGGTTGTGGGGGCTGCAGAGGATCAGCGCCCTGGCGCCGGCGGCGAAGCAGGCCTCGACCGCTTCGGCGTCGAGCTCGCCGTCGACCAGCGGTGCTTCCACGAGCTCGCGCCCGAGCTCCTCGACGACGCCGAAGAACGGGTGGTAGACGGGGCTGTTGATCACGACCCCGTGACCGGGCTCGGTCAGCTCCGCCAGCACCGAGGTGATCGCGCCGACGACGTCGGACGCGGGGGAGACCCGGGCCGGATCGACGCTCCAGCCCAGCCGTCGCTCGGCGAACTCGGCGAACGCCTCGGCCAGCCCGAGCGCCTGCGGCCATGCGTACCCGGCGTCGTCGAGCTCGACCGCCTCCGCCAGCGCCACCCGCACCGGCTCGGCCAGTGGGAAGTCCATCTCGGCGACGAAGGCCGGCAGCACGTCGGCCGGATACCGTGCCCACTTGACGCTGCGCCGCAGGCGCAGCCGTTCCAGCGGCAGCTCGGTCAGCTCGGGGTTGAGGGCGCGCGGCATTGCGCCGAGAACTCTGCCATGCCGCGCTCCTCGGCCCGGAGACTGTTAGCCGGCGGTCTGGTGGTTGTGCACCTCGTGAAAAGTGATCGCCGGCTCGCGGTCGATGCCAATCGCAGCAACCGACGGCCTGATCGACTCCTCCGCAAACGCTGCGAACCCCTCCTGCGTCTCCCAGACGTCGGTGATCAGGATCCCGTTCTCGGTCGCGGTCACCCAGTGGAACAGGCTCCCGGGCGGTCCGGCGTCCGCCGGGGTGAGGCCCATGTGCGCGAGCACTTCGTCGTACTGGTCGAGGGTCACGCCCTCGAACTCCTGAATTACGGCAACCGCCATCTCGATCTCCTCCTGTCGGACTCCTGCCTTGTGTCGAAGCTATCCGATGACCCCAGCGCTCGCTACGTTTTCACCGTGGACCTCGCCCACCGCGATGAGCTCGAGCCCTACGTCACCCGCGACGGGTCGACGATCCGCGAGTGGGCGGGGCCGGGATACACGGCGGCGGCCGTGAACCAGAGCCTGGCCGAGGCGACGGTTGCGCCCGGCGCTTCAACCATCGCCCACTACCACCGGCGCTCGGAGGAGCTCTACCTGGTCACCTCCGGCAGCGGCCGCCTGCGGGTCGGCGCCGAGGAGCGCGAGGTCCGGGCCGGCGACTGCGTCGTTATCCCGCCTGGTGAGCCGCATCAGCTCCACAACAACGGCGACGCCGACCTCGTCGTCGTCTGCGCCTGCTCACCCGCCTACTCCCACGAGGACACCTTCCTGGTCGAGGACCGGCCGTCGGGATGAAGATCCGGACGGCGTCGGTCGCCGACCTGCCGGCCGTTCTCGGCCTCTGGTCGCGGGAGCGCAGCGGGCACGCCAGCGTCAGCGATCGCCGCGAGCACCTCGAGCGGCTGCTCGAGCGCGACCCCGACGCCCTCCTCGTCGCCGAGGCCGAGGCCGAGATCGTCGCCGCCCTGATCGCCGCCTGGGACGGTTGGCGCGGCAACATGTACCGGCTCGCAGTTCGCCTCGATCGTCGCCGTCAGGGGATCGGCCGCGCTCTGGTCCGGGCCGGGGAGGAGTCGCTGCATCGCCGCGGCGCCGTTCGCGTCACCGCCCTGGTCGCCTTAGAGGACGAGGTCGCCGGAGGGTTTTGGGACGCGGCCGGCTACCCGCTCGACCGGGAGATCGGGCGCCGGGTTCGGAATCTCTAACGCCGGGTGCGGAAACTCTCAGGGTCTGCCGAGCACCGAAGTAAAATCGGCGCAACCGCCACGGGGGGTGGCGGGTTTGATGGGAGGTTGAAGATGGGACGGGCCTTGGTTACTCGACGGCGATCCGGCCGGGTCGCGCTGGCCGTCGTGCTGTGCGGCCTGGCCCTTGGCGGGATCGCGGCCACGTCTGCCGCCGGGTCAACCTGGACCGGGCGCCAGATGCCGGGATCGGCGGGCGAATCGATGCTGTTCGGGATCTCCTGCCCGTCGGCGTCGCTCTGCGTCGCGGTCGGCGGCAACAACTCGGTCGCCTCGTCGACCAACCCCACCGGCGGCGCCGGCAGCTGGAACGTCGCCTACGCCGGCGAAGGCTCGGCCGGCCCGGGGGCGAACTACCGCCAGATCAGGGGCGTTTCCTGTCCCTCGCCACAGCTTTGCGTCGCGGTCAGCTTCGAAGGCCTGATCTTCACCTCGACCGACCCGACCGGACCGGCGAGCGCCTGGACGGTCGCCGACCTGACGCCGACCGGCCCCAACATCAACTTCTACGGGGTCTCCTGCCCGTCGCCCACGTTCTGCGCCGCCGTCGCCGCCAAAGGCGTCGTCGTCACCTCGGCCAACCCCACCGGCGGCGCCGGCGCGTGGACGAAAACCCAGCTCGAAGGCCCGCTCGAACTGCGCGGCGTCTCCTGCTACTCGGTGGCGCTCTGCGTCGCGGTCGGCGACAACGGCAGCTCGATCAGGCCCCAGCCGGGCGACGAAGGCAGGGTCGTCAGCTCGACCAACCCGATCGCCGGAATCTGGCAGCCGGGACAGGTACCGCCGCGGGGAGCGCTCTTCGGGGTCTCCTGCCCCTCGCCGCAGCTCTGCCTCAGCGGCAATGCTTTCGGCGACCTCGTCTTCTCGACCAACCCCGCTGTGCCCGGCGTCTGGGGGGCGACCGATGCCGAGGCGACGGTTCAGATCACCGACACCGATTGCCCCGCGGCCAACCGCTGCGTTGCGATCGACAACAACTCCGACGTCCTCACCTCGACCAACCCGAGCGGCGGGCCCGGCGACTGGACGTTCACCAACATCCTCCCGTACCCCGGCGTCGACGAAACCCGGCTCAACGGCACCTTCGGCGTCTCCTGCCCGTCGGTCTCACTCTGCGCGATCGCCGCCGCCAACGGCCAGATCTTCACCAGCACCGACCCGTTCGTCGAATCCAAGCCAGCGAATCCGACGAACGGCAAGAAGAACAAGAAGCAGCGCCACCGCAAGCGGCCAAAGCGACCGCGGACGAAGATCGCCCGGTACCCCGAACCCGGCATGGAAATCAGTGGCAGGAAGGTCCAGGTCCGCCTTCACTTCTTCGCCCGCCACCACGTCCAGGTGCGCGGCTTCTCCTGCAAGCTCGACGGCGGCCCGGCGAGGCGGTGTCGCTCCCCGAAGACCTACACCGTCGGGATCGGCAAGCACCTCATCCGCGTGCGGGCGATCGGCTGGACCGGGCTCAGGGGGCCGGCGGAGGTGGCTCGGTTCGAGGTCTGCCACCCGACCTTCCCGCCCCAATGCCAGGGGAAACCGATCCGTTGAGCCCGGGGTGGTGGGGGAAACCGCGGGCGGCGACCGTGCGCAGTGCTTCCTGCCAGTGCTTGGAAGGGGTTCGAACCGCTGTCAACGCCTCCGCCGCGTCCCCTTGATTTGTGCTCTTGGTCGGCGGGCGTTCTGGGGCGCTCAGGCGATAACCGTGGCAACGACCACGGCACCGGTTTTCTCCGTAACGAGCAGATTCGAGACAACGATCTGTCGGCCGGAGTTGAGCATTGCCGAACAGTCTAGCTTGAAGCGGATGAAGCACGGCGTCCTCCAGCTGCTCTATGAGTCGAGCAGCGGCTCTGCGTCCACATCCAGTACCCGGGCAAGAGCTTCGCGATCACCTGCCCCTGGGAGCGCGGCTGGCTCTGACCGCTGGCGCCGAGCCGATCTCCGCTCGGCGTTTCAGGCGGTGTCGCCCTGTTCGGCGAGGATGCCGTCCATGTAGGCGCGGGCGTCCTGGTCTGCCTCCTCTGGCGAGCGACCCTGCTCGCGGGCGACGATGTAGGCGGCGTAGAAGCCCGACCAGTGGTGCTTCGGGGCGCTCGCCTCGTAGGGGCCGTGGTGCTCCTCGGCCTCACGTAGCAGATCGGCAAGGGTTGCGACGTCCATTCGTAGCTCCTTCTTGGGTTGCACTCCGACCCTAAGGGGGTCGGCGAGGTAATGCAGCAGCTCCGCCAAGGATGCCAGCGCGGGTGTCAGGGCTGCAGGTGTTTCGCGCTAGGTACTCGGCAAGCCCGCCGACGGTTGGGTCGACGGTGCCGGTTCAGCCTGCGACAGCTCCTCGAAGCGGCGCGTCGGGAGCTGGCGAGTGGCGAACGCGGAGGCGAGCACGAGGAAGGCCGCAGACAGGAAGGCGATCTTCAGCGCCGAGATTTGGGCGTCTTCGTAGTCGGAGACGAGAGCTGCGGTGGTCGGCGAATCGACACCGGCCGCGATTGCCGCCCCTTCGACCTGCGCTGCGGGGACGAAGCTGGTGCCGGCGGAGAGCTGGATCTCGACCTTGCCCCGGATCTCGTCTGAGATCGCGGGGTTGCGGGCGACGTTGGCGGAGAAGGCCGCGATCAGGCCGGTGATCACGATCGCGCCGAGCAAGGCGGTGCCGAGTGAGGAGCCGAGCTGCTGGGCGGTGTACTGGAGCCCGCCCGCCTCGCTGCGATCGTCGTCGCCGACGGCTGACTGGACGACGTTGCCGAGCTGGGAGACGATCAGCCCCATCCCGACGCCGAGGACGCCCATCGCGATCAGGAACGAGGCGTTGTCGAGTTCCGGCTCGACCGTGTCCAGCAGCATCAGCGTCGCCACCAGCACGATCGCGAGGCCACATCGCACCAGCGGCCGGGCGGGGAACCGTTTGGCCAGGGCCGAACCGGCGATCGCGGCGATGAAGAGGCCCGCCGACGCCGGCAGCATTCTCACACCGGTTTCGAGGGCGTCGAGGCCCTGGCTGATCTGCAGGTACAGCGGCACGGTGAAGAAGATCCCCATCAGGATCAGGTTCTGGGCGAGCAGCATCGCGGTGCCGCTGCGCAGCGACGGCACCCCGAGCAGTCTCAGGTGCACGAGGGGGGCGCGACCGCCCGCCTCGCGGTGCCGCTCCCAGGCGCTGAAGCCGGCGAGGATCAGCGCCCCGGCCGCGATCACGAACGGGGTGAGCGAAAAGCCGAACGGCTCGATCGGCGAGTTGCGCGGCTGCAGCCAGCCCCAGTTGCTGGCCTGGATCACGCCGAGGACCAGAACTCCCAACCCGAGCGCTGAGAGCACCCCACCGACCCAGTCGAGTTCGCGGGCGCCCTCGCTGCGCTGCGGCTCCCGGATCCAGCGGGTGCCGATCAGGATGCCGATCGCGATCACGACCTCGCCGGCGAAGACGACGCGCCAGCTCAGCTCGGTGGTCGCCCAGCCGCCGAGGATCGGGCCGACCGCGATGCCGGCACCGGCGACGCCGCCGAGGACGCCGTAGGCGACCGCCCGCTCCTGGCCGCGGAAGTTCCCGGCGACCAGCGCGACCATCGCCGGCAGGACCAGCGCTGCGCCGATGCCCTCGAGGATCGACCAGCCCAGGGTCAGCGACGGCACGCTCCACGACGCCGCGGTCAGCGCCGAGCCGGCACCGTAGATGCAGAGCCCGATTGCGAACGCCCGCCGCCGCCCGATCAGGTCTCCGATCTTGCCGCCGGTCAGCATCAGCCCGGCCATCACCAGCGCGTAGAGGGCGATGACGACCTGGATCGTGGTCACGGTCGTGTCGAAGTCCTCGACCAGCTGTGAGATCGCGACGTTCATCACGGCCTGATCGAGAACCATCAGGAACTGCGCCGCGCCGAGCACGACGAGGACGATCCACTTGGTCATCGTGGGTTCACTGCCGGGTTGAACCTCTTCATCTCGCCACGCCGGGGCGATCGTATCCCGCGCGGGCGGACTGCATCGGGACCGGGAGACGCGCTCGTCTCGCGGTCCGATCGCGCCGGGCCGTCGAGTGGCGGCAGGCGGTCGAGGAGTTCCTCGCCGGTATCAAGTAACTGCCTGCAGCACGTAGCGCGCGCCGAGCACCAGGGCCAGGATTCCGAGACCGCGGCGCAGCAGCATCTCGGGCAGGCGTGATTGCAGGCGGGCGCCGAGATAGGCGCCGGCCAGACCGCCGATGCCCATGCCGGCGCCCAGCGCCCATTCGGGAGCGATGTCGCCGTCGGCATCGCCCAACATCAGCGCAGCTGGAACCGGCCCGAGGCGAGGAACTCGTGCAGGAGATCAAGCGCGTGGGCGGTCGGCTCGTGCAGCGGTGCCGGCGGCGATCCCAGCTCGGCGAACTTCGCCTCGACCGCCTCTTGCGGATCGAGCTCGAGCTCTCCGGCCCAGGACCTGGCGAGGAAGAGGAGCGCGAAGCAGTGCGTCACGTCGCCGCTCGGGTAATCGATCGTGTGCAACGCCGCCTCCGACAGGGATCCGAACGGGACGAGGTCCTCCTCCTTGACCGTGAGACCCGTCTCCTCGGCCAGCTCGTCGATTGCCGTCTGGGCGAAGCTGCCGCCGGGCTCGGCCGCCCCGGCAGGCAGGCACCAGGTCCCGTCGTCCGTCCGCCTGGTCATCAGCACCCGCCCGTCGTCGTCGAGCAACGCAACCATCGCGCCCGGCATCAGGATCAGATCGTTGCCGACGGCCTGCCGCAGCTGCCAGAGGTAGGAACCGGCGTAGCCCAAGCCGGCAGCCTAGATCTTCTGCGCCAGCTCGACGATGATCCCCTCGGGGCCGCGGAGGTAGCAGAGCCAGTAGCTGTCCTTGTAGTTCACCAACTCGCCGACGAGCTCGGCGCCGAGACCCTGGAGGCGGGCGAGGGTGGCCTCGATGTCGTCGACGGCGAAGCAGAGGTGACGGATGCCCGGGGTGTTCGCCGGCGCCTGCGGGTCGCCGTCCGGGCCTGACGGCGAACGGTACTTCGCGAGCTCGAGCCGTCTGCCGTCAGGCGTCTGCAACATCGCGACGTCCGCCTGGACGTCCTCGAGCCCGTTGATGCGGTCCACCTCCGGCCCTTCGACCGACGCCTCGCCCTCGAGCTCGAGTCCGAGCTCGAGGAAGAACCTGGTCGCCGTCGCCAGGTCGTCGACCACGATGCCGACGTGATCCATCCGTTCGACCGCCATCTGGTCGAGGTTAGGGAATCCGGAGGCGAACATAGGCTGCGCGAATGGGTCAAGCGATCGGTCAGGTGCTGCCCTTCGCGATCTTCGTCGTCCTCGGCACGATCGGCCCGGCGTCGGCGGCTTCTAGCGCTCACCCTGCGACTCCGCCGCCGCCCACCGCGGCGCCGAAGAAGTCGGGGCTGGTCTTCGAAACATCGATGACGTGGCCGGCATAGGGAGGGGGCAGGGTGCCTTGGGCATCGGCCGAGCCCCACTGGGTCGCATTGGCGTGGCCCTCGACACCGAAGCCGCACTTGGAGGAGCAGAGGTGCGCCTTGCCGGTGTAGTGGGCGGTCCAGATCCGCACGTCGCTGCGTTTCAGGCCGGCGGCGCGGAGCGAGGACATGACCGTGTCCCAGTTCGAGACCGAGAAGTAGATCACCGGGCGGTGCACGCCCGCCCGAATCCGGCTCTTGGCCCAACTGCCGGCGTGCGAGAAGTCCATATCGCCGGCCTCGAAGTCGCCGACGTTGCCGATGCCCTGGCCATTGACGTCGATCTCGAGGACGTGGACGTTGGGGAACTCTTTCTTCGCGGCCTTGAAGTTGGCGAACTTGCCGTTGCCGTAGGCGGCGATCGCCTCGACCTCAAGGCCCGCAAACGTCTCCTTCGGGTCGTTCACCGTGTCGAACATGGTGCCCATGGGACTACCTCCTGCGTCGTTGACGAGCGGCGTCACCGACGTCGGCAGACGACGTGGCGCTGACGCCGAACCTATACGCGAGGATCTTTGAGTAACAAGCACAGGTGGGTTCGTATGCAGCGGTTTTTCTACGCTGCGCGGACCCGATCCACTGATCGAACTTTTAGCCCGGCTTAAGCAGGCCTAGGCGCCGAGGTCCTCCTCGAGCAGCTGGCGCCGGTAGAGCTCGGTGCCGGTGGCGAAGAGGAGGGCGAAGATGAGCAGGCCGAGCGGTTTGTGGAAGGCCGCCACCGGCGCCCAGACGACGAGGACGAGGAAGATCAGCAAGGCCGCGCCCCAGATGGCGGCGGGGTTGCTGCGCGCGTAAGGGGCGAGCCAGCGGCGGATTCTCACCGCCACCCTGGTCGGGCCGGCGAGGACCGCAGCGAGTGCGATCAGCAGGCCGAAGACGATCGCCGAGGTCGCGATCGTGACCAGCTCCGAGGTGCTGATGCTCCAGACCGCTTCGATCGCCGGTTCGACCGAGGTCGTCCTGCTGAGGCCACCGACGACGTAGGTGCCGGCGAACCCGCGCAACCCCAGTGAGAGCAGGCCGGCGATGGCGAAGGCGATGCCGACCGAGCGCAGCGTCTCGCGCCGGCGCGGAGAGAGGAAGACGGCGAGCCCGAAGCAGAGCAGCGCGACAAGGGTCAGCACGACCGGCAGTTTGCGCAGGATCTTGGCGACTTCCTGGGCCAGCGAGAGTTCGTCGGATTTGAGGATCGTGATTTCGCCGGCTTCCGGCGGCAGCTTCGAGACCAGCGCTTCGCCGATCCCCGAGCCTTCGCCGATCTCGGCGAGCACCGCCCCGAGCTGCAGCTTCACTTCCCCGTTTTCGGTCGAGACCGTCGAATCGCCGCCGTTCAGCACTTTGAGGAGCGATTCGTGGGCTTTGCGGTTGGCCGCTTCCCACACCGCCTGGAAGCGGGGGGAGGCGAAGATCCGCTCGGCGACGTCCGGGGCGAGCTGCTGCAGGCCGCCCGCGGCGGCGGTGGCGAGTGGCGCCAGGCGCGGCGGCAGGGCCGCTTCGAGTTCTCCGGCGATGTCGGCGTTGGAGACGAGTTCGTTCGCCAGGTAGTCGGCGAGCTGGTCGCGGACCTCTTCGTTCTGGATCAAGCGGGTGCTGGTGTCGACCCAGTTGTCGGTGTTGAGCGCCTGGCGATTGACCCAGATCGAGAAGATCGCGGCAAAGGTGACGATCGCGCCGAGAATGATCAGCGCGAGCGCCCAGCGCGGGTGACCGCGGCGCGGGGAGTCGCTTGCGGGCGCCATCGTGATCACCTTACCCCCGCGTCATCGCGATGCGCCACCGTCAGCCAAGCAGCTTGGCCTTGGCCTGATCGAACTCCGCCTGCGAGAGCGCACCCTTTTCCTTCAGCTCGTTCAGCTTGTGCAGCTCCTCGGCGGAGCCGGAGGTGTGCACCTGCTCGCGGACGTATTCGTCGAAGTGCTTCTTGGCGTCGGCCTGCTCTTTGAGCGCCCGGTCGCGCATCCCGCCACCGCGGACGATCAGGTAGAGGAGGACGCCGAGGAACGGCAGGAAGACGAGGAAGAAGAGCCAGACCGCCTTCGCAACCCCGGAGAGCTGGTGGTCACGGAAGAGGTCGATGATGACCGTGATCAGGATCCAGATCCAGGCGAACAGCAAAAAGAACTCCAGGACCAGGAGGAGGAGTTCACCGAAGGAGACGGTTGCAAGCGGCACGGGCAATCCTTTCTCAGCTCATGGCTGTGGGAGGGGCGCTCCCTGCGCCCGGGAAACGATATCCAATCTCGATTCAACGAAGGCGCTCGCCAGCTCGTCGGCGACGACCTGACCGCCTTCCGGCGCCGCGATCGAGAGGATCAGCTCCTCGCCGCGCTCTTCGAGCGCGAGGTCGAGGAACGGGCAGCACTGTGCCTCGGTGGCGACGATCTCCTCGAGCCGGCTGCGGGTCGCGGAGTCCGGGCGAAAGCGGAGCAGGTGAGTTCCTCCGTCGGACTCCCGGCCGATCAGGCCCTGCTCGCCGATCGCGGCGAGCCCAGCGAGCCGCCGTTTGAGGTCTTCTGCGCCGAGCGAGCAGGCGATCGGTAGCGCCTCGGTCATTCCGGCTTCTTTGAGGTCGGGGTTCTCCACGGCACTAGTCTTGAATCTCAACCTGGGTTTAGGTCAAGGGGGTTCGGGATGGCAGACGCAGAGGCGACGCTCGGCATCGGCGAGATCGCCGAGATGTCCGGGGCCAGCGTCTCGGCGATCCGCTTCTATGAGCGCGAAGGGCTCCTGCCCGAGGCGGAGCGGCTCAGCGGCAGGCGACGCTTCACCGAGGAGACCGTGCGGCGCCTCGGGATCATCGACGTGGCGAAACAGGCGGGCTGCCCGAGGTCGACGCACTGATCGCCCACGCCCAGGCGATGCGCGATTGGCTGACGGCCGCCAGCGGGTGCGGCTGCGATTCGCTGGAGAGCTGCGCCCTGTTTGCCTCCTAGGGTCGCGGGATCGGGGGACCGCGCCGAAACCTGGAGCTGAAGGCCCGGGATCGCGCCCGGCGGCTTCGCGAAGCTGCTGGACCAACTGCGCGGATCGCTCGGCATTCGCGACGAGGACCTCGTGCCCGGGAGCTGCTCGGATCTGCTCCGCTCCGCCGCGCCCGCCTGAACCGGGCGTGCCGTACCGGCGCACCGCCGGCTTGCCGGGCGCGCTACTTCGTCGCCGCCGGGGGGTTTCGGGACTGGTTATGGGCAGGGGAATAAAGCAGTGGCCCTTTCTGTTCGCGTCCTTGATCTGGGCGCTCGTCGCCTTTCCGGCTGCGCCAGCGAGCGCTGCCGAGCCGACCCTCTACCAGTTGCCCGACGCGACCCATGCCGGCGGCTTGACGACCGGGCCCGACGGGGCACTCTGGTTTGCCGGCAATCACGGCTCCGAGCACGCCGGGGGCGAAGGAGCCTTTGTCGGTCGCTGGGATCCCGTCGCTGGGCTGACCGAATTCGCGCTGCCGTCGAGCCGCCGGATTGGGACGCCGGCCGTCAGTGCGGGGGGTGAGGTCTGGCTCCCGGGCGGCGCTTCCAACCGGCGGGGCTATCAGGTTGCCCGCGTCGGAAGCCTGTCGAGTTCGGGGCAGCTGCAGGACTACACACTCGGCAACCGCGTCGGCGGCGTCAACTCGGTGGCAACTCTGGACGGTGCGGTGTGGTTCGCCGCATCACGTTGGATCGATGGCAGGGCGCGCACGACGATTGGCTGGATCGCCGCCGGCGACGGCGCCGTCCATCAGGTTCCCCTGCCGCCCCGTTGCGGCGCCGATGCGATCGCGGCCGGGGCTACTGCCGTCTGGTTCACCGAATCCTGCTGGCGCAGCTACAACACTCGCAGCGGTCACAGAGGGAGCATCGGTCGGATTGATCGGGCCGGGAAGATCACCCGCTATCCGGTTTCGCCGCGCTTCGAGGCGATTTCGATCGCTGTCGGCGCGGACGGCTCGGTCTGGTTCGGGGAGTCGCAGGTCAAGGGTTTTCACTCGAGGATTGGTCGGATCGCGCCCTCCGGCCGCGTCGTTGAATTCCGTGTTCCCAATGCCGGCTGGCTGCATTCGCTTGCGGTGGGTCCTGAAGGCCGGCTCTGGTTTCCGAGCCGGTCCCCGAGCGTGGCCGGCGGCTACGTGACCCGCGCTCTCAACTCGATCGGCCCGGCCGGCGACACCGGGGAACCGATCTGCCTCGATCCGGAATGCAAGCTCGAGCCGACCGGGCTCACCGCCGGCCCGGATGGCAGTGTCTGGTTCTCCGCGGCGAGGGGAAGGTCTGGAGGCGGCGGCGGCGAGACCGCGTTCTGGGAAACCCACGTAATCACCAACGAAGCCGGCTACATTGGCCGCCTGCCGGGGTGAGGCGCGACGGATCGTTGGAGGTCGTCCCGGCCCTCTCAAGCCGTCTCGTGGGGGACCATGATCTCGGCGGCCTCGTCGGAGGTGACGTCCGGGTAGAGGGTGCGGATCACGGCGATCGCGACCACACCGCCGATCAGCTGGAAGACGATGAATGACGGCACCGACGCCGGCGCGATGCCGGCGAAGGTGTCGGAGAACATGCGGCCGACGTCGATCGCCGGGTTGGCGAAGCTGGTCGAGCTGGTGAACCAGTAGGCGGCGCCGATGTAGGCGCCGACCGCCGCCGGGGCGAGGTTGCCGCGTTTGGTTCGCGCCAGGCTGAAGATCACGAGCAGCAGCCCGAGGGTCGCGATCACCTCGGCGAAGAGATGCGAGGGCGAGGCCCGGTGGTGGGTGGAGATCGAGATCGCCGCCAGGTCGAACATCAGGTTCGCGACGACGGCCCCGGTGACGGCGCCGGCGATCTGGGCGGGGATGTAGGCGAAGGCGTGGCGCCAGCGCAGGCCGCCGAACGCGGCGTCGACCAGGGAGACGACCGGGTTGAAGTGGGCGCCCGAGACCGGCCCGAAGATGAGGATGAAGGTGAAGAGGCCAGCCGCCGTCGCCGCCGAGTTCTCCAGGAGCTGCAAACCGACGTCGCCCGGCGAGAGCTGGGCGGCGGCGATCCCCGAGCCGACCACGGTCGCGGCCAGAAAGGCCGAGCCCAGGAACTCGGCGAACAACCGGCGGGGGAGGGGGGCGTCGGTCACCGGGCGAACCCTAAGCATTGACAGATACGAGTTCAATAGATATATGTAAATTGATGGCCGTCGATTTGGAGCTGAGCCCCAAGCAGAAGCGCCCGCCCGGCGAGGCCTGCTGCGAGCCCGTGGTCTACCCCGACGTGGCACGCCAGGAGGCCGGGCGGATGGCGGTCGTCGCCAAGGCCCTCGGCGATCCGGTGCGGCTGCAACTGGTGGACGTGCTGCGGAAGCACGCCGGCAAAGTCTGCGTCTGCGAGCTGGTGCCGCTCTTCGACCTCTCCCAGCCGACCGTTTCCCATCACCTCAAAAAGCTGCGCGACGCCGGCATCGTCGGCTCCGAGCGCGAGGGCCTTTGGGCCTACTACTACGTGATCCCCGACGCCCTGGAGGAGTTGTCGGCGTGGCTGAGCTAGCGCAGGCCCTGGTCGGCTGATCGTGACCGACGTCAACCTCTTCGGCCCGCAGGAGCTTTACCGCCACTGGGAGGAAGGCCAGTGGAGCCCGTTCGAGATCGACCTCGGCGCCGATGTCGATCAGTGGCGTGCGATGAGCGGGGAGGACCGCGGCCTGATCTTCTGGGTGCTCTCCTCGCTGATGGTCGCCGAGGAGCGGATCACGACCAAGTTCTCCGGTCTGGTCGGCTCCTACGGCAGCGAGGAGGAAGCGACCTTCCTCGCGACCCAACAGGTCGACGAGGCCCGCCACATGCAGTTCTACGCTCGCTTTCAAGACGAGGTCGTCGCCGACCCGACGACGATCGGCGCCCACGTCGAGCGCGCCCGCGAGCAGATCTCCCCGGCCTTCCGCCAGATCTTCGACGTCGCCCTGGTCGAGGCCCACGAGCGCCTGGTCGCCAATCCCGCCGACGCCGAGGCAAAGGTCCGCTTCGTCACCCTCTACCACCAGATCCTCGAGGGGGCGCTGGGGCTGACCTCGTTCAACTTCGTCGCCGGCTACTTGGAACGCGAGGAATTGCTGCCCGGCTTCGTCGCCGGCTACTCGAAGATCCACCACGACGAGCACCGCCACATCGGCTATGGCACTTGGTATCTGCGCGAAGCCGTTGCCACCGAGCCCGGCCTCGCCGACGCGGTTCGCGCGACCCTTCGCGACCTCCTGCCGGCCGTGGCCGAGTCGCTGACGCCGCCCGACCGCGAGGGAACTGACTGGAACGCCCTCGGCGCCGACGCCGAGGAGATCCGCAACTTTGCCCTCGGCGGGCTGACCCGACGCCTCGACGTGATCGGCGTCCCGTTGTCCACCCTCTGAGCCCGGAGATCACCCCATGGCCAATGCCCTCTTCGTCTGCCTTCACAACGCCGGTCGCTCGCAGATGAGCCAGGCCCTCTTTGAACGCGCAGCGGCAGGGCGCCACGGCGCCCGCTCAGCTGGGACCACTCCTGGTGACCGCGTCCATCCCGAGGTGGTGGAGGTGATGAACGAGCTGGGCATCGACCTCAGCGACAGGGAGCCGAAGGGCCTGACGACCGAGGACGCCGAATGGGCCGACGTGGTGGTGACGATGGGCTGCGGGGACAAATGCCCCTACATTCCCGGTCGCCGCTACGTCGACTGGGACCTACCCGATCCAAAGGGCCAGCCGGTCGAGGTGGTCAGAGCCACCAGAGAAGACATCGCAGAGAGAGTCACCGAGCTGGTGGCCGAACTCGACAGAGCAGCGGTTCAGCCCTAATCGACCCATCGGGATCTCCTGGGCTCCAAACAGGAAACGCCCCGGGGGGAGGTGGGGCGCATCTGGGGCTACTACAGGAGGAGAGAAGCGCGGCCCGCCAGGTGCAGAGCCAAAATGGCTTGCTACTGCGGAACGCGTCCGGTTGCTTCCGGTTGTAGCCGGCTGAATTCGCGCGCTGCTGGCGCACCGGAACTCTCTGAGAATGGGCACGAGACCGGCGCCGTTGCCATCGCTACATCTCATCCGGCATGAAGCCCGCGACGCCCGCCGCCGTCGCTGCGAGCCGCGCCTCGCGCCCGCCGAGCTGTGGCGTCCTCGACGAGGTGACCGAGGCGCGTGCGCCGCGCACCGAGACGCGGCCGATGCCAGGCAGGTCGGCATCGGCGTCGCCGGAGTCGGGGCCGATGCCAAGCAACGTCGTCAGCATCAGCAGCGGCGTCCCCGCCGCCCAGGCCTGTGGGCGCGAGGCAGTGGGAAAGGCCACCGGGACCGAGGTCAGCGACTTCGGGAAGCCGGCGAACACCTCGGGCAGGCGATGCTCGAAATAGGGAGCTGCCGAGAGGATCGAGGCGGCGATCGTGCCAGCCGCCCGGTCATGCCCATAGCGCGCCAGGCCGGCGGCGATCAACGAATTGTCGTGGGGCCAGACGGTCCCCGTGTGATAGCCGAGGGGGTTGTAGCCGGCCTCCCCCGCAGCGAGGGTCCTCACCCCCCAGCCGGAGAAGAGCTCCTCGCCGAGCAGGCGCCCGGCCACCGCGGCAGCCGAGACCTCGTCGAGGAGGCCCGACCAGAGCAGGTGCCCGATGTTCGAGGCGAGGCCGTCGACCTGGCGCTTGTCGCCGTCGAGGGCGAGCGCGTAGCAGCCGCGCTCGGGGATCCAGAAGTCGTCGTGGAAGGAGCTGCGCAGGGCGCCGGCCCGAAGCTCGAGGCGATCGGCGAGCGCTTCGTCGCCCCAGACCTCGCGCGCCAGCCGGGCCGATCGGATCTGGGCGTCGTAGACATAGCCCTGGATCTCAGAGGTCGCGATCGGCCCTTGCGCGAGCGAGCCGTCGGCGAACTGGATTGAGTTCCAGCTGTCCTTCCAGCATTGGTTGACCAGTCCAGTCTGGAGATTGCGGCACTGGTACTCGACGTACCCGTCGCCGTCCCGGTCGCCGCTGTCCTCGATCCAGTTCAACGCCGCCCGCGCGTTTGGCTCGAGCGCCCGGACGAGCTGGTCGTCTCCGGACCAGCGGTGATACTCGTCGAGGAGAACCAGGAACAGCGGCGTCGCGTCGGCGGTTCCGAAATACGGTGAGTGGGGACGCTCGCCGCGGGCGGTGAGCTCGCCGAATCTCAACTCGTGGAGGATCTTGCCGGGCTCTCGCTCGTGGAAGTTGTCGCGGTCCAGTGCCTGGCGGGCCGCGAGCACCCGCAGCGTGGTCGCCGCCAGGCCCGGGCGGTAAGGCAGGGTCTGAAAGCTGGTGATCAGGCTGTCGCGGCCGAAGAGCGCCATGAACCACGGCAGCCCGGCGGCAGGCAGCGTCTCGCCGCCACTCAGGTCCGGGTGCATACGAAGTGCGCCGAGGTCGCTGAGACTGGCCCGGTAGGTCCGAGCCAGACCGGGGTCCTCCGCTTCCAGAACCGGTGCGTCGGCCAGCCAGGCATCGAGCTCAGCCGCCTTCGTCTGGCGCAGCTCCCCCGGCGTGCGCTGACGCCAGGGGCCGGCGCGCGCGACGGTGGTGTCGTGGCTGACCGCGAAGGTCGTCGACCACTCCTCGCCTGCCGCCAGCTCCAGCGAGAAGGCGAACCCCTGGCGGGAGATCGTCGCCGGCTGGCTGCTGGCGACGGTGACCGAACGGCGGTAGTCGCCGCGACGGTAGCTGAGCGAGAACGCGTCGTCGCGGTCGTCGAAGCTGATGTCTCGACCGGTCACGGTGCCGTCCTTGACTTCGAAGAGGTCGGCGAAGTCGGCGTCAATCTCAAGTCTGACCTGCAGCGCGGCGCTCTCGTGGAGGTGGCTGGTCACGGTGACCTCCTCGATCCAACCGCCGTCGATCAGTCGGCGGCGGACGATTGAGCAGGGGACCTGGTCGTCGGGCCCGACGCTGGGGGCGAGGACGAACTGGGCGTCGAAGTGGGCGTTCTGATCGAGGCTCAGTAACTCCAGCGGCGTCTCGCCGACCCGCAGCACCCAGTGCGAGACGAAGCGGGTGTCCTCGCAGAAGAACCCATGCTCTCGACCCTCATCCGCCCGCACGTCGCCGAGCCGGTCGCCGACGACGAAGTTGCTGCCGTCGAGGACGCTGAGGGAGCGCTCAGACATGCTGGGGAAGCGAGGCCGAGGGGTGGCCGGCGGCGGCGCGGTAGGTGCGCTCATAGGCGGCGGCGACGGCATCGACGTCGCAGTGCTTCCCGACCCATTCGCGGCATTCCCGTGGGTCGATCTCGGCCAAGCGGGAGACGGCTGCGGCCATTGCTTCCTCGTCCTTGACGAGGAAGCCGGTCCGGCCCTCGACGACGAGCTCGCGGGCGGCGCCTTCGGGGAAGGCGATCACCGGCGTCCCGGACGCCATCGCCTCCACCATCACCATCCCGAACGGCTCCTCCCAGCGGATCGGCATCAGCAGGCCGCGGGCGCGGGCGAACAGCGAGCGCTTGAACGAGCCCTCGATCTCGCCGACGAAGCGGACGGCCTCGCCGTCCACCTGGGGAGCGATCTCGCGGTCGAAGAACTCCTGCTGGCGCCGCTGGATCACCCCTGCCAGGACCAGCGGCAGGCCCGCAGCTCGGGCGGCCACGATCGCGCGCTGGGGACCCTTCTCGGGCGTCAATCTCCCTACCCAGAGCAGGAAATCGTCCTTGCGCTCCCGCAGCGGCCAGGTCCGCAGATCGATCGGGTTGGGGATCGTCCGGACCACGTCGAGGCCCGCTGGGGCGGAGGTGAGCTGGGCCCGACTGATGCTGACGAGGGCGGCCTTGTGGCCGTGGCGGGCGTAGAAGGCAGCCGTGTTGACGGTGAACGGCCCGTGCACGGTGTGTACGACGGGCGTTTGGATCCGATCGGCCATCGCCAGGGCCGTGAAGCCGCAATGGTCGTGGATCACGTCGAAGTCCTCCAGGCCCCCGCCGCCGTCGATCTCCTCGAACGCCCTCGAGACGTGATCGACCTCGTAGAGGGAGCGCTCGATCTCATCGGCGTGTGACTCCGGCAGGAGGGTGACGACCTTCGCGCTCGACACCGAACCGGGAGCGCAGAAGAGCGTCACCGCGTTCCCACGCCGGATCAGGGCCTCGGTCAGTGCGCTGACGACCGACTCGACGCCGCCATAGCCGGGTGGCGGGACTGAGATCCAGGGCGGTGCAAGCATCGCGATGTTCAGCGGCGCCTCCTGGGGCCTCGAAGGCGACGGGAATGCAATTCGATCAGGCGGCTGAGGCGAGCGGCCCGGTGGGGACTTCAGTGCGGGCGGGGCGGTGACGACATCCACTGGCGCTCCTCATTGAGCCTCTCAGGGGATGGCATTCGCGGGGTAGAGAGGGTCGATAGGACCGAGCGAACGCACTGGCGCACGCCTCGAAGAAGGCGAACGACTGTTCGAGCGTACCAGCCATGGGCGTCGACCCGCTGCGCTTGCGACGAGGGGGCCCCGCTAATCGGCCGGGCGAGGAAGGAACAGATCGGGCCAGTCGGCCACGACGCCCTCGATTGCGGCCCAGGTCTCGTCGGGCGGGGTGTCGGGAACCGTGATGCGGCCGACGTGGCCGGGCTTGATCCGCAGTGCGTGAGGCAACTGCAGCTCGACTGAGAGCTTCACCAGGGCCGCTTCGATCTCGTCGCGATCCTGCTGGACCTCGAGCGCCTGCGGGTAGGTGTAGAGATGCGTGACGGCTTCCACGCGATGCACGGTAGCGGCTGACGAGCTCGACCGAGGGCGCTCAACCCCGGACGCGTGCACCTGTCACGCTGAATGGGATGAGCGCAGCCGTCACCTACGCGCTGGATGGCCGAACGGTCTCCAGCAACGAGTTCTTCGACGTCATCGCGGGTGGCGGGCGACAGCTCGCCATCCAGCAGATGACCGCGAAGATCGAGGGCGTGATCTGCACTCAGCACGGGGGGGCCGCAGTCGTGACCGAGGTCGATCAGGCCCCCGAGGGTTTCGGATTCACCATCTCTGGCTGCTGCGACGAGCTGATCGATCGCGCCCACAGTGCCGCTGCGTACCCAGCCGATCCATAGCCGACTCGGCGATTTGCTCGTGCAAGGCCGAATTTTGGCTCCGGCTAATCGGGTCTGACTGTGGCACCAGTGCGGCACGGCGGGGTTCAAGCATGGACCGGCACTAACAGGAAGCTCGCAAAGCCGAAGGCAAATCAGGAAGTCATGGGAGCTGTCAAACCAGCAGACGGCCAGGGGTAACAGCCGCCGTGGTTGGCGGCTACGCTTCGCTTACGAGTTCCCATGACTGTGACCTGCTGGTGTCTAAGCGCCGCGCCGAGACGGCGCGCCTGAGACGTGAGCTACGGGGATTGGAAGTGGCCTTGGATCTGATCGTCATCAGCGCCAAGCAGGCCGAGCAATGGGGTCATTTCAGGGGCACCGTGATGAATGAGGCACTGAACGAGGGCCGAGTTCTTGTCGAAGCCTGAAGCACGGGACCTCGCTGAAGTCCTTGCTCGCAAGGCAGGCGACGATGCGAAGGCGATGCAGCTCCTCGCTCCGAATCCCGAAATCAGCGACGAGATCATCGGCTTCCATGCTCAGCAGGCAATTGAGAAGTGGCTCAAGGCGGTGATGGCAGTAGGCGGCCTGGATGGAGGCCCGTGTCCCGGTGCGGGCTTGGACCATTTCTGGCGCACCGTGCCCAGGAGCGCTTGATCGTGCGCCGCCAAAAGCCCTGAATTTCGCTCCACAACAGAAAACGCCCCGCCGGGGAGGCGGGGCGCTTCTGGGGTTACTACAGGGAGGAGAGAAGCCGGACCCGCCACGCGCAGAGCCAAATTTGGGTTGATAGAGCGAATCTCGTCCGGCTGAATCCGGTTGTAACCGGCCGAAATCGTGTCTGACTGTGGCGCGACTGTGGCACGGACCGTTGATCGCGCTCGCGATGAGGAGGCAGGCCGCACGAGCTGCGCTGTCTTTGCTTACTGACCCACTGCCTGTGCTGGCTTATCGCCGCAAGGCCTCCCAGAAGCTTGCCGCCGACCTTGTCGAGAAACCAACGCTCGCTGCAAGATCGGCGCGCTGGGTTTGGTGGGGGCAATTCCGGTAGATCGCACGCGCCTTGCCTCGCTGCACACCACTTTGATGAACACACCCACTCTCGGATTAGCCATGTGGAGCTAGCGCAACCTTAAATACTCAAAAGTTTCTTGCGTTTATGGCTGCGGGGTGGTACGGCTATTCAGCATCATCATTCGTTCGAGTCTGGGGGAGAGAATGAAAAGGCGCTTGGTGTACTCAACGCCGATGTTCGTGGTGTTCCTCTTTGCTATCGCTACCCCTTTCGCGATGGCCCATTCCGGGAATCACCTATCCACTGATGGCGGACGCAT
>DATKIA010000130.1:0-9740 GCA_035509895.1 Solirubrobacterales bacterium
CCACAGACTTCCCGATCCGCCCCAGCCCCAACGCCGCCAGCGTCGCTTTCTGGTTCGGATTGGTCCCGTTCGGAGACTTGATCTGCGCGATCTTCACCGTGCTCACGACGAAGCCTCCTCCGCCGGAGCCTCCTCGGCGGCCGGCGCCTCAGCCTCAGGGGCCGGAGCCCCGTCGCCTGACTCAGCCGACTCTGATGCGGGGGGGGCCGTAGGGGGGACCTCCCCCGAGGAAGCTTTAGCTACCGGAGGGGGAGGTGGGTCCCCTGCGGCGACAGGACCCGCATCCGACTCGCCTGCGTCAGCCGAGAGATGCTCCCCGTCAGTTGCTGAAGTTCCGTTCGAAAGACCAAGCACCTGGCTGACGGTCAGCCCCCGCAGCTCGGCAACCTCCTCCGGCCGCCGCAGACGGACGAGCCCGTCCATGGTCGCCTTGACGAGGTTGATCGGGTTCTGCGTCCCGATGCTCTTGGTCAGCACGTCGCGGACGCCACCCAGCTCGAGCACGGCGCGGACGCCGCCGCCGGCGATGACGCCGGTACCGGGGCTGGCCGGGCGCAGGACAACGTGGCCGGCGCCGAAGCGACCGATGATGCGGTGGGTGATCGTCTGCCCGTATTTGGGCACGCGAATCAAGTTCTTGCGGGCGTCCTCGACGCCCTTCTGGATCGCCAGCGGCACCTCGCGGGCCTTGCCGTAACCGATCCCGACTACGCCCTCCTCGTCGCCGACGGCGACCAGCGCGGTGAACGAGAACCGGCGGCCACCCTTGACCACCTTGGCGACGCGGTTGATCTCGATCACCCGCTCCTGCAGGTCGAGCCCACGCGGGCTGACCGTCTCGACGTTCTTGGTATCCATTCCCTTCATAGCAGCGGCCAACCGTAGCGAAACGGCTTAGAAGGCCAACCCCCCCTCGCGCGCACCCTCGGCCAGCGCCTTGACGCGACCGTGGTACTGGTAGCCCCCGCGGTCGAAGACGCAGGTCTCGACGCCGGCGGCCTTGCCGCGCTCGGCGAGCAGTTCACCGGCCTTTTTTGCCTGCTCAGAAGCGGTGAGCTTGCGCAGGTCGGGCTCGATCCAGTTGACGGCAGCCACGGTGTGACCCTTGGTGTCGTCGATGAGCTGGGCGAAGATGCCGCGGTTGGAACGGTAGACGGAGAGACGCGGACGCTCGGTCGTGCCGCTGACGCGGGAACGAACCCGGCGGCGCCGTTTGAGCCGTGCCTGACGCTTGCTGATGACCGTCATGCGCGCTTACCAACCTTGCGCAGAACCTGCTCGCCTTTGTAGCGGATGCCCTTGCCCTTGTAGGGCTCCGGCGGGCGCCGCTTGCGGATATCGGCGGCGACCTGGCCGACCAGCTGCTTGTCGATGCCGCGGACGATCACCTCGGTCGGCTGCGGGACCTCGAACTCGATCCCCTCCGGTGCCTCGATCGGCACCGGGTGCGAGTAGCCCAGGGCCAGCTCCAGGTTCTTGCCTTTGAGCGCGGCGCGGTAGCCGACGCCCTGGATTTCAAGTCGCTTCTCGAAGCCGTCGGTGACGCCCTCGACCATGTTCGCGATCAGGCTGCGGGTCAGCCCATGCAGAGCGCGGTGCTCGCCGCGGTCGGTTGGGCGGACGACGGTGACGACGCCGTCGGTGAGCTCGACGGTCATGTCCTGGGAGTAAGTCTGGGTCAGCTCCCCCTTCGGGCCCTTGACGGCGATGTTGCCAGGGGCAACCTCGACCGTGACGGCCTCGGGAACGGGGACGGGCTTTCTTCCGATTCGACTCATGCGATCACCAAACGTAGGCGACGACCTCGCCGCCGACGCCCTTGGCGCGGGCTTCGTGGCCGGTCATCACACCGACCGAGGTGCTGACGATTGCGGTACCGGTCCCGCCAAAGACGCGCGGCACGTTCTTGTGGTCGACGTAGCGGCGGCGTCCGGGGCGCGAGACCCTTTCGATCCCGAGGATGACAGGCTGGCGGTCCTCGGTGTACTTGAGGCGCACGCTGATCGCCTCGCCGACCGTGGCGGGCTTCTTGTGGAAGTCGTTGATGTAGCCCTGCTCCTTGAGGATCCGCGACATCTCCATCTTCAGGCCGGAGGCGGGAATCTCCACCTCGTCGTGCCCGGCGCGGATCGCGTTGCGGATGCGGGTCAGGTAATCGGCTATCGGGTCGGTCTGCATCGTCCTACCAGCTCGACTTGGTCATTCCGGGGATGTACCCCTCGTGGGCAGCCTCGCGCAGGCAGATCCGGCAGAGGCCGAACTTGCGGTAGTAGGCGCGCGGGCGCCCGCAGCGGCGACAACGGTTGTAGCCACGGCTCTTGAACTTGGGTTTGCGGCCCTGGCGGACCTTTTGGGAAGTCTTGGCCATGCTCCTCTAACTCTCCTCGCCGGCCTGGCTCTCGCCGGAATCGTCGTTTCCGCCGTCGGCGCTCTCGCCATCGGCACCCTCGGCAGCCTCCTCGCCCTCATCGGCTTCGGGCTTGGCATACGCCTCGGGGTTCTCCTCTTTGAGCTGCTCCAGCGCGGCCTGCTCGACTTCGGCCTTCTGCCGGGCCTCCTCTTTGCGCTGCTCCTCTTCTTCCTCGGCTTTGGCAGCTTCGCGCGCCTCCTGGCCGGGGCGACCATCCTGGGCGAAGGGCATGCCCAGCGCCAGCAGCAGCTCGAAGGCCTCGAGGTCGGTCTTCGCGGTGGTGGTGATCGTGACGTCGAGGCCACGCACGACGTCGATCGAGTCGTAGTCGATTTCGGGAAAGATCAGCTGCTCTTTGACGCCCATCGAGTAGTTGCCACGGCCGTCGAAGGAGCGCGGGTTGAGGCCGCGGAAGTCGCGGATGCGCGGCACCGCGATCGAGGTGAGGCGGTCGAGGAACTCCCACATGCGGGCACGGCGCAGCGTCACCGAGACGCCGACCGGCATCCCCTCGCGGACCTTGAAGGACGCGATCGACTTGCGGGCGCGGCGCACGTTCGGGTGCTGGCCGGCGATCGTCGCCAGCTGGTTCTGGGCGTTTTCGAACGAGCGGGCATCCTGTTTCTCGGTGCCCAGGCCCATGTTCAGCGTGATCTTGACCAGGCGCGGCGCGTCCATCGGCGTCGAGTAGCCGAATTTGCGCGTCAGCTCCGGCAGGATCTCCTGCTGGTATTTGTCGCGCAGGCGCGGCGGCGGAGCGGCCTGCGAGGTCGGTGCCACGGTCGCCTCCATCAGTCGATCGCCTCTCCGCTTGCCTTCGCGTACCGGATCCGCTTGCCACCGTCGTCGCGGCGGACGCCGACCCGGGTCCCCTTGTTGTTTTTGGGGTCGAGCAGCATCACGTTGGAGACGTGGATCGGACCCTCCTTCTCGACGATGCCACCGGGGCTGGCGGTCGAGAGATCACCGCTCGAGCGCGCCCGTTCGTGGCGCTTGACGATGTTCAGGCCCTCGACGTAGACGCGACGCTTTTTCGGCTCGGTGCGAACCACGCGGCCGGCCTTGCCGGCGTCCTTGCCGCCGGTGATGATCACCTGGTCGTCTTTGCGAATGCGCATCGACTTCATCAGAGGACCTCGGGCGCGAGCGAGATGATTTTCATGAAGTTGCGGTCGCGGAGTTCGCGCGCCACCGGGCCGAAGATGCGAGTCCCGCGCGGGTTGTTGTTGGCGGGATCGATCAGCACCGCAGCGTTCTCGTCGAACGAGATGTAGGTCCCGTCCGGGCGCCCCAGCGGCTTGCGGGTGCGAACGACGACGGCCTGCACGACCTCGCCCTTGCGGACGCCGCCCTGAGGGCTGGCCGATTTCACCGTCGCCGTGATCACGTCGCCGACACTGGCGTAGCGCCGGTGCGAGCCACCCTTGACGCGGATGCAAAGGATTTCGCGAGCGCCGGAGTTGTCGGCGACCTTCAGCCTCGACTCTTGCTGAATCATCTCGCGCTACCTCGCCTTCTCGACGACATCGACCAGGCGCCAGCGCTTGGTCTTTGACAGGGGGCGGGTCTCGATCACGCGGACGACGTCGCCCTCGCCCGCCTCGTTGCGCTCGTCGTGCGCGTGCAGCGTGCGCGAGCGACGGACGACCTTCTCGTAAGTCGGGTGACGGCGGGCGATGTCGATCCGGACCGTGATCGATTTGTCGCCTTTGTTGGAGACGACGATGCCCTGGCGGACCTTGGCCGCGTTGGAGTCGCGCTCGGCCGGCCGCGTGCCGGTGCCGTCGCCGCTCTTGTCAGACTTCTTCGCAGCCCGTTCGTTGCGGCGCAGCGTCGCTTTCTGCTTGCGCGCTTTGCCCCGCTCCGCGGCCCGCTCCTCGGGGCTCTGCTGCGGACCCGCTTTGTGCGGGCGACGCGAGCGCTCGAGCCGGCGCCGCTCCTTCCAGGGAAGATCGTCCTCGGGGTTCGGCTCGGCGGCGGCAGGGGCCTCAGCGGCCGGAGCCTCGTCAGCTTCCTCGACGACAGCCTCCTCCGCCGGAGCCTCATCCTCAGACGCATCTGACGCGGGTGGCGCGGCGTCGGGCGACTCGCCCGCAGCTTGCGAGGACGAGTCGTCTGACTCCGCGACAGGACCCGCGTCCGGTTGCGCCTCGTCCTGAGCCTCGTCGGTCTCGGTGCTCTCGTCTTTTTTCGTCTCGTCGTCGCTCATATCCGTCGGGTCTCTTTCTCCACATCGATGCTGCGAGCGCGGGCCACGGTCAGAAGCCGGGCGACGTCGCGTTTGGCGCTGCCAAGCCGGGCGGTGTTCTCGAGCTCGCCCGTCGCGTGCCGGAAGCGCAGGTTGAAGGCCTCCTGCTTGGCGTCGATCAGCTTTGCCACCAGCTCGTCGTCTTTCAGGTTATTCACCTCGGAAGCCTTCATCAGCCCTCGGCCCCCTCGCGTTTGACGAATTTCGTCCGCACCGGAAGCTTGTGCCCGGCCAGCCGCAGCGCTTCGCGGGCAAGCTCCTCGGGGACGCCGGCCAGCTCGAACATCACCTTGCCGGGCTTGACCACGGCGACCCAGCCCTCGGGGTTGCCCTTGCCGGAACCCATCCGCGTCTCGGCCGGCTTTTTCGTGTACGGCTTGTCCGGGAAGACGTTGATCCAGACCTTGCCGCCACGTTTGATCTTGCGCGTCATCGCGATACGGGCGGCCTCGATCTGGCGGTTGGTGATCCAGCCGCGATCGATCGCCTTGATCCCGTACTCGCCGAAGGCGACGCTGCTGCCGCCCTTGGTGTTGCCGCGCATGCGGCCGCGGAACTGTTTGCGGTGCTTAACCCGTTTCGGCATCAACATCAGCGATGACTCCTTCCGGCGCAGTGCGACTCAGCCGAGCGAAAACCAAGCTGGGCGAGGACGCAGGCCGCCGCCTTTGGCGGCGCCAAAGGCAAGGCCGAGGACGAAGATCCAGTGCCGGTTTGCAGCCGGCTGAGGCGTGCTGCGTTGGGAGGAGTCATCGCTAACGACCACCTCCGCCACGCGGTCCGCGGTCGCCACCGGGGCGTCCACCACCGCCGGGGCCGCGATCGCGCCCGCCGCCGGGCCCACGGCCACCGCCGGGGCCACGTCCGCCGCCGCCCGGGCCGCGCCCGCCACCAGGACCGCGATCGCCACCGGGGCCGCGGCCACCGCCTGGCCCACGGCCAGCGGGCTGCTGATCGCCGTCGGTCGAGGCGAGGTCGGAACGGAAGCCCTCGGGCATTACCTCGCCCTTGTTGATCCAGCATTTGACGCCGATTCGGCCGGTCGTCGTGCGGGCCTCGAAGAAGCCGTAGTCGATGTCGGCGCGCAGGGTGTGCAGCGGCACGCGCCCGTCGGCGTAGCTTTCGGTCCGCGCCATCTCCGCCCCGCCGAGGCGGCCGGAAACCTGAACCTTGACCCCCTTGGCGCCGGAGCGCATCGCCGAGGTCAGGGCGCGTTTCATCGCGCGCCGGAAGGCGACCCGGTTCTGCAGCTGCTCGGCGATCGACTGGGCGACCAGCTTGGCGTCGAGCTCGGGCCGCTTGACCTCGCGGATGTTCACTTTCACCGGGCTGCCGGTCAGCTTGTGGAGCTCTTTGCGCAGGGCGTCGACTTCGCTGCCCGACTTGCCGATGACGATGCCGGGGCGCGCAGTGTGGATATCGACGGCGACCTCGCCGCGGCGCTCGATCGTGATGTTCGAGAGGCCCGCGTGTGAAAGCTTGTTGACGATGTGGTCGCGAATCTGGAGGTCTTCCTGGAGGACGTCGGCGAAGTTTTTCTCCTCGAACCAGTTCGACTTCCAGTCGTGGATGTAGCCGACGCGGAATCCCTCGGGGTGGATCTTCTGTCCCATGACTTAGTCCTCCACCGGGGTCAGCGCCACGGCAATGTGGCTGGTTCGCTTGTGGATCGGGGTGGCGCGGCCCTGGGCGCGCGGCCGGTACCGCTTCAGGGTTGGCCCCTCGTCGACCGTGATCGAGGAGATCTTCATCTCGTCACCGATCAGGTCGTGGTTGTTTTCGGCGTTGGCGGCAGCCGAGTCGATCAGCTTGTGAATGTCCTGGGCGGCGCCGCGCGGCGAGAACTGCAGCAGCGCCCGCGCCTTTTCGATGTGCAGGCCGCGGACCTGGTCGGCGATCAGGCGCGCCTTGCGGGGAGCGATCCGGACGTAGCGAGCGCTGGCACGGACGACCGGTGCGGCGACCAGCTCCGGCGCGACTTTTTTCGGCGCTGCTTTCGGTTTGCTCTCGGCTTTTTTGGCTTTCGCTTTGGCCGGAGCTTTCTCGGCGCTTTTTTTCGCCGGGTTCGCTGGTTTTTTGGCAGCAGGTTTTTTCGCCGCGGCTTTGGTCTCTTTTTTGGCCGTGGTCTCTTTTTTGGCAGCGGCTTTTTTTGCCGGAGCTTTTTTCTCGGCTTTGGTGTCGGCTTTTTTCGCCGCTTTTTTCTCTTTGCTCTCGTCAGCCATCGCTAATCCCTGCCTCCGTGCGAACGGAAGGTGCGGGTCGGCGCGAACTCGCCGAGCTTGTGGCCGACCATCGACTCCGAGATGAAGACCGGCACGTGTTTCTTGCCGTCGTGGACGGCGATCGTGTGGCCGACCATCTCGGGGAAGATCGTCGAGGTCCGCGACCAGGTTTTGGTCATCTGTTTTTTGCCGGCCTCGTTCATCGCATTGATCCGCGCCATCAGGCGCTCTTCGACCCACGGGCCCTTTTTGGTCGAACGCCCCATCAGCGACCGCCCTTCTTCTTGCCGCGACGACGGCCGCGGACGATGTAGCGATCGGACTGCTTACCCTTCTTGCGGGTGCGGTAACCGAGCGTCGGTTTGCCCCATGGGGTGACCGGGTGGCCACCGGGGGTGTGATGAGCCTCGCCGCCGCCGTGCGGGTGGTCGACGGGGTTCATCGCGACGCCGCGGCTCTGCGGGCGCTTGCCCTTGTGGCGGTTGCGTCCGGCCTTGCCGATCTTCATGTTCTGGTGCTCGGCGTTGGAGAGAACGCCGATCGAGGCGCGGCACTCCGCCCGGACCATCCGCATCTCCGAGGACGGCAGTCGCAGGGTGACCATCTCCCCCTCCTTCGCGACCAGCTGAATCGCGGTGCCGGCGGCGCGGCCGAGCTTGCCGCCCTGGCCGGGGATCAGCTCGACGTTGTGGACGATGGTGCCGGTCGGCATCTGGCCCAGCGCCATCGCGTGGCCGGGTTTGATGTCGGCCTCGAGACCCGATTTGACCTCGTCGCCGACCGCCAGCTGCGCCGGCGCCAGGATGTAGTCCTTGAAGCCGTCGGCGTAGTGGAGGAGGGCGATGTAGCAGCTGCGGTTGGGGTCGTACTCGATCGTCGCGACCTTCGCCGGCACGCCGTCCTTGAGCCGCTTGAAGTCGATTTTGCGGTAGCGCCGCTTGGCGCCGCCGCCGCGGTGGCGGGCGGTGACGCGGCCGTTGGAGTTGCGGCCACCGGACTTGCGCAGGCCCTCGGTCAGCTTGCGCTCCGGCTCCGACGCGGTGACCTGCTCGCGCAGCGGGTACGTCGCGAAGCGGCGTCCCGGGCTGGTCGGTTTGGTTTTGCGGTTCGGCATCTCTGGCTCCTACGCAGTCTCTGCGCCTTCGAACAACTCGATCCGTTCGCCCGGGGCGAGCTGGACGATCGCCTTCTTCCAGGCGCGGGTCCGGCCTTTGGTCAGCCCGCGGCGCTTCGGCTTCGAACGCACCTTGGCGGTCCGCACCTGCGCGACCTTCGCCCCGAAGACCTCTTCGACCGCCTGCGCGATCTGGGTCTTGTGGGCACGGTCGTCGACGCGGAAGGTGTACTTGCCTTCGGCGATCAAGGCATAGCTCTTCTCGGAGATCACCGGGCGGATCAGGATCGTGCGCGCGTCCATCAGGAGAGCCTCTCCTTCAGCGCCTCGAGCGCGGTCTCCGAAAGAACAATCGCGGCGGCGGCGATCACATCGGCGACGCCGGTCGCGCCAACCTCGAGCACGGTCGTGCGCGGGATGTTGCGGAAGCTCTTCATCGCCCCCGTCTCCTCGGCGGTGAGGACGACCAGGGTCGGGCTCTTGGCGCCCCATTTGGCCAGCGCCGCGGCGGCCTGCTTGGTCGACGGAGTCTCGAACGCGGAGGCGTCGAGGACGGCGACCGAGTCGCGCTCGGCGTGGACCGAGAGGGCTGAGCGCAGCGCCTTGCGGCGGGCTTTGCGGTTGACCTTGACCGTGTAGTGGCGCGGCTTCGGGCCGAAGGTGACGCCGCCGCCGTAGCGGCTGGAGACGCCGAGCGTGCCGACGCGAGCGCGGCCGGTGCCCTTCTGGCGCCAGGCCTTGGCGGTCGTGAACGAGACCTCACCGCGGGTCAGGGTCGAAGCGGTTCCACGCCGGCGCGAAGCCATGTCGGCGCGAGCCGCCTCGTGGACCAGCGACTGGTGGAAGGGCTCGGCGAAGAGCTCTTTCGGCAGGTCGGCTTTGGTCGTCTTGCCGAGAACGGTGGCTTTAGACATTGGTCCTCACCTCGACGATCCCGTTGCGGGAACCGGGAACCGAGCCTTTGATCAAGAGCAGGTTGCGCTCGGCGTCGACGCTGACGATCTGCAGGCCCTTCTGGGTGATCCGCTTGTTGCCCATCTGGCCCGGCATCCGCATCCCTTTGAAGACGCGGGCGGGAAAGGCGCTGGCGCCGATCGAACCGGGGGCACGAACGTTGTGGGAGCCGTGGCTGACCGGCCCGCGGCTGAAGTTGTGGCGCTTGATCCCACCCTGGAAGCCCTTGCCGATCGAGATCCCGGCGACCTTGACCTCCTGGCCGGCCTCGAAACCCTCGACGGTGACATCGTCACCGATCTTCGGGCCCTCCTCGCTGCCGAGGTCCTCGTCGCGGAACTCGACCAGGTGGCGCATCGGCGCGGCGCCGGCCTTTTTCAGGTGCCCTTCCTCGGCCTTGCTCAGCTTGCCCTGCTTGACCTCGCCGAAGGCGAGTTGGACGGCGGCGTAGCCGTCGCGCCCGGACTCGCGCACAGCGGTCACCTTGCAGGGGCCGGCTTCGATCACCGTGACCGGGACGACGGTGCCGTCCTCCTGGAAGACCTGGGTCATGCCGAGCTTCTTGCCGAGGATCGCAGCCACGTCAGCACCTAAAGCTTGATCTCGATGTCGACGCCGGCGGGCAGCGAATCCAGACGCTGCAGCGAGTCGACCGTTTTCGGCGAAGGCTGGAGGATGTCGATCAGCCGCTTGTGGGTGCGGATCTCGAAGTGCTCGCGCGAGTCCTTGTCCTTGAACGGCGAGCGGATCACGCAATAGACGTTTTTCTCGGTCGGCAGCGGCACCGGGCCC
>DATKIA010000131.1:0-6738 GCA_035509895.1 Solirubrobacterales bacterium
GGGCGAGGCTGCCCTCGACGATCAGGTGGTAGAGCGTGATCGCCTGCGCGTACTTGGCCACCGAGCGGTCCTTGCGCAGTTCCTCGGCCATCACGTCGAGCCGGTCGAAGATGCCGCGGTAGCCCCAGTTGAGCTGGGGCAGGGTGGAGGAGAGGGTCTGCTGGACGGACTCGCCGCCGACGCCGATCACCTCCTTGAAGAAGCGGTGGAAGAAGACCGCGTGGCGAACCTCGTCGACCTGCTGGGTGGCGAGGAAGTACTGCTGCTCCTCGGTCGGGGCGGCGGTGACGTAGGGGGCGAGGGTGTCGGCGACCCGGTCCTCGCCGTAATAGAACATCGAGTAGATCCACATCGCCGAGCGGCGCTGGACGTCGCTCAGGCCCTGCCAGCCGGCCTGGTCGGCAGAGAAGTCGAGGTCGTAGGCGCTCCAGTTGCCCTGCTCCCAGCGCTTGTAGAGGTCCTCGTAGGTGACGTTGTCCATCAGGCTCTGGGATGCGACGCTCATCTCTGCTCCTTTTGGTGTTGCATTCGGCCGGCCCGGGGAGGGTACCGCGATCCTGGCTGACTGGCCAGTTTCCGCACAGTGACCCTGCTCACACCGGGCTCGGTTCGGCCGGGACGCCGAGGAAACGGCGCAGCGAACGCCGGGCCGAGGGCAGTCGTCGCCCCGCCTCGAGCTCGCGGACGGCGATCTCGGCGGTCATCGCCGCGACCAGCTGCGCCGCCGCGGCGGCGTCGGGCCAGTCCATCGCCTTGAGGCTGGGGACGGCGGTCGCTGCGAAGCGCTCGTGCCGTTTGGCCATCGCCGCCGAGAGCGCCGGGTCCGACCGCGCCTCCAGCGCCAGCGCCTTCACCGCGCGGTCGTCGAGGCAGACGTCGAGGTAGGCCTCGGCGCCGCGGCAGATCCGCTCACCCCCCGGCGGGACGCCGTCGACCGCGACCGCGACCGCTGCCTGGACCCGCTCGTGGAAGCGCTGGTGGAGAGCGTCGACGAACTCGTCGCGATCCTCGAAGTGGACGTAGAAGGTTCCCTTGGCGACGCCGGCGGCGGTGACCACCCGGTTGACGCTGAGCCCGGCGAGCCCGTGCTCCTCGGCGACGGCGTCGCCGGCGTCGAGCAGGGTCTCGCGGGTGCGGCGGCCGATCTCGGTGGCAGGCTCGGGGACCACGCCGCCAAGGCTAGCGACCCGACCGATCGGTCATGCAACATGACCGATCGGTCATATCTGTGTTAGGGTGGCGCTTCGATGCCGCAGCTCGAGACCAGCGTCGGCGTAATCGCCTACGACGAGCGGGGCGAAGGGCCGCCGTTGGTGATGCTCCCGGGCGGCGCCCACAGTCGCCACGACTTCGACCAGCTGCGCGACCTGGTGCCGGACCGCTTCCGCACCGTCGCCCTCGACTGGCCTTCCCACGGCGACTCGCCAGCTGGCACCGGTCCCGCCAGCGCGATGGCTTTCGCCGACGCCGCCGAGGTGCTGGTCGAAACGCTCGCCCCCGAAGGCGCCGTCGTTCTCGGCAACTCGGTCGGCGGCTTCTCCGCCGCCCGTCTGTCGCTGCGGCGGCCGGAGCTGGTGCGGGGCTTGGTCCTGGTCGACGCCGGCGGTTTCATGGCGCCCTCGCCGCGGGTGCGCGCGTTCTGCGGGCTGATGTCGCGGCCGTCGTTCCTGCGCCGCATCTATCCGCGGTTCGGGGCCCGCTACATGCGCCTCCGCACCGAGGCCGACCGCCGCGCGCTCGCCGCCGCCGTCGCGACGACGCGGCGCGACCCGGGGCTGCAGGCAGTCTGCGATCTCTGGGCCAGCTTCGTCGCCCCCGAGCACGACCTGCGGGCCGAGGCGGGTCGGGTCGCCGCTCCGACCCTGGTTGTTTGGGGCCGGCGCGACCCGGTGATCCCGCTGCGGGTCGGGAGGTGGGTGGCGTCCCGGGTCCCCGGCGCGGAGCTGGTTGTCCTCGACAGCGGCCACGTCCCCCACACGACCGACCCGGAGGGCTTCGCCGCGGCCCTGATCCCCTTCGCCGACGCCGCCTTCGCGGCCGCGAAGGGGAGCGCGGCGTGAGCGAGCCGCACCGCTGGCGCTCGCCGCTGCTCGGCGATCCGCTCAAGCTCGACCTGCCGCAGGGCCGGCTCGACGCCTTCCGCCGCGGCGAGGGGCCGCCGCTGGTCTTTGCCCACGGCTGGCTCGCCAATGCCAACCTCTGGCGGGGCGTCGTCGACCGGCTCGCCGGCGACTTCACCTGCATCGCCCTCGACCTGCCGCTCGGCGCCCACCGCACGCCGCTCGACCCCGGCGCCGACCTCAGTGCCGCGGGCTGCGGGACGCTGATCGCCGATGCCCTCGACGCTCTCGCCCTCGACGACGTCACCCTGGTCGGCAACGACTCCGGCGGCGCCTACTCGCAGATCGCGCTCAGCACCAGGCCGGAGCGGGTCAGCCGCCTGGTCCTCACTTCCTGCGAGACGCCCTACGACGAGTTCCCGCCGGTGCCCTTCGACGGCCTGCCGGCGGCGGCGCGCGACCCGCAGGCGCTCGGCCAACTGCTCTCCGCGCTCGAGGACCCCGAGGTCCGCAAGCTCCCCGTCGCTTTCGGACTGCTCGTCAAGCACCCGCTCGACCCGCAGGTCTCCGACGCCTACGCGCTCCCCTGCCTACGCGACGAGGGGGTGCTCCGCGACACTGCGAAGGCGATGGCCGGGGCCTCGACCGCGGCCGTCCACGCCGCCGGTGCGGCCCTGATCGAGAGCTGGCAGCGGCCAACGCTGTTCGTCTGGTCGGCCGAGGACCCGGTCTTCCCGCTCGGGCACGCGCGTCGCTACGCCGCAGCCCTGTCCAGCGCCGAGCTGATTGAGATCGACGACAGCTACAGCTTCACGCCCGAGGACCAGCCGGCCGCCGTCGCCGCCGCGATCAGCTCGTGGGGCGCTCGATCTCGCGCTTGAGGATCTTCCCGGTCGGGCCCTTCGGCAGGTCGTCGAGGAACCAGACGGCGCGCGGATACTTGTAGGCGGCGATCCGCTCCTTCACGTAGGCGCTCACTTCCTCGGGCTCGAGCTGCTCGCCGTCGTGGAGGACGACGGCGGCGCCGATCTCCTCGCCAAGCTGGTCGTGGGGGACGCCGAGCACCGCCGCTTCGCGGATCTTTGGGTGCTCGTAGAGGACCTCCTCGACCTCGCGCGGGTAGACGTTGTAGCCGCCACGGATGATCAGGTCCTTCTTGCGGTCGACGATGAAGAAGTAGCCGTCCTCGTCGACGCGAGCCATGTCGCCGGAGTGAAACCAACCGCCGCGCATCGCCTCCGCCGTTGCCTCCGGCCGCTGCCAATACCCCTTCATGATGTTGTGGCCGCGGATCACGATCTCGCCGACCTCCCCCTGCGCCACCTCGTTGTCGTCCTCGTCGACGACTTTCATCTCGACTTCCTCCAGCGGCGTCCCGATCGAGCCCGGTTTGCGCTCCATGTTCGGGTGGCTGGAGCTCGCGACCGGCGAGGTCTCCGAGAGGCCGTAGCCCTCGAGCACGATGCACCCGAACGCCTCTTCGAAGCCGCGCAGGACCTCGACCGGCATCGAGGCGCCGCCGGTGATGCAGGTCCGCAGCGCCGAGGTATCGAACCGCTCGCGGCCCGGGTGGTGGAGCAGCGCCCCGTACATCGTCGGCACCCCGTAGAAGTGGGTGACGCGGTCGCGCGACATCGTCGCCAGCGCTTCCTCGGGGTCGAAGCGGGGGACCAGGGTCAGCGTCGCCCCGACCCGCAGCGAGGCGTTCATGCTCACCGTCTGCCCGAAGGAGTGGAAGAGCGGCAGGGTGCCGAGGACGATGTCGCCCTCGCTGATAACGCACGTCGTCCGCGAGGCGATATCCGCGTTGCGGGAGAGGTTGAAGTGGGTCAACTCCGCCCCCTTCGGTTTCCCGGTCGTGCCCGAGGTGTAGAGGATCACCGCGGTGTCCTCCTCCTCGGTGTCGGCTAGGCCGGCGGCGGGCGCATGGTCGGCGAGCAGCTCGGCGAAGGCGGCGGGCTCGATCTCGATCAGCTCGGCGCCGGCGTCGGCGGCGCCATCGCGGGCCTCCGCGGCGAACCCGTGCCAGGCGAGCAGGAGCTTGGCGCCGGAGTCCTCCAGGTAGAAGGCGATCTCGCGCCGCTTCAGCAACACGTTCATCGGCACGACGACGCCACCCGCCCGCAGCACCCCGTAGTAGACGACCGGGAACTCGAGGACGTTGGGCAGCATCACCCCGATCCGGTCACCGCGTTCGAGCCCGTGGTCCACGAGCAGCTTCGCCAGGCGGGCGCTGCGCTCGTCGAGCTCGGCATAGGTCGTGGTCGCCTCGCCGAGGCGCACAGCGGCGCTGTCGGGTGCGCGACGCGCCGAGTCGCTGACGATCGCTGCAAGGTTCAGGCCCATCTTCTCCTCCGTCCCCCCAGGTCGGTTCTCCCTGCGGCGCAGTCTAGGCCCTCGCTGGCCGGCCGCGGGCGGGTCGGCTACGCTGCCGCGATGGATGATCTGGGTGAGCCCACCTCCTACCTCGTCGTCGACAAAGGCGTGCCGGTGTTTTCGAGCGACGGCCAGAACCTCGGTCGCGTCGTCCGCGTGCTCTCCGAGGCCAAGGTCGACATGTTCGACGGCATCGTCTTCGACACCACCACCGGCCCTGGCGGCCACCGCTTCGTCGACGCGCCCGAGGTCGGCGAGATCTACGAACGCGGCGTCGTCCTCAAGATCGACGCGGCGGCAGCGGCGAAGTTGCCGCCGCCGGGACAGAACCCTGGGTCACTTACCGTCTCCGCCGCCGATGTCGCTGGCCAGCCCGGGCCGAGCTTCCTGCGCCGGGCCTGGGATCGCCTCTCCGGCAAGGCCTGAGGCCACCGACGCGCCGTTTCGCGGGTCTGGTTAAGATCCTCTGCTCAATGCGGGGGATCCTTCTGACTATTTTGCTCTGCCTGGGCTTGGCGATCGCCGGCTGCGGTGGCGACGACTCGTCGAGTAGCTCCGGGGCCGAAACGGCGGCCAGCGCGCCGAAGGAATCGATCAACAAGAAGCCCGAAGTCGAAGTTCCGAGCGGGCCGCCGCCGAAGGAACTGGAAACGATCGACCTGATCGAAGGCAGCGGGCCGGAAGCGAAAGCGGGCGACAACGTCACCGTTCAGTACGTGCTCGTCGACTACAAGAGCGGCAAAGAAATCGAATCGTCCTGGGACCGAAACGAACCGTTCCCGTTCGTGCTCGGCAGCAGCAGCGTCATCCCCGGCTGGGAACAGGGCGTCGAAGGGATGAAGGCCGGCGGCCGCCGCGAGCTGATCATCCCGCCCGAACTCGCCTACGGGGCTGAAGGATCACCGCCGATCGAACCCAACGCGACGCTGATCTTCGTCGTCGACATGGTCTCGATCGAATAGCTGGCTGACTAGCCAAAGCCGTTAACTACATCTATAGTTTCGTCGGGATGCGCGGGCGGACGCTGCGGCGAGGCAAGGACGGCTACGAGGAGGCGCGTTGCGCCGCGGTCTGGAACGCGCTCACCCCGCAGCGCTACCCGGACCTGATCGTGCTCGCCGAGGCCGAGGCGGACCTGGTCGAGGCGATCGCGCTCGCCCGCGAGGAGGGCATGAAGGTCGGTGTCCGCTCCGGTGGCCACAGCTGGGCCGGGAACCACCTGCGCGACGGCGGCATGCTGCTCGACGTCTCCCGGCTCGACTCGATCGCGATCGACGCCGCGGCGATGAGCGCCGCGGTCGGTCCCGGCTGCCGTGGCGACCGGGCGCTGGCGGCGCTCGCCGAGCAGGACCTCTTCTTCCCCGCCGGCCACTGCGAAGGGGTCGCCCTCGGCGGCTACCTGCTGCAGGGCGGCTTTGGCTGGAACGGTCGCGTCCACGGGCCGGCCTGCATGAGCGTTACCGCGATCGACGTCGTCACCGCCGCCGGCGAGCTGGTCCGCGCTGACGAGGACAGTAATCCCGACCTCTTCTGGGCCGCTCGCGGCGCCGGTCCCGGCTTCTTCGGGGCCGTCGCCCGCTTCCACCTCCGCCTCCATCCGCGGCCGCGTCACGTCGCCAACGGCATCCACCTCTATCCGCTCGATGTGCTCGAGGACGTCTTCCGCTGGGCCCACGAGGTCGGGCCGCGGGTGCCGCGGACGGTTGAGCTGATGGTGATCGTCCACCGCGACCTCGAGGGTGAGCCTGAGATCGCGGTGACGGCGCCGGCCCTGGTCGACAGCGCCGCGGAGGCGGCGGAGGCGCTGGCGATCCTGGAGACCTGTCCGGTCCGCGAGCGGGCGAAGATGGTGGTTCCCAACGTCGAGGTCGGCCTCCCCGATCTGTTCGCGGCGGTCCACGAGTCCTACCCCGACGGGCACCGCTACGCGGTCGACAACATGTGGACCCACGCACCGATCGAGGACTTGCTGCCGGGCCTGCGACGGATCGCGGCGACCCTGCCCGAGGCTCCTTCGCACATGCTGTGGATGAACTGGGGGCCGAGCCCGCCGCGACCGGAGATGGCCTACAGCGTCGAGGACGAGACCTACATCGCCCTCTACGGGGTCTGGAGCGACCCCGCCGACGACGCCGCCAACGTTGCCTGGGCGACGGAGCGGATGGCGGAGATGGCGCCGCTCGCCAGCGGCATCCAGCTCGCCGACGAGAACCTCGGCCGGCGGCCGGCCCGCTTCGTCAGCGAGGAGAACCTCGCCCGCCTCGACCGGGTCCGCAGCGAATACGACCCCGACGGCCTCTTT
>DATKIA010000132.1:0-4785 GCA_035509895.1 Solirubrobacterales bacterium
TCGATCAGCTGCGCGACGGCTTCAGGCGGAGGGACACCGGACCCTCCCCCAACCCTGGTCCCTAACCGAAAGGCGGCTGGATGAAGTCCCCGACCGGATTCATCGGAAACGGCACCGAAGTTTCACCAAAGTAGACCGCCCGCACGTCGCCCTTCTTGTCGCGCCCGTAGTGCGACTTCAGCGTCGCGCTGAACATCCCGTTGGAGCCGGCGCGGATCACCTTCAGGGTCTTGTAGGCCCCGCCCCGCTTGGCCTGGATCGCGACCTTGCCGCCTTTGTAGACGGAGGTGCGGCCCCAAACGAAGAGGCCGTCCTTTTCCGGGAAGGCGACGAAGGGGAAGCGGAAGGCGTTGATGATCGGCTTCGGCTGCTGCAGGTGCGGGTTCGGGTTCCAGTAGTAGAGCCCGGACTCGGTCGAGATGTTGTACGGCAGCCCCTGCGGTTCGAAGTCGACGATCGAGAACCAGAAGAAACTGTAGACGCCGGCCTTCCACGAGCGGTAGAGCGCTTCGGCGATCCACTGGTTCTCGATGTTCGTCGGCAGGCCACCGGGGTCCGGCGGCTTCGAGTCCCAGGAGAGCTCGATGATCCAGAGCGGCGTCTTCTTGTAGATGTTGCTCTTGATCCGGCCGGCCTTGTTGGCGGCACGCAGCAAGCGCTGCAGCTTCGGGATGTCTCCGAGCTCGACGTCGTCGGGGCCGCCTTCGTGGGTCGGGCCGCCGGTCGTGTACGGATGGACGTCGAAGACGTCGAAGTGGACGCCGCCTTCGCAGCTGTTGCCCTTGATCGGCTTCGGGTTGGCACGGCCGGTCATGCAGAGCATTTCGCGGGCGAACTTCATCGGCCCGATCGTGAACTTCGGGACGGCGATCGGGCCGAGGCCGGCGGCAATCACGACGTCGGAGGGCATTACCGACTTGACGCCGTTGTAGAAGGCGTTGATCAGGCGCCGGTAGAGGATCGGCGAAACCACCTGGTTGCCTTCGTACTGGGGGTTGAAGAAGAGGCTGAGGTTGGGCTCGTTGAGGCCCTGCAGGTAGGTGACCCGTGGCACGCCGGGGACGCTGCCGTTGAAGTGGAGGGCCGTTGCCCGCGCGAACTGTTCGAGCATCGCCGGGTTCGGCTTGCACGGTTCGTCCGGTTTCAGCGGTCCGCATTCCTGCGCCCAGGAGGGCGCGCCGCGGACCTGCAGGACCGGGGTCAGCCCGGCAGCGGTCGCGTTGCGAACCCAGATGTCGTAGAAGGACCAGTCGTAGTTGGGGTCGGCCGGGTTTTCCGGGTTCCAGTTCGCCGGCAGGTTGTCCGGCGCCACGTCCCACCACCGCATCGGCACCAGCACCCGGTTGGCGCCGGCGGCAGCCGTGTGTTCGAATTCGACCGGTTCGTTGCCGTAGACGTAGGAAACGCCGGTATTGAGCAGGGGCAGGTTCTTGGCGCTGGCCGTGGCCGGGGCCAGGCTCGCGCAGACGAGCAGAGCGGCGAGGCCCGCAAGCAGGTAGGCGTTAAGGCGTCTCTTCGGTGAGCGGCGGATCATTTCGGCTAGAAACCCGGCTGAGGCCTAGACGACTCGCTGCTGCTGGCGGTTGCGCCAGACATAGAAGCCGGACCAGACGACGACTGCGATCAGGATCAGCGGCAACCAGAGGCCAATGGAGTCGGAGGCGGTGCCGGTCGCCTGGCTGGCGATCTCGCCGACGGCCGAGGAGCCGGAGGGGCCGCTGCCGCCGGAGGCGGAGCTGCCGGTGCCGGTGCTGGCGGAGCTTTCCTTTTCTTCGGGGCCGCCGTTCTTGCCGTTGCCGCCGGAGTTCGGCTGCTTGCCCTTGCCCCTGCCACCGTCGTCGCTCTTGCCGTTGCCACCGTCGCCGGTGCTGCTGTCGGCGCTGCCGGTGTCAGAGCTGGTGGTGGGAGCGGTTTCCGCGGTGAACTGGGCGACCGCCTTGCCGGCCGCGCCCTTGTCGTCAAGCTTCTTCGTGTTGCCGGCCCCGAGGACTTCGTTCGGCGTCACGCCCTTCTTTTTTTCCAGCGAGGACTGTTCTTCGCCCTCCGAGGTCGGGAAGGTCTCCGTGTACTGGTTCACGGCGGAGTTGCCAGGCGGCACGATTGCGCCGGCCGCGGCGGTCGCCGGGATGGCGCAGGCGAGGGCGGCCAGCGCCGCAAGAGCGAGCAGGATCAGCTTCGGTGGCATGGCCAGATAGTACGGGCTGGGTATGAGCCCATGGACCAGCACATACGTCCAGCAGGCTTTTTCAGGGGACGCCGCGTATATAAGGGGGCGATGGAGGCCAGCCCGAAACCGCCCGGCGGCGCCTGGCCGACCGCGGTGAGCAGAATCGACTGGGGCCTGGTCTCGACCTGGCTGCTCGGCTTCGGCCTCGTCCTCTATCTCGGCCTCAAGGGCGGCGGCTTCGACCCGCTCGTCCACAACCAGGTCGGGATCGCGGCCTGGTGGGTGCTGCTGGCGACGACCGCGATCGGCGCCCTGCCGCGGCGGCGGCCCTCGACCCTGGCCTGGGTCGCCCTCGGCCTGCTCGCCGCCTTCCTCGCCTGGACCGCCCTCAGCCTGACCTGGACCGAAAGCACGGAAAAGACCGCTGAGGAAGTGGCGCTCGTCGCCGGCTACCTCGGGGTCTTCGCCCTCGCCGTCTTCAACCGGCGGCCGCGGGGGGCGCGCTGGATGGTCGCCGCGGTCGGCTCGGCGATCGCCGTCGTCGGCGTCGTCGCCCTGCTCTCGCGCCTGCACCCCGCCTGGTTCCCATCGGCCAACCAGACCGCGCAGCTGCTCAGCTTCGGCAAGGAACGGCTCTCCTACCCCCTCAACTACTGGAACGGCCTGGCGACTCTGATCGCGATCGGCCTGCCGCTGTTGCTCCAGATCGCGACCGGTGCCCGTCAGATCGCTTTCCGGGCATTGGCGGCGGCGGCGATACCGGCATTGATGCTGGCCGCCTTCTTCACCTTCTCGCGCGGCGGCATCGCCGCCTGCTTCCTCGCCCTCGGTGTCTTCCTCGCCCTCACCTCGGACCGGCTGCCAAAGCTGCTGACGCTCCTGGTCGCCGGCGCCGGCGGCGCGGTCCTGGTCGCCGGCGCCGTCGCCCGCCACGACCTCCGCTACAACCTCGACAACGCCACCGCCCACAGCCAGGGCGACCAGCTGTTGGTCTGGACGATCGTCGTCTGCCTCGTCGTCGCCGCCGTCACCGTGGCGATCTCGGTCGCGCTCGAGCGCGACATGCGCCCGAGCTGGACGCGCGTCGATCGCCGCCACTCGCTGATCGCCCTCGGGGTCGTGATCGTCGTCGGCCTGATCGTCGCGATCGCCGCCGGCGCGCCGGGCAAGCTCTCGCACCGCTGGGACGAGTTCAAGCAGCCGGAAACCGGCGCCGGCACCAACACCGAACGCCTCTCCAGCTCCTCGGGCGAGAGCCGCTACCAGTTTTGGAGCTCGGCTTGGCGCGAGTTCGAAGACAAGCCGCTGACGGGGACCGGTTCGGGCACCTTTGAGCTCTGGTGGACCCGTGACGGCGACACCCCCGACGTCGTCAACAACGCCCACTCCCTCTACCTCGAGACTCTTGGAGAGCTCGGCTTCATCGGCGCCGTCCTGCTGCTCGGTTTCCTGCTGACGATCCTGGTCGGCGGCAGCCTCGCCGCGGTCCGTGCCGGCGAGCTGCGGGCGCCGCCGCTCTCAGCCGCGGTCGCCGGCTTCGTCGCCTTCTGCTTCACCGCGATCTTCGACTGGTTGTGGCAGGTACCGGTGGTGCCGGTGGCCGCGCTGCTGCTGGCGGCGGCGGTCGTCACCCACGCGGTCGGCTCCAGCAGCGGGCGCAGCGTCCGCGGGCCGGCGCCGTTCTCGCCCCTCGCTCGGGTTGGGGTCGCGCTGGCTTCACTGGTCGTGATCGTCCTGATCGCGATCCCGCTCGCTTCCACGGCGCTGATCCGCCAGAGCCAGGACGAGGCGCAGGTCAACGATTTCAGCGCCGCCCTCAGCGACGCCCGCTCGGCGCAGAACGTGCAACCGGATGCCGCCGGCCCGCGCCTGCAGGAGGCGCTGGTGCTGGAGACCGAAGGTGAACTGGCAGCGGCGGCGGAAGCGGCGCGCGAGGCGACCGACCGGGAAGAGAACAACTGGCGGCTGTGGATGGTGCGCTCGCGGATCGAAGCCCAGCTCGGCAACGCCGACGACGCGGTCCGCTACTACGAAAAGGCGCGGTCCCTGAATCCGCTCTCGCCGCTGTTCGCCGAATCCCCGTAGCTACGCAAAAGCGCCGACCCCGTAGCTACGCAATAGCGCTGATCGTCAGTTTTAAGTAGCGGCACTCGGACACGCGTCCGTCGCAGGCCCGGGCGAACGTTCGATTCTCCCTGGACGCACTCGCGCCCGGGCCGCGAATGGACGAAGCGGCGTCGCATGACCAACCTGGCGCAGTCCGCACCCACCGCCCGCCGTAAGCCCAGCCTTCGCCTCACCGCGGCTGCCGCCGCGCTGGCCTGCCTGCTGGCGGTCAGCGTCGATGCCCCCGCCGCCGGCGCCGCGGTCCCCGCCGCCGCCCAGGGGAAGGTCTCCTACGCGAAACGCGTCAACCTGCACAAGCGGAACAGCAAGAAGCGCCACACCTACGGCCCGACCTCGCCGGTCACGACGACGCCGACCACGCCGACGCAGCCGACGCCTCCCACCACCCCCTCGTCGCCGCCCAAGCCGACCTCGCCGACCAAACCCACCACGCCGACGACCCCAACGACCCCGAGCACGCCGACGACCCCCACTGCTCCCACCACGCCGAC
>DATKIA010000133.1:0-15038 GCA_035509895.1 Solirubrobacterales bacterium
GGGGTCGGGGCGCCCGAAGCCGTGATCGTGAACGAGCCGGCGGCGCCGGTGGTGAAGGCGCCGGGGCCGGTCGTTTCGATCGTCGGCGCGGTGCCGGGGTTGAAGACGGTAAGGGTGAAGGACTGGCTTTCTTCGCCGGCCAGCGAGCTGGCCTTGAAGGTGAGGGCGTAAGGCTGGCTCTGGGCCGGCGGCGCTGCCGCATTGGTCGCGGTGCCGGAGATTTTGGCGGTGCCGTTGCCGTTGTCGGTGAAGCTCAGCCCGGGCGGCAGGGTGCCGCTGAGTTCGATTCCGGCCAGGGGGTTGCCTTTGGTCGAGACGGTGAAGGTTTTCGCCGTGCCGACGGTGAAGGTGGTCGTGTCGGCGCTTTCAAACGACGGCGGCGTGCCGGGATTGACCACCGTCACGCTCAGCGTCTGGGTTTTGGTGCCGGCTGCCGAACTGGCTTCGAAGTTGAGCGAATAGCCTTTGCTTTTGCCGGGGTCGGCGGCCGCTTCGGTCGCGGTGCCGGAGAGCGTCATCGAGCCATTGGCGTTCGGCGTCAGAGTGAGTCCAACCGGCAGCGAGCCGCTCGTTTTGGCGACGGTCGGCACCGGGTCACCGGACGCGGCGATCGTGAACGTCTTTGCCGTGCCGACGGTGAAGGTGGTCGACGGTTCCGAGCTGAACGACGGCGGCGTGCCGGGGTTTTTGACGGTCAGGGTGATGGCCTGCGTTTTCTGGCCGGCGACGTTTTTGGCCAGCAGTTCGACGTTGTAGGGCTGGCTTTCGCCGGGGGGCGCAGCGGCGGCCGTCGGGGTGCCGGAGATTTTCGCGGTGCCGTCGCCGTTGTCGGTGAAGCTCATCCCGGGTGGCAGCGTGCCTGCCGCTTTCGTGATCGCCGGCGCCGGGGCGCCGCTGGTGGCGATGTTGAAGGTGGCGGCGACGCCGGTGGTGAGGGAGCCGGAGGTCGCCGAGGTGAATTCCGGGCTGGTGCCGGGGTTGGTGACTTTCAGGGTCAGCGATTTTTTGACGCTGCCGGCGCCGCTGCTCGCTTCGACTTCGATCGGGTATTCGCGGGTTTCGCCCGGCAGGGCGGCGGCGTTGGTCGGGGTGCCGGTGACTTTGGCGCTGCCGTTGCCCTGGTCGGCGAAGCTGAGGCCGGGCGGCAGGGCGCCGGCGACTTTGGCGAGGCTCGGGGTCGGGGCGCCCGAAGCCGTGATCGTGAACGAGCCGGCGGCGCCGGTGGTGAAGGCGCCGGGGCCGGTCGTTTCGATCGTCGGCGCGGTGCCGGGGTTGAAGACGGTAAGGGTGAAGGACTGGCTGGCGGTGCCTGATTTGGCACTGGCTTCGAAGCTCAGCGGGTAGTCCTGGTCGTCGGCCGGCGGCGCCGCGGCATTGGTCGCCGTACCCGAGATCGTCGCGGTTCCGTCGCCGTTGTCGGCGAAGCTGAGGCCGGGCGGCAGGCTGCCGGTTCGGGTGATCGTCGCCGTCGGGTTGGAGTTGGTCGAGACGATGAAGCTTTTTGCGACACCGACGGTGAAGGCGGCCTGCGGTTCGGATTTGAACGACGGCGCCGTGCCGGGGTTTTTGACGGTCACCGTCAGGCCCTGCGGTTTCTGGCCGGCAACGTTTTTGGCCAGCAGTTCGACGTTGTATGCCTGGCTTTCGCCAGGCGGGGCGGCAGCGGCCGTCGGGGTGCCGGAGATTTTGGCCGTGCCATTGCCGTTGTCGGTGAAGGTGAGGCCCGGGGGGAGACTGCCGGCGGCTTTGGTGATCGCCGGGGCCGGGGCGCCGCTGGTGGTGATGCTGAAGGTGGCGGCGACGCCGGTCGTGAAGGAGGCGGAGGTACCGGAGGTGAAGTCGGGGGCGGTGCCGGGGTTGGTGACTTTCAGGGTCAGCGATTTTTTGACGCTGCCGGCGACGTTCGCGGCTTCGACTTCGATCGCGTAGTCACGGGTTTCTCCCGGCGAGGCGGCAGCGTTGGTTGGGGTGCCGGAGATTTTGGCGCTGCCGTTGCCCTGGTCGGCGAAGCTGAGGCCGGGCGGCAGGGCGCCGGCGACTTTTGCCAACGACGGCGCCGGAGCGCCGGTTGCCGTGATCGTGAACGAGCCGGCGGCGCCGGTGGTGAAGGCGCCGGGGCCGGTCGTTTCGATCGTCGGCGCGGTGCCCGGGTTGGTCACGGTCAGCGTGAAGGACTGGGTTTTTTCGCCGGCGCCGCTTTTCGCTTTGAAGGTGAGCGGGAAGTTGAGGCTCTGGCCGGGTTCGACCGCGGCGGCGTCGGGAGTCCCCGAGAGGGTGGCGCTGCCGGTGCCGGGGGTGAAGGTGACGCCCGCGGGGAGGCTGCCGGCGGCCAGGGTGATGGCGGGACCGGGTTCGCCGGAGGCGGAGACCGTGAACGTGCCCGCTTTCCCGGTCGTGAACCCGGTCGAGGTAGCGCTCGAGAATTCCGGTTTGACGCCGGGGTTGGTCACGGTCAGCGTCAGCGTCTGGCTTTCGACGCCTTCGCTGTTGGTCGCTTTGAATTTCAGCGGCCAGTTTTCGGAGCCGGCCGGCGGGGCGGCGGCGCTCGTCGGCGTCCCCGCGATCGTCGCCGTGCCGTCACCGTTGTCGGTGTAGGTCAGCCCCGGAGGCAGCGTCCCTTCCCGCGTCACCGTCGCCGTCGGCGAGGCGGTGGTTTCGACTTTGAAGCTGCCGGCGACGCCGGTGGTAAAGGGAGCGCTGGTCGCGGATTTGAAGCTCGGCGCGATGCCTTTGACGTTGATCGTCACCGTCGCCGGGGCGCTGGTCTGGGTCCCGTTCGAGACCATCAGCGAGAATTTCAGCGTCGTCGGGCCGGTCGGGGCGGTGAAGCTGGGGGCGGCGGTCGCGGAGTTTGCAAGCGTGACCAGCGGGCCGCTCGTCTGCAGCCAGGAGTACTGCAGAGACAGGCTGTTCGGGTCCCAGCTTTCGCTGCCGTCGAGCGTGACTTTCGCGCCCGAGGCGACCGTCTGGCCGGAGCCCGCGATCGCCGTCGGCGTCGGGTCGGAGCTCGGCACCTTGACGACGACGGTGTCCGCAGCGCTGCTGGTCGCCCCGCCTTTGACCGTCAGCGAGAAGGTCAGTTTGGTCGGGTGCGAGGGCGTCGTGAAGGTCGGTTTCTGGGCGGTGGAGCTGCTCAGGGCCACCGCCGGGCCGCCGGTCTGGGTCCAGGCGTAGGTGAGCGAGCCGCCGCCCTGCCGCGAGCTGCCGGAGCCGTCAAGGGTCACGGACGTGCTCGTTTCAGAGAGCTGCGCGAAGCCGGCGTTGGCGACCACCCCGATCGTTTCCGAGGTCGACAACGGGTACTGCCGCAGCAGCCACGACGCGTAGGAGGTGCCGGTGCAGGCCCCCTCGCTTTTGCAGGCGTCGCTGTCGTGAGTGCCGTACTGGTAAAAGGCGGCGCTCTTTGCCCCCAGCAGCGTGCCGAAAACGTTCTGGGCTTTGCCGGTCGTTTCGTAGTCTTCGAACCCGAGCAGGCGGTGCGGCGCCGGATAGCCTTTGCTCGCTTCGCGGGTGAAGAGTCCGGTCGCGACGTGGTCCGGGTGGTCGGCGCTGATCAGCGGCACCGTGTAGTTCTGGGTGTAGACCTGGCTCGGCCCGAACGCTTCGATCAGTTCCTCCAGCGTTTCGATCAGGTCTTCGTAGCCGTAGGTCGCAGAGTTGTCGACGGCTTTGATGCTGGTGATCTGCGGCAGGCTTTTCGCTTCGTTCTGGTGTTCGGAGTTCCACAGCTTCATCAAGCTCTGGTTGCTGTAGAGCGGGAAGCCGGTTCCGCTGGTGCCGCCGTCCGGCAGCCGCAGGTAGGCGATCGAGATCGTCGGCTTCGCTTTCAGCGTCTCGAGGTGGATCGAGTGGCCGTTGGCGCTGATCACCGAGCTGGTCCATTCGTTTTTGACGCCGGCCATCTGGGCATAGGCGTCCTCGGCTCCGTCTTCGCGGCCGGCCCAGTAGGACTGAGCCCGGCCGGCGTCACCAGCGGTGAGGAAGAGAGTGCGAACGCAGTGTTCGCTCTGGATGTCCTGCAGGACCGAGGGACTCTGGAAGAGGAGCGTGTCGTCCTCGTGCGCGACGACGTACATCGCGGTCCGGGTGCAACCTTCGGCGGCGCTCGCCGAGGAGACACCGGCAGCGCAAAATGCGGCGATGCAGAGCACCATCGCAGCCATGGTGCGAGTGAGGAGACGAGAGTGGCCCATGATCAAGGCCGCGAATCATAAATGGCTTTGGAAAGCCAATTCCGTGGACATCTATACGATTTTTAGGCATAAATCGGGGCCACAGAGCCCTCTCAGGCCTCAAACCGGCGTCCAAGTACCTGAAAATCGAGAAATTCAGCGCCCTGAGCGCTTGAAGACGACCGTCAGCGGTCGCTGACTGGCCCCCTGCTGCCAGGAGAAGTCGATCACCAGGTGATACGTGCCCGCGGCTTTCACCGACTTCGAGCTTTCGATCAGGACGTCGCGCTGGGCCGTGACCTTGCACCGGGCCCCCTTCGGCAGTTGCCCCCGGCACTTGACCGCCGACTTGCCCGGGGCGATCACCTTGACCAGGTGCTTGGACTTCTTGCCGACGACCAGCTTCACCTTCGCCTTCGAGAGCTTGACGACGATGTTTTCCTTCGGCGGCGGGTTTTCACCGCCGTTGTTCGGGGGCGGCGCGGGCGGGCTGGTCACCGTCAGCGTCAGTTCCTGACTGACTTCGCCAACGCTGTTTTTTGCTTTCAAGGTCAGCGGATAGAGCTGGCTGGCGCCCGGGTTGGCAGCCGCCGCGGTCGGCGTGCCGGAGATCGTCGCGGTGCCGTTGCCGTTGTCGGTGAGGCTAAGCCCCGGCGGCAGCGAGCCCGCGATTTTCGTGATCGCGGCCGCGGGCGCGCCGGAGGTGGTGACGACGAACAGACCAGCTGCTCCGGTGGTGAAGGAGGCGGTCGGGCCCGAGCTGAATTTCGGCGCCGTGCCGGGGTTTTTGACGGTCACGGTCAGCGTCTGAAGTTTCGAGTTGACGCTGTTTTGAGCTTTGAGCCCGATTTCGTATTTTTCGCTGCCACCGGGCGGTGCGGCGCTCGGTTCCGGGGTGCCGCTCAACAGCGCGCTGCCTCCGGGCTGGCCGACCAGCGTCATCCCCGGTGGAACTTTGCCCGAGGTTTGCGTCACCGTCGGGGTCGGTTCGCCGCTGGTCGTAACCGTGAATTCGCCAAAGACGCCGGTCGTGAATTCAGTCGAGTCGACCGAGGTGAAGTTGGGCGCAGAGGTCGGTTTTTCGACCGTGATCGTGATGCTGTCCGGCAGACTTTCGCGCGGCCCGCTGTCGACTTTGAGCGAGAATTTCAGCGTCGCCGGCCCGGTCGGCGCGGTGAAGGTGGGTTTCTGGGCGGTAGCGCCACTGAGCACCACCGCCGGCCCCGAGGTCTGAGTCCAGGCGTAGGTGAGTCCACCGCCGCCCGGGTCGAAGCTGCCGGAGCCGTCGAGTTCAACGGAGGCGCCGCTGGGGACGCTCTGATCGGTGCCGGCGTTTGCGCCCGGAGTCGATTCGGTCGCGGCGACGTACTGGCGTTCGAGCCATTCCGGGTAGGGAGCTGCTTCGCAGTCTTCGTCGGTCCCGCAGGCTTCGTCGTGGGGCGTGTAGGCGAAGAACGCGTCTTCCTTTTCGTCGAGCAGGGCCCCGGTGACGTTGGCCGCCATTTCGGATTTTTCTTTCACGAAGTTTTCGTAGCCCTGGTACCCGCGCAGGAGATGAGCGGCGCCGTAGGACAGCTGCGCGACTTGGGTGAACTTGCCGGTGACGATGTGGTCGGAATGGTCGAGCCCGACGAGCGCGGGAACGGAGTAGTTCTGGGTCTCGATTTCCAGCGGCGCGAACGATTCGATCAGCGCCCGGAGGGTTTTGACCAGCCCTTCGTAGGTGTATTTGGTCGAGCTGTCGACGGCTTCGATTTCGGAGATTGCGGGCATTTCCGCGTGGCCGCTACGCCACAGCTTCGTCAAGCTGGGGCCACCCCCAGGCAACGGGAAGCCTTTGCCGTCGGGGCCGCCGTCCGGCAGTCGCAGATAGGCGATCGTCACCCCGGTCTGTTCGTTCAGCGTCCTGACCCGGAGTTTGTGCCCTTCCACCGTCGGTTCGCTGGTGGTCCAGGTGTCGGCGACGCCGGCCATCTCGGCGTACGCGGCCTCCGCCCCCGCTTCGCGCCCTTTCCAGTATTTGCCGCCTTCGCCGAGTTTGCCGGCATCCCCCGCCGTCGTGAACACCGTCTGCACGCATTTGTTCGCTTTCACGTCTTCGAGCAGCTGCGGGCTCTGGAACAGCAGCGTGTCGTCCTGGTGGGCGGCGACGTACATCACCTTCCCCACGCAGGGACCGGCGGCGAGCGCTCGCGGGGCTTCGGCTAACAGCAGCGCGCCAGCACAGCTCAGCGCCAGCATCGCACCGACGACCAACGCCCCTACGGCTTTTACGGAGACTCTCAATCCAGACACGACCTCTTCCCCCGATGTTAGGGGGGTCAACGAATCTCCTTGTTAACTACGGCGAGCCGAACGAAGGGGTTCAGCCGAGACGCGCTTCAAGCGCCTCGAGCTGAGCGCTGACCTCGGCCGGCAGCTTGTCGCCGAACTTGGCCAGGTGCTCCTGAACCTGCGGCAGCTGCGCCTTGACCAGCTCGACGTCGACGCTGAGCAGGTCGGCCATCGCCTCGTCGGAGATCTCGAGCCCGTCGGTGTTGATCTCGCCCTTGGCGGGGAGCAGACCGATCGGGGTCTCGACCGCCTCGGCCGTGCCCTCGCAACGGCGGAAGACCCACTCGAGGACGCGGCTGTTCTCGCCGAACCCGGGCCAGAGGAACTTGCCGTCGGCGTCTTTGCGGAACCAGTTGACGTAGAAGACCCGCGGCAGCTCGACGCCGTCCTTCTTGCCCAGCGCCAGCCAGTGGGCGAAGTAGTCGGCCATGTTGTAGCCGCAGAAGGGCAGCATCGCCATCGGGTCGAAGCGCAGCTGGCCGACGGCGCCGGCCGCAGCAGCGGTCGTCTCCGAGGACATCGTCGCCCCCATGAAGACGGCGTGCTCCCAGTCGAAGGCTTCCTGAACCAGCGGCACCACCGTCGCCCGGCGGCCACCGAAGAGGAAGGCGTCGATCGGGACCCCGGCGGGGTCCTCCCACTCGGGCGCGATTGACGGGCACTGGCCGGCCGGCGTCGTGAAGCGCGCGTTGGGATGGGCGGCGGGCGTGTCGGAGTCGGGGCTCCAGTCGTTGCCGTGCCAGTCGGTGACGTGGTCCGGCGGCGCCCCGGTCATCCCCTCCCACCAGATGTCGCCGTCGTCGGTCTTGGCGCAGTTGGTGAAGATCGAGTTGCGCTCGATCGTGTCCATCGCGTTCGGGTTCGTCTTGTGGCTGGTGTTCGGGGCGACGCCGAAGAAGCCGTACTCGGGGTTGACCGCGTAGAGCTTGCCGTCCTCGCCGAACTTCATCCAGGCGATGTCATCGCCGATCGTCTCCACCTTCCAGTCGGGCAGGGTCGGGACCAGCATCGCCAGGTTGGTCTTGCCGCAAGCGGAGGGGAAGGCGCCGCCGATGTACTTGACCGCGCCCTCGGGCGAGGTCAGTTTGAGGATCAGCATGTGCTCGGCCATCCAGCCCTCGTCGCGGGCCATCGCCGAGGCGATCCGCAGCGCGAAGCACTTCTTGCCGAGCAGGGCGTTACCGCCGTAGCCAGAGCCGTAGGACCAGATTTCGCGCGTCTCGGGGTAGTGGACGATGTACTTGTTGTCGCCGTTGCAGGGCCAGGAGACGTCTTCGACGCCCTCCTCGAGCGGCATCCCGACCGAGTGCACGCAGGGGACGAAGTCGCCGTCCTCGCCGAGCTGGTCGAGAGCGGCCTTGCCCATCCGGGTCATGATCCGCATGTTCGTCGCGACGTAGGCGGAGTCGGTCAGCTGGACGCCGATTTCGGAGATCTCGGAGCCGAGCGGGCCCATCGAGAAGGGAACGACGTACATCGTGCGGCCCTTCATGCAGCCGCTGAAGAAGCCGTTCAGCTCGGCCCGCATCTCGGCCGGGTCGCGCCAGTGGTTGGTCGGGCCGGCGTCCTCCTCCTGCTCGGAGCAGATGAAGGTGCGGTCCTCGACCCGGGCGACGTCGGCGGGGTCGGAGAGGGCGAGGTAGGAGTTCGGCCGCTTCGCGTCGGAGAGCTTCTCGAAGGTGCCGGCGTCGATCAGGACCTGGGCAAGGCGGTCGTACTCCTCCGCGGAGCCATCGCACCAGTGGATGGAGTCGGGCTTGGTCAGCTCGGCGATCTCACCCACCCAGCTGAGAAGCTTTGCGTGGGTCGAAAGCGCGGGGGCGGTGGTCAGATCGCTCATTGCCTCTCTCTATTTCTTGGGGTTCAAACCGACCAGATCGAGGTCGGCATCCGAGTTGCGGATCTTCAAGGTCGCAATTTGCTGCTCGCCGCCGGGGTAGCTCACGGTGCAGGTGAAGGTCGCTCCGGCGACCACCTTCTGATCCGAGGGGCACTCGACGGCAGAGATTTTTTCATGGCGGGATTTTTCGAGACTCGCCTTGATCGTTTCCTCGGCCTTGCCACTGTCGATGATCGTGTCACCGCAGCCGAGCGCCGCGAACGCTAGCGCAAGCGTCAGCGCCAAAGCGCCGAAAAGGCGCCGTCCTTTCGTCCATCGAGGTCGCACGATCTCGGTCCCCAGTATCCCAGGGCCGCGGATGCAGGGATTTTGGGTTAGGCGCCCCTAAGCCGCCGTGATCGATAGATTGCCGCCCGCTGATGAGGTTCTACGAGTTCGAGGCGCGGAAGATCGTTGAGTTGGCGGGGATTCCCGTCACCAGGTACGGCTTCTGCAAAACGGCCGAGGAGGCCCGCAAGGCCGCCGAGGAGATCGGCGGCCCGGTCGTGATCAAGTCCCAGGTCCTGTCCGGCGGCCGGATGAAGGCCGGCGGCGTCAAGTTCGCCGACACGCCGGAGGAGGCCGCCGCGCACGCCGAGGCGATCCTGCAGCTCGAAATCAACGGCCACATGCCGCGCGGCGTCCTCGTCGATCCCAAAGCCGAGGTCAAGCAGGAGTACTACGCCAGCGTCGTCTGGGACGGAACCGCGAAGAAACCGCTGATGCTGTTCTCGGACATGGGCGGGATCGACATCGAGGAGGTCGCCGAGACCCATCCCGACCACGTCGGCCGCGGCCATGTCACCAACCTGATGCCGATCCCCGACTTCGAGGCGAAGCAGACGATCGCCGCCACCGGGGTCACCGGCTCGCAGCTGAACCGGGCAACGCCGATCCTCGCCCGGCTCGCCCGCCTCTTCCGCGACTACGACATGACCCTGGCCGAGATCAACCCGCTGGCCGAGCTGACCGATGGGACCTTCGTCGCCCTCGACGCCCACATGGAGATGGAGAGCGAGGCGGTCGGGCGGCAAAAAGTGCTGCTGCGCAAGCAGCTGGAGATCGCCGAGGACGACACCCGCGAAGACTACGAGCACTCCCGGTTCGAAGAGAACGTCGCGGCGATCGACGCCGCCGACCACCGCGGCGTGATCCAGGGCAAAGACCACGGCTTCTCCGGCAACCTCGGCCTCGTGATCGGCGCCGGCGGCGGCTCGCTGACGCTGACCGACGCCGTCCGCAGCCAGGGCGGCAAGCCCGCCAACTACTCCGAGATCGGCGGCAACCCGTCGGTCGCCAAGGCCTGCGGCCTGGCCAAGGAGGTGCTGGAAAAGGACGGCGTCGAGAAGATCGCGGTGATGATGTCGATCGTCTCCAACACCCGCGTCGACATCGTCGCCCGCGGCGTGATCAAGGCCTGCCTCGAGCTCGGCAAGGACCCGGGCGAGACGATCGCGATCTTCCGCATCCCCGGCGCCTGGGAGGACGAGGGCTTCAAGATCCTCGAGCGCTACGGGGTCGAGTACTGCGACCGCTCGGTCTCGATGTGGGAGGCGGCGGGTCGCGCCGTCGCCAAGATCCAGGGAGCGCCGGCATGAGCATCCTGCTGAGCCGCGACACCACCTTCATCGTCCAGGGGATCACCGGCCGCGAGGCGGTCAACCTGACCCGCGAGTGCCTCGACTACGGCTCCAAAGTCGTCGGCGGCGTCACCCCCGGGCGCAAGGGCCGCGAGGTCCACGGCGTGCCGGTCTTCGACACCGTCGCCCAGGCGGTCGAGCACCACGGCGGCCCGATCGACGGCTCCGTCGTCACCGTCCCCCCCGCCTTCACCAAAGACGCCGTCTTCGAGGCGCTCCTCAACGGGATCAAGCTGATCGTCGTCGTCACCGAGCGGATTCCGCGCGGCGACGTCGCCCAGATGGTCGAGCTGGCGAACATGAGAGGGGCGCGGATCATCGGCCCCAACTGCCTCGGCCTGATCGTGCCGGAAGTCTGCAAGATGGGCGGCATCGGTGGCCCCGCCAAAGACGCGGCCAAGGCCTACCAGCGGGGACCGGTCGGGGTGATGAGCCGCTCGGGCGGGATGACGACCGAGATCTCCTCCTCGCTGACCCAGGCCGGCCTCGGCGTCTCGACCGCGGTCTCGATCGGCGGCGACGCGATCATCGGCTCCACCTATGCCGAGCTGATGCCCTACTTCGAGGCCGACGAGGAGACGCAGGCGATCGTCATCTACACCGAGCCCGGCGGCCGCATGGAGGCGCAGCTCTCCGAGTGGGTCGCCACCAACAACAGCCGCCTCCCGATCGTCGCCTTCATGGCCGGCAAATTCATGGACGATGACGAGATGAAGGGGATGAGCTTCGGCCACGCAGGAACCATTGTCGAGGGGGTAGAGGACACGGCGACGGAGAAGATCGCCCGCCTCGAAGCCGCCGGCATCCGCGTCGTCGAGCGGATCGACCAAATCCCCGACGCGGTCAAGCAGAAGCTCGAGGTATCCGCCTGATGGCCGAGAAGCTGAACAAGGTCTTCATTGACGTCGTCGTCGACGAGCCGACCGCCTCCGACCCCGCCCTCGGCGCCAAGCTCGAGGAAGTCTGCCCCGTCGCGATCTTCAAAGGCACTGACGCCGGCGTCGACGTCGTCGAGGAGAACCTCGACGAGTGCGTCCTCTGCAAGCTCTGCCTCGAGGCCGCCCCCGCCGGCACCGTGCACGTCAAGAAGCTCTACGACGGCACCGAGCTCAGCTAGCTCAACCCGCGCGCCGCAGCCACTCGGTCAGAAACGGCTCAACGATCCGGTAGGCCCCCCGCTCACCGGCAACCACTTCGCGCTGGGTCAACGCCCGCAGCGCCTGCTGGACGCTGGCGGCGCTGGGCAGGCCGTGGCGGTCGCGGTATGCCTTCGTCTGCGGGTGCCCGGGCTCTCCTGCCAGCGCTTGGAGCACGAGTCTCTGGACCGTCGATGCCTCCTCCCAGAGCAGGCTGAAATGGGAATGCTCGGACCGCAGGACCGCTCCCAGGGCCGCTTCCAGACGCTCGGCCGAGGCGGTCTCCCCCGGCGGCGTCTGCTCCCAGAGGAAGTAGGCCAGCTCCTGGGTGGCGTGAGGATGACCTCCGGTCAGCGCCAGGAGCCGGTCGATCGCCCCCGGATCCGGGACCCGGTCGCTTGTCTCCAGGCGCTTGGCGATGAACGGGGAGAAGAGCTCGGGGTCGATCAGGTGCAGCTCGATCGGCTTGGCGCTTCGCCAGAAGGGTTCGTTTTCGTCGTTGAAGATCCGGTCCATGACGTGGCGCTTGCTGCCGAGATAGACGTGGGCGACCTCAGGCTGTCGCTGGAAGATCGCCCGCATCAACTTCGGCAGGCGGGGGTCGATGTCGACGACCTCCTGGAACTCGTCGAAGACCAGCGCGGTCCGGCGGCCGCGTTCCGCGCCCAGCTCGGCCGGCAGCTCCAGCAGCTGCTCGAGCGTCGCGTCGACGTCGGCCGGCTCACGGGTGGTCGAGAACGTAAAGGCCACCGCCCCGGTTTCCGGATCGAGGCTGATCGCCGGCTGGACCCGCAGGCGCCTGAAGGGCGCTGCCGCCTTTTCCCATGCTCGCTCCAGCGGCGAGGCGATGTTCTCGTAGATCGAGGCGGCGAGGGCAGCAGCGAGACGCTCCTTCGTCGGCGTCGTCATCAGATCCACCTGGGCGACGAGCACCCCGTCTTTTGCCAGTGAACGCGCGGCCGCCCAGATCAGCGAGGACTTCCCGAAGCGACGAGGGGCGAAGACGACGACGTCCTGCCCGTTGCGCATGTCGCTACTGAGCTCGGCAATCTCGTCTTCGCGGTCAGCAAACGAGTCATCCAGCGCCAAAGTGCCGAAGAGAAAGGGATTGAGGACAGTCGAACTTTTCATGCTAGTCAGCATAATGCTTTCCCACATGTAAATTCAAATGTCAATTTAAATGATGTAGAAGAACATGAACGTGCGATAGGTCACACTACCTGCATATAAATTTATATCCGGGTAACGTATGCACCGATGGATGTATCGGTTCGTTCACGACTCTCGCGCATCGACCGCATGGAGCAAACGCTGGCGGCGGCGCACGACCTCTTCGCCGAGCGCGGCTACGGCGCGGTGACGATGGAGGAAATCGCCACCGAGGTCGGGGTGACGAAGCCCCTCCTCTACAACTACTTCGGCAACAAGGAACAGCTCTACATCGCCTGCATGGAGCGGGCGGGAGACGCGCTGACCGCGACCGTGGACAAGGCCGTCGCCGCGACCCGCAGCCCCGGTGACGCGCTCACCGCCGGGATCCACGCCTTCTTCTCCTTCCTCGACTCCGACCGCGGCGCCTGGGCGGTCCTCTTCGACGAGACCCTGCCCAACCAAGGCGAGGTCGCCGAACGGGTCGCCGACTACCGGCGGCGGATCACCGGCCTCGTCGCCGGCTCGCTGCTGGCACAGCTGCCGCAGGAGCGGCGCAGCGCCGCCCGGGTCGAAGTCGAGGCCCTCTCCACCGCTCTGCTCGGCGCCGCCGAGGCGCTCGCGCGCTGGTGGCTGCGGACCGAGGCGGTAAGCGCCGCGCAGGCCGCCGACCTCCTGATCTCGACGATCGAGCCCGGTCTCCGCGCTCGCTCACTGTCAACCGACAAAGGAACCCCCGAGAAATGAACTCCCAGACCCGCAGGGTCGCCATCGTCGGCGGCAACCGGATCCCCTTCGCCCGCTCTGACGGGCCCTACGCACACGCCTCCAACCAGGACATGCTCACCGCCGCGCTCGACGGGCTCGTCGACCGCTTCGGGCTCGAGGGCGAGCGGCTGGGCGAGGTCGCCGGCGGCGCCGTCCTCAAGCACTCCCACGACCGCGACCTCGCCCGCGAGAGCGTGCTCAGCACCCGCCTGGCGCCGGAGACCCCGGCTTACGACGTCCAGCAGGCCTGCGGCACCGGGCTGGAGACGACGATTCTGGTCGCCAACAAGATCGCCCTCGGTCAGATCGAGGCCGGCATCGCCTGCGGCGCCGACACCACCTCCGACGCCCCGATCGCCCTCAACGAGCAACTGCGCGCGACCCTGCTGGAGGCCAACCGCCAGCGCTCGACCACCGGCAAGCTGCGGGCGCTGACCGGCTTTCGCCCCGGCCACATCGTGCCCAGCATCCCCCGCAACGAGGAGCCGCGCACAGGCCTCTCGATGGGCGAGCACTGCGCGCTGATGGCCACCGAATGGGGAATCGACCGCACCGAGCAGGACGAACTGACGGTCGCCAGCCACCGCAACCTCGCCGCCGCCTACGAGCGCGGCTTCCTCGCCGACCTGATCACTCCCTACCTCGGGGTCGACCGCGACGGCAACCTCCGCCCCGACTCGAATCTCGAGAAGCTGTCCAAGCTGAAGCCCGTTTTCGGCGGGTCGGAGGGGACGATGACCGCCGCCAACTCGACGCCGCTCTCCGACGGCGCCTCGGCGGTCCTGCTCGCTTCCGAGGAGTGGGCAAAGGAGCGCGACCTGCCGGTCCTCGCCTACCTGGCCGAGGCCCAGACCGCCGCCGTCGACCACGTCCACAAGCGCGAAGGCCTGCTGATGGCGCCGGCCTACGCGATGCCGACGATGCTCGACCGCGCCGGCCTCGCCCTGCAGGACTTCGACTACTACGAGATCCACGAGGCCTTCGCCGCCCAGGTGCTCTGCACGCTCAAAGCCTGGGAGGACCCCGAGTTCTGCCACGAGAAGCTGGGGCGCCAACCGCTGGGCGCGATCGACCGCACCAAGCTCAACGTCAACGGCGGCTCGCTCGCCGCCGCCCACCCGTTTGCGGCGACCGGCGGCCGGATCGTCGCCGGCCTCGCCAAACAGCTGCACGAAGACGGCAGCGGCCGCGGCGTCGTCAGCATCTGCGCCGCCGGCGGCCAGGGCGTCGTCGCCATCCTCGAAGCGCCGGGAGGTGCGCGATGAGGGTGCCGATCGACACGGTGATCCCCGGTAATTCGAGTCCGGGTCGATCGGGACCCGAAAGGGGTGTGTAATGCCGGACCGCTACTCACAGCTCGTCAACGCGCCGGTGATCTCGACCGTCGCCAAGCAGGTCGGCCTCCCCCAGCCGGTCGCCCTCGACCGCTTCCAGCCCGGCCAGCCGGTGATCTCGGGGCCGGTGCTGAGCGGCGGCGCCCCCGGCGGCCGCCTCGCCCGCGCGCTGGCCGCGGAGCTCGACCAGATCGGGGTCGAACGCGCCGGCGCCGAGGGCCCGGTCAAGGCCCTCGTCTTCGACGCCAGCGGGATCGCCGACTCGACCGAGCTGGTCGAGCTGCAGCGCTTCTTCTACCCCGGCGTAGGCCGGCTGCGGCGCAACGGCCGCGTCGTCGTCCTCGGCACGCCGCCGGCGGCGGCCGGCTCCCCGCGCGCTCAGACCGCACAGCGGGCGCTGGAGGGATTCACCCGCTCGCTCGGCAAGGAGATCGGCGGCCGCGGCGCGACCTGCCAGCTCGTCTACGTCGCCGCCGGCGGCGAGGACCAGCTCGCCTCGACCCTGCGCTTCCTGCTCTCGCCGCGCTCCGCCCACGTCTCCGGCCAGGTGATCCGGGTCGGCGCCGGCGTGGCGCCGGCGCCGGGGCTCGAGTGGGAGCAACCGCTGGCCGGCAAGACCGCGCTGG
>DATKIA010000134.1:0-44436 GCA_035509895.1 Solirubrobacterales bacterium
TTCGTCCCGGATAGCGAGACGAAGCTCAACCACGCTCGGGGTTCGGGGCGCCGCCGAGGGCGATCTCGTTGCCGTCAGCGTCGCGGTAGATCACCTTGCGGACGCCGTTCGAGTAGGTCTCGCGGTCGGTGGGCTCGATCCCGCGGGCGGCAATCTCGGCCACCCGGGCGTCGAGGTCCTCGACAAAGATCACATGCTCGGCGCCACCCGGCTCGACGTCCTCGCGGACGAAGATCCAGCCATGCTCGGCCACTTCCCAGACGACCTCCGTCTCGTGCGCCCGGAACGAGGGCGGGCCGCCGAGCAGGCGTTCGTACCAGGCGACGGCGGCCGCGAAGTCGGCAACGCGAATGCCGGCGAACAGATCGGCGGGCATTGCTCGAACCTACCTGTGGACGCGGTAGCGCAGGTGGGTGACGCCGCGGCCGTCGCGGACCCGGGTCAGCTCCAGCTCAGGCAGCTCGGCGAGCGGCTGCTCGAAGAGATGCCGGCCGCCGCCAAGCAGAACCGGGACCAGGTGGATCTGCAGCTCGTCGAGGACGCCGGCGGCGAGGGCCAAGTGGGCGATGGTGACGCCGTGGACGAGGACGTCGCGATCGCCGGCCCCCTCCTTGGCGCGGGCGATCGCCGTGGCGACGTCGTCGACGAAGGTCACCAGCGGCCAGTCCGCCACCTCCGGCCCGAGCTCGCCACGGCTGACGATGAAGACCGGCACGCCGTCGTGGTGGTCGCCGCCCCAGCCGCCGGCGAGCTCGAAGGTCGTCCGGCCGCTGACCACCGCCCCGGTCGCCATCAGCTCGTCCATCACCTCGCCGTTGACGCCGCCGGGTCGGCCCGGCACGCCCCCGTGCTCGGTTGGCTCCCCTTCGAAGAACCACTCGTGCAGCCGCATGCCGCCGTCGCCGAGACCGTTGCCGGGCCCCTCGTTCGGGCCGGCGACGAACCCGTCGAGTGACATCGACATGTAGAGAACGCTCGAGGACATCTTCCGCCTCCCTTTCGCTCGACACCGCCCCGCTGGCCGTGCCTCTACCCAAGCGACGGACAAGCAACGCCAGAATCGACAGGCGTGGTTGGCACTCAGGCGCCGAACCAGCGCTTGCGGCGAGTGGAGCCGAATGCTGCCTTCTCGGCCACCTGCGCCGCCGAGGGTGGGTTGAAGGTGCCCGTTTTCTCGGGACCCGAGAGGAAGTCGATGTCGACGCTGGCGACGCGTCCGTGGCCGAACTCGATGTAGCAGGTGCCCTGGCCCAGGTGACGACCCGGCGGCTCGGCGCCGGCGAACTCGGCGAGCAGCGATTGGGCGACGATTCGGCCCGCGCCCTCGGCGAAGACCCCCGCCTTCGGCACCCCCGCGGTGGCGACGTCGCCGACCGCGTAGACGCCCTCGAACCGGGTCCGCAGCGTCGCCGGATCGACCGGGACGAACCCGTCCTCGGCGATGCCGCTGTCGATGACGACGTCCGGCGCCCGGTGCTTGGGCACGCCGAGGAAGAGGTCGAAGGACAGCTCGGCGCCGTCGTCGAGCACGACGACGGCGCGCTCGCCGTCGAGCGCCGCGACCCGGCGGCCGGGAATCAGCTCGATCCCGCGCTCGGCGAACTCCGCTTCCAGCGCCGCCGAGGTCTCGGGCGAGGGCGGCACCGGCTTCCCGAACGGGATCACGAACGAGATCTCGCACTGCTCGCGGACGCCGCGAGCGCGCAGATCGTCATCGAGCAGCAGCGCGCACTCGCTCGGCGCCGGCGGGCACTTGAACGGCGCCCCGCAGACACCGATGACCACCCGGCCCTCGGCAAACGTCGGCAGGATCTCCCCCAGCCGCTCGGCGCCGGCGAACGAGTAGAACTCGTTGCCCGCCTCGGTCAGGCCCGGCGTCGCCGCGAAGTCGTAGTCGGCGCCGAGCGCGATCACGATCGCGTCGGCCTCGTAGCTGCCGCCGTCGGTGGTGACCCGCCGCGCCTCGGGATCGATCGCGGTGATCGTCTCCCGCACGAACCGCAACCCGGGCTTGTCGAGCTGCGCGTAGGGCATCCGGACCTCCTCGGCGGTGGCCCGCCCGAACATCAGCTCCAGCTTCGAGAAGCCGAAGGAGAACCCCTCGCCCTTGTCGATCAGCGTCACCTCGATCTCGCCGCCGCTCCCCTCCGAGAGCATCGTCGCGATCTCGAGGCCACCGAATCCGGCCCCGAGGATGAGCACGCGCTGAGCCACGGACGGATCCTATCGGCGGGCTGACTCAGCTACGGACGTACTCGGCGAGGTGCTCACCGGTCAGGGTTGAGCGGGCGGCGACGAGGTCGGCGGGGGTGCCCTCGAAGACGACCCGGCCGCCCTCGTGGCCGGCGCCGGGGCCGAGGTCGACGATCCAGTCGGCGTGCGCCATCACCGCCTGGTGGTGCTCGATCACGATCACCGACTTGCCGGAGTCGACGAGGCGATCCAGCAGGGCGAGCAACTGCTCGACGTCGGCGAGGTGGAGGCCGGTGGTCGGCTCGTCGAGGACGTAGACGTCGCCCTTCTCCCCCATCTGCGTCGCCAGCTTCAGCCGCTGGCGCTCGCCGCCGGACAGGGTCGTCAGCGGCTGGCCGATGTTGAGGTAGCCGAGCCCGACGTCGGCAAGGCGGTCGAGGACCTTGTGGGCGGCGGGGAGGGCAGCGTCGCCGTCGCCGAAGAACGCCTCGGCCTCCTCCACCGACATCGCCAGGACCTCGCTGATGTCCGCCCCGCCGAGCTTGTATTTGAGCACCTCGGCCTGGAACCGCTTCCCCTCGCACTCCTCGCAGGTGGAGGCGACGCCGGCCATCATCGCCAGGTCGGTGTAGATCACACCGGCGCCGTTGCAGGCCGGGCAGGCGCCTTCGGAGTTGGAGCTGAACAGCCCCGGTTTGACGCCGTTGGCTTTCGCGAACGCTTTGCGGATCGGGTCGAGGGCGCCGGTGTAGGTCGCCGGGTTGCTGCGCCGCGAGCCGCGGATCGCGGCCTGGTCGATCGAGACCACTCCCTCCCGACCCGCCACCGAGCCGTCGATCAGCGAGCTCTTGCCCGAGCCGGCGACCCCGGTGATGACGACCAGCACCCCGAGCGGGATGTCGACGTCGACGCCCTGCAGGTTGTGGGTCTCGGCGCCGCGCACCTCCAGCGCCTCGGATGAGGTCCGCACCTCGTCCTTCAGCGAGGCGCGGTCGTCGAGGTGGCGCCCGGTGACCGTCTTGCTGCCCCGCAGCCCTTTGACGGTGCCCTCGAAGACGACCTCGCCGCCGGCCGCACCGGCGCCGGGCCCGAGGTCGACGACGTGGTCGGCGATCGCGATCGTCTCCGGCTTGTGCTCGACGACCAGCACCGTGTTGCCCTTGTCCCGCAGCGCCACCAGCAGCTCGTTCATCCGCTCGATGTCGTGCGGGTGCAAGCCGATCGTCGGCTCGTCGAAGACGTAGGTGACATCGGTCAGCGAGGAGCCGAACTGGCGCACCATCTTCACCCGCTGCGCCTCGCCGCCCGAGAGCGTGCCCGAGGCGCGGTCGAGGCTGAGGTAGCCGAGCCCGATCTCGACGAACGAGTCGAGGCTGTCGCCGAGCGCCTCCAGCAGCGGCGCCACCGACGGCTCCTTCAGACCTCGCACCCACTCGGCGAGGTCGCTGATCTGCATCGCGCAGGCATCGGCGATGCTCTTGCCGGCGATCTTCGCGGAGCGCGCCCCCTCACTGAGCCTGGTCCCGTCGCACTCGGGACAGACGGTGAAGGTCACCGCCCGCTCGACGAAGGCGCGGACGTGGGGCTGCAGCGAGTCGACGTCTTTGGCCAGGAAGGAGCGCTGGATCTTCGTGATCAGCCCTTCGTAGGTGAGGTTGATGCCGTCGACCTCGATCCTGGTCGGCTCCTTGTAGAGGAGGTCGTCGAGCTCCTTTTTCTTGTACTTGGCGATCGGCTTGTCGGGGTCGAAGAAGCCGCAGCCGCGGAAGATGCGGCCGTACCAGCCGTCCATGCTGTAGCCGGGGATCGTCAGTGCCCCTTCGTTCAGCGACTTGCTCTCGTCGTAGAGCTGGGAGAGGTCGAAGTCGGTGACCGACCCCCGGCCCTCGCAGCGCGGGCACATGCCGCCGGTGCGGTTGAAGGTCGCTTTTTTCGTCGTCTTCCGAGCGCCGCGCTCGACCGTGATCGCGCCGGCCGCCCGGACCGAGGCGACGTTGAAGGCGAAGGCGCTGGGCGAGCCGATGTGCGGCTTCCCGAGCCGGCTGAAGAGGATCCGCAGCATCGCGTTGGCATCGGTGGCGGTGCCGACCGTGGAGCGGGCGTCAGAGCCCATCCGCTCCTGGTCGACGACGATCGCCGTCGTCAGCCCGTCGAGGACGTCGACCTCGGGCCGCGCCGTCGTCGGCATGAAGCCCTGGACGAAGGCGCTGTAGGTCTCGTTGATCAGCCGCTGCGACTCGGCCGCGATCGTGCCGAAGACCAGCGAGCTCTTGCCCGAGCCGGAGACGCCGGTGAAGGCCGTCAGCCGCCGCTTCGGCAACTCGACGCTGACGTCCTTGAGGTTGTTGACGCGAGCGCCGGTAACCCGGATCAGGTCGTGGCTGTCGGCGGCAGGCGCCGCCGACGCCTTCTTCTTCGCGGCCACCGGTTAGGCAGCGGGCGGCTGGTCGATCCGGACCAGGTTCCCGGAGGGGTCACGGACGGCGCAGTCGCGGGTGCCCCACGGCTGCTCCTTCGGGTCTTCGACGACCTCGACCCCGGCCGACTGCAACTTGGCGAAGGTGCCGTCGAGGTCGTCGGTGTGGAAGTGGACGCCGTTCATCGCGCCCTTGGCGAGCAGCGCCGCCACGGCGTCGCCGTCGTCGGGACCGCCGTTGACGTAGTTGGTGAGGACGATCGCGACGTCGGGCTGGGAGGCGCCTCCGACAGTGATCCAGCGGTACTCGCCTTTGCCGACGTCGTTACGAACCTCGAGACCGAGCTGGTCGCGGTAGAAGGCCAGGGCGCTATCCGGATCCTGGACTTGGATGAAGCAGGTGGAGAGAGTGAGATTGTTCATGCGGTCAAGGCTAGGGCGCCGGCAGCGCCTGCGTTTCTCCATTCCTGCTCGACTCGCGGCGGGGGCGGGTGATGTCCTTGGCGACGCAGCTCGGCAGCGCCGCCAACCGGCCGTGGTCGCGGGCCCGGTAGGTCGTTGGCGTCTCACCGACCAGCGCCGTGAAGCGGGCGCTGAACGAGCCGAGCGAGGTGCACCCGACCTCCATGCAGACCTCGGTGACCGACAGCTCGCCACCCCGCAGCAGCGCCTTCGCCTTCTCGATCCGGCGCGTCATCAGGTAGCTGTACGGCGTCTCCCCGTAGGCCTCGCGGAACTGCCGCGAGAAGTGCGCCGTCGACATCAGCGCGGCGCGGGCGAGGCCGGCGACGTCGAGCGGCCGCGCGTACTCGCGGTCGATCAGGTCGCGGGCGCGGCGCAGGTGCGCGAGGTCCTGGAGCTCCTCCGGCGTCACGACCCGAGGGTAGCGACGCCGGGCAGCCGGAGCCGATGCAGGCGATGGAGCGCTGGATCGCGGCGCACCGCGCCGAGGCGGCGGCGTCGCTGCTACTGAGGCACCAGAGCCACGTCGAGCGAATCGCGGGTCAAGGCGGCGAGCAGGTCGGCCTGGGTGACGAGGCCAAGCAGCTTCCTGTCGGAAGGATCGATGACCATCGCCGCGTGGCGGTGCCCATCCGTCAGCGCGCTGGTCAGCAGCATCGCCGACTCCGAGGGGGTGATCGTCAGCGGCGGCGTCATCACCTCGGCGACAACCTCGCCGGGCCGCGCCAGCTCGCGCAAACCGACGCCGCCGACCGGGCGGTCGCCGTCGTCGAGCACCGGCAGCAGGCGGACACCGCTGTCAAGCAGCAGCTGCCGGGCGAGCGCTGGGTCGGAGTCACGCCGGACGGTGATCACGTCGCGGGACATGATCTCGCCACAGGTCAGATCGGGGTGCTGGCGCGCCAGCACCTGCATCTCGAACTGCGCCAGCAGCAGGCGCAGGTCCTCGCGCTCGATATCGAAGGTCTCTCCGATCCCGGCCAGAACCGCGTCGAGATCCTCGTCGCGGACGCCGACCCGCTCGCTCGGCAGCGGATCCTCCGTCGCCGGCGCCAACGTCTGCGGATGCGGATAGGGGTGGCCCGAAAGAAGTCGGTGAAAGAGCCAGCCGACGGCGACCAGCACGAGCGCGTTGAGGGCCACCGGCGCGACCGGGAACCACCATCCGGCGGAGTCGACGAGCGAGCCGCCGAGCGCTCCGGTCAGTGCTGCCGCGCCCCCGGGCGGGTGCAGCGACCGGGTGACCGACATCACCGCGATCGCCAGCCCCACCGCCAGGGCGCAGGCGAGCGCCCCATGCCCGAGCGCTCGGCCAACCGCGAAGCCGACGAGCGCCGAGAGCGCGTTGCCGCCGAAGATCGGCCATGGCTGCGCCATCGGGCTGGCCGGCACGGCGAACAGCAGCACGGCCGAAGCGCCCATCGGCGCGACGATCCACGGCAACGCCTCGCCGTCGCCGTGGACCAGGGCCCCGATCAGTCCTGCCAGCGCGATGCCGACGACGGCCCCGAGGCAGGCAACGGCACGATCGCGAGCCGTCGCCCCGGGCAGAATCGGATTGAACAGCGGCCGCCGGGGGCGGCGGCTGTCGTCGGCAAGAGGTCGCTCAGACATCGGGCTGGACAATGATGCCGGCCTCAGCGGCCGGCGCCGCGTAGGCGGCGGCGAGGGTCTCGACCGTCTCGTGGGCGTTGAGCCCGCTCGGGTTGGGGACCACCCAGAGGGCTGCGCCGGACCAGCGCTGGGCGCTGTCGAGCGTCTCCGGCTGCCGCCCCAAGACCGCGCCGCGTATGCCGAAGGCTTCGCGGTTGGCGGTGACGCCAGCAATCGCGACCACCCGCGGCCGGTGCTCGGCGACGAACCGCAACAGCCGCTCGCCACCCTCTTGCAGTTCCGCGCGCGACAGTTCAGAGGCGCGCGCCGTCGCCAGCGGCACGAGGTTGGTGATCCCGACGCCCCGCGCAGTCAACTGGGCGCGATCGGCGGCGGTCATCCCGGCGACTCGATCGACCTCGTGCTCGGTGATGCCGGCTAGGGCCAGTGCCGGGTAGAAGCGGTTGGTGGGGTGCGCGAAGTGGGTCGCCACCGCAGCCGTCCACAGGCCGGGGTTGATGCCGACGAACAGCAGCTTCAGATTCGGACCGATGAGATCGTCGACCCGATGGCCCCGGTAGGCCTCCAGTTCGGCACGCGTGAACCGCATTCAGAGCAGGCCGCGTCGCGTCGCCGCCGCGACCGCCGCGGCGCGGGTCGGCAGCCCGAGCTTGGTGCGGACGTTGGCGACGTGGCGATGAACCGTGTGGGGACTGAGGACCAGGCGCTCGGCGATCTCGCGGTTGGAGAGACCGCCGGCGACGAGGGTCAGCACCTCGATCTCGCGGCTGGTCAGCTCCTGCTCCCCGGCCTCCCCAACCGGCGCTCGATCGGCGAGCTCGGGCAGTTCCGCGATGTCTCCCTCGACGCCGAGCGCGCTGAGCCAGGCACGCAGGACCGCGTCGGAGTCGCCGAGCCAGGGGTAGTGGTCCGCCCCGTCGAGAGCGACGAAGCGTGCCTCCGGCAAGGCGGCGGCCAGCTCGCGCCCGAGCTCGAACGGGATCGCCCGGTCCTCGCGACGGTGGATGACGACCGCGGGCGTCGCCACCTCGGCGAGGCGGGCGGCTACGTCGAAGCGGTAGACGGCGTCGAGCGAGCTCGCCGCCTGCTCGGCGCTCGCCGCCTGGCGCTGGTAGGCGACGAAGGCGTCGCGCTCGGGCCCGTCGGCTTCGGGCATGAAGACGTCGGCCAAGACCCGCGATCCCAGGCCCCAGTGGTCGCGGATCAGGTCGACCATCGCCTCGCGGTTGCGCGGATCGGCGATCCCCGCCCCCGAGGCGTAGCCACCGTAGACGACCAGCCGCCCTACCCGCGCGGGCTGAGCGGCAGCGAATGCGATCCCGACCGGGGCGCCGGAGGAGGCGGCGATCAGGTCGACCGCCGGCGCGCCGCAGGCCTCGACCACGGCGGCGAGCGCCGCCGCCTCGCCGTCGACGGTCCCCGCCGGAGCCTCGCCGTCGGCGGAGACGCCGCTCCCCGGCACGTCGTAGCGGATCACCGTGCGGTGACGGCCGAGGGCTTCGACGAAGGTGCGGAAGCGCCGATCGCGCCAGTTCAGCTCGAGATGGCTCATCCACCAGCCGGTGAGCACCAGCGGCGGCCCCTCGCCGCTGCGGGTCCAGGCCATACGGCGCCCTCCCACCTCGGTGAATCGGATCTCCTGCTCCTCCATCAGCGAAGCGTAGAGCGAACGAGTGGCCGGAACGGGCCATCCGCAAGTTGGCCCGAACAGGCGAAGCAGCGGCGCCCGCCCGGCGGTTGAATCAGGGGCGATGACCACAACCCACCCGGAGGCCGATCCGATGCCGAACGCCGCTCCCCCCATCGCACCCCCGAACCAGCCCGTCGAGGTTCCCGGAAGCCGCTTCACCGCGGCGCTCTACGGTCCCTTCACCTGGGTCGCCGAGAAGCTCGGGATGGCGGCGCGCCGGCGCGACCTGCTGGCCGAGGCCCGCGGCGCCGTGCTCGAGATCGGTGCCGGCACCGGCCTCAACCTCCGCCACTACCCGGCTGGGCTGGAAGGGCTGATCCTGGTCGAGCCGGGTGAAGCGATGGCGGACCGGATCGACCTCTCGCAGACTCCACCCGACGTGCCGGTCACCCTGCTGCGCGCCCCGGCCGAGTACCTCCCCTTCGACGACGACAGCTTCGACACCGTCGTCTCGACCCTGGTCCTCTGCACCGTCTCCGATCCCGCCCGCGCCGTCGCCGAGATCGCCCGGGTCCTGAAACCAGGAGGCCGCCTGCTCTTCCTCGAGCACGTCAGCGCCGATTCCGGCTGGCGGCGGGCACTGCAGCGGCGCTCGGCGCGGGCCTGGGCCGCCTTCGCCGACGGCTGTCGCTGTGACCGGCCGACGCTGGCGACGATCGAAACTCAACTGCAGGTCGAGTCGGTGCAGCGCGGCAGCTGGCGCGCGATGCCGGCGATCGTCAAGCCCTTGGTCTGGGGCCGCGCCGCCAACTAAAAAAGGAGCCCCCCGGCTCCTTTCCACACCCAATTTATACGCGACCGGGGGGCTTGTTTCAAGCCCCGGCGCGTCTGTATAAACGCCCGCCGCAGGGTCAGAAGCGACCGAAACGGGGGCAGGAACATGGGTTCGAACGAGCATGCGGTGGTGATCGCCGGCGGCGGTCCGGCGGGGATGATGCTGGCGGCCGAGCTGGCACTGGCGGGTGTCGACGTCGCGATCGTCGAGCGGCGTCCCGACCACGTCCTGGTCGGCTCCCGGGCGGGAGGGTTTCACTCGCGCACGATCGAGGTCCTGGATCAGCGCGGGGTCGCCGACCGCTTCCTGGCGGAGGGTCAGGTCGCCCAGGCGGCGATGTTCGGCTCGACCGTGCTGGACATGAGCGACTTCCCGACCCGTCATCCCTACTCGCTCGGGATCTGGCAGAACAAGATCGAGCGGATCATGGCCGCCTGGATCGGGGAGCTGCCGGTGGAGGTCCGCTACTCGTCCGAGGTGACCGGCTTCGCCCAGGACGAGGACGGAGTCGACGTCGAGCTCGCCGACGGCGAGTCCCTGCGGGCGCGGTACCTCGTCGGCTGCGACGGCGGCCGCAGCCTTGTCCGCAAAGCGGCCGGCATCGAGTTCCCGGGCTGGGACCCGACCCGGAGCAACCTGATCGCCGAAGTCGAGCTGACCGAGGAGCCACCGAGCGGCGTCAGGCACGATGCCACCGGCATCCACGGCATCAACCAGCTGGAAGACGGGAAGACGTTCCGCGTCATCGTCACCGAGCAGCAGCTCGGCCCCGCCGGCGAGCCGGCGCTGCGCGATCTGAGCGAGACGCTGATCGCCGTCTTCGGCACCGACTTCGGGGCCCACAACCCCACCTGGATCTCGAGGTTCACCGACATGACCCGGCAGGCCGCGGACTACCGCGAGCGGCGGGTGCTGCTCGCCGGCGACGCCGCCCACGTGCACTACCCAGCCGGCGGCCAGGGCCTCAGCCTCGGCGTCCAGGACGCGGTGAACCTGGGCTGGAAGCTGGCCCAGGTGGTCAACGGGACCTCGCCCGCGAGCCTCCTCGACACCTACCACGCGGAGCGCCACCCGGTCGCCGCCCGCGCGCTGCAGCACACGATGGCGCAGGCAGCACTGCAGCGCCGCGACGAGCGCAACATGGCCCTGGTCGACGTCGTCTCGGAGCTGTCGGGCATGGACGAGCCGCGCAAGCGCCTCGCCGGGCTGATCTCTGGGCTGGACATCCACTACGACCTCGGCGAGGGCCACCCGCTGCTCGGCCGCCGGATGCCCGACCTCGATCTCGTCAGCGCCGGCGACCCGCTCCGCGTCTTCGAGCTGCTGCACGAGGCCCGCCCGGCGCTGATCAACCTCGGCGAGCCCAGCGCTGTTGACATCGCTCCGTGGGCCGACCGGGTCCAGCTGGTCGACGCCGCGTACACCGGTCCGTGGGAGCTGCCGGTGCTTGGAACGGTTCCCGCCCCCACCGCCGTCCTGATCCGTCCCGACGGGCACGTGGCCTGGGTGGGCGAGAGCAGCGACGACGGTCTCGTCGAGGCGCTGACCACCTGGTTCGGGCCAGCCGCCGCCTGATTGCGCGGCTACCGCTGGCCTATTGCTTTTCGACGTCCTTGCCGGGGCCGCCGACCAGCTTGTCGTTGCCGCCTTCGCCCCTCAGGGTGTCACGGCCGGGCCCGCCGAGCAGCTTGTCTCCGCCGGGACCGCCGCGGAGAACGTCGTCGCCGCGACCGCCTTCGATCTTGTCGCTGTCCCCTCCCCCACTCAGCCTGTCGTTGAGGTTGCCGCCGGTGACAGAGTCGAAGCCGATCCCGCTGTCGAAGACGTTGATGTGGCCAGGGGCCCCGATGAACTTGTCGCCGATTTCGGTCGGGTCGCTCACCGTCGAGGTGGCGTGGATCTCGATCGGCCCCTGGCCGCCGCCGAGGTCGTCGGGCAGCTGCGAGAAGTCGTAGAGGGTGGAGACCCCCGAGGAAGCGTCGATTCGCTTCAGGTCGCGGCAGTAGACGGGACCGTCGTCGACGGGAGCGCCGCTGACCGTTATTTCGCCGTCAGCGGCGCAGCGGGGAACGATTTTTCCCTCGCCGCCCTCGACCGTGAGGACGCCGTTGGCGAAGGTCCCGAAGGCCTCCGCCCTGGCCGGAGCCAGCACCGCGATCGCCAGCGTCAGGGCCGCGCCGATCAGAGCCCAGCGATGTACGGCGATCGTTGCCACGCATCAGACTCTCTCACTACCTGGTCTCGGGCGCTACCCCTACTTGCGGTAGGTGGGGCCGGTGGTCGCCACCGGCTCCCCCGCTTCCGCCTCGGCGGCGGTTTCGTTCGTCGAGTCGACGATCCCGGATTCCAGGTAGGCGGTCTCGCGCAGCGTGAAGCCGGCCGGCAGATCCTCGAGGAAGGCACTCTGCCCGGGCCTGGTCAGGAACTGGCGCTGGGCGAGAAGCTCTGCGGTGTCGGGATCGATGACGTATTCGGTGCCCCTGGTTTGGATCGCGTAGCCGTGACGGCCGAGGAAATCGGTCGCGTTCGTGTTCACCTCGATCCCGGGCAGTTCGGCCAGGGCGTTGAACAGCGCTGCCCGCAGCCGCGGGGTCATCGAGAGGCTTCCTTCCTGCAGGATGTTGAGCAGCTCGGCCGTCGTCTGGTCGGCGTCGAGCCGCTGCGCCGACGGGTACATGAGGTTGAAGCCGCGGACCGGAATCTGGTTGCTTTCGACGGCGCTGCGCAGGGCCGCAGCGTCGGTCGGAAGCTGCGACGTGTCGGGGAAGCGAAAGCCCTTCCCCTGCAGCTGTGCGAGGTCGACTTCGGTTTCGGTGTCGAGCACGCCCCGGCCCGACTGTCGCGTCCTCGACACGTAGCCGGGGAGCGGGTCTTCCCGCTGCGCCTGGGCGACCATCTGCTGATACCCAGGATCGAAGGGAGGCGGCAGCGGCGACCCCGCCGCTTCCCAGCGACCCCGTTCCTCCTCGGTCAGGAGCCGGGGGGTACCCGCCACCTGGCGCAAGCGCCCGATCCCGTCCTCGCCGAGCCATTCCGCCTGCGTCATCGGCATCAGCGCGTTGAACGTGTCCGCGCCGCTCATCGTCCCGCCCATCATCATGCAGGGCCGATCGCCCAGCGGGTCGCAGCCGGGGAGCCAGCCCTCCAATTCGAGGCGCTTGAGCTTCGTGTAGCGGAACTGCCCGGGTCCGGGCACCGCCGATGCGGTCGGCCCGTCCGCCGAAACGGCGGCCGCGGCGGTCCGGTGGAGGATCTCGGCGGCGGCCGGCTGCGCGGTCGGGCCGGAGCCGAGCACGAGGATGCCCGCGATCGCGCCCGCGGCTGCCGTCGCGCTGGCGAAGGCGACGAGGCGGCGGTGCCGGAGCAGGTGCCGGCGGCGGCGGACCCGAATCGCAACCGGCGCCGGGGCAGCAACGGCCGCAGGCGGCGCCGAGGCGGAATCGAATCGCTCCTCGAGCGCCCGCCAGACCTCGGCGCGGGCCTTCGGATCCGACTCGGCGCGCTCGGCGCGGAAGCTCTTGATCAGGGTCAGGTCGTCCATCGGGGTCACCTCCGGGGTGAGCTGGGTTCGCGGTGGGCAGGTCTGCGCTCGGGGCTGAGCCCGAGAGCGACCTGCAGTCGCCCGCGGGCGCGGGAAAGCCGGGACTTGACGGTGCCGAGCGGGATCGCGAGGGCAGCGGCGATCTCGGGCTGATCCAGTTCGGCCCAGACGAGGAGACGGAGCACGTCGGACTCCTCGGCGGGAAGGTCGGCGAGGCTCTGGGCGAGCAGCCCCCGCAGCCGCTCGGCATCGACCCGGGCCTCGACTCCCTCGATCCCGGTGCTGGGATCCGGGGTGATCGCGGCGATCGCCCGCAGCTCGCGCAACTCACTGCGACGATGGCGATGGGCGAGGTTGGTGGCGATGCCGAAGAGCCAGGGTCGGGCGTCCCAGCGCTGCTGATCGAAGCGGGCTCGCTGATCGAAGGCGACGAGAAAGGTCTGGGCGGTGAGCTCGTCCGCCAGCTGGTCGTCGAAACGGCGTCGCAGGTAGCCGTGGATCGGGTCGAAGTGGCGTTCGAAGATGACGCCGAACGCTCGCGGCTCTGCCAGCGAGCCGGCGATTGCTTCAGCGTCGGTCAGGTTTTCGCTCATGCCAGTTATTGCCCGAACCCCCGGAAACGGTTCGCGGCCCCTATACCCCCTCGCGCAGGCGGGCCGTCCACTGCGCGTGGCGACGCCGCAACTCGTCTTCGTCGAGGTCGGCGCGGCCCAGCGGCTGGTAGTTCGGGGCCCAGGACGTGACCCCGCCATCAGAACGGGCGGCGGCCCAGCAGTCCCAGAGCCGTATGTCGCCCATCGCCCGGCCGGTCCCCGCTTCGTAGGCCTCGAGAAAGTCGTCGGCGATCCGCTCGTCGAAGAGGAGGACGAGATCGAGCCGGCACCAGCCCAGGTCGAAGCCACGAGGGCCGCGCACCGCGCCCGACCAGTCGACGATGCCGGTCAGCCTGCCGTCCCTCCAGACGACGTTGCCCGACCAGTAGTCGTTGTGGGTGAGCACCTCCGGCGCCGCCACGATCTCCGACCAGCGCGACCGCACCTCCGCCGCCAGCGGGCCGCCCAATATCTCCCGGGAGCCGCCGCGGCCGTCGAACACGCTCGGCAGCTCCACCAGCCGCTCGGCCGGAACGGCGTGCACCACTGCCAGCGCCCGGCCCAGCTCGCGCGCCCACTCTCCGGGGTCGGCCGGAGTGATGTCGGGCTGACCGTCGAGCCAGCTGATCAAGGAGGTCGGGGATTCCGACCAGCGTCCGTCGAAGTCGCCACCGAGCGCGACCGGCGCCAACCCGCCGAGCCCGTCGAGCGCCCGCAGCAGCCGCTGCTCGTGCCGGGCCCCGGGGTCGTCGACCGGAAACTGACGGACGACGACGCTGGTCGCCGGATGCTCGGTATCGACCCTCCAGGTCTCCGCGTGCTGCCCACCTTCGAGGCACACGACACCCGCAACCACTGCCGACGGACCCGCCAGGCGGCGGATCTCCGCCAGCGCCCCGGATGGGGGCTGGGTCTGGGAGCCGGTCATCGCAGCAACTCTAGGTTGAGGTTCGCGTCAGCCTGCAACAGGCCCTTTCCATCGAAGTTCCCAGACCCTGATAGGAATCGCCGACCAAAGCGCGTGACTGAGCGACGGAGCCAAATTGGCAAGCGACGAGGCCGAAGCCACACTCACCCTCCGGAACGGCCGCGTCGAACTGGTCTTCGACGGCCTGCAAGCTACAGGCGCGATCGGCAGCGTCGAGGCGAACCGTATCCACGCTGCGCTGGGGAACCTCGTCGAGTCGACCCCGTTCCCACGCTTCGGCCCGGATCGGGAAACCTGGAAGCGGAACCAAGAGCTCGTCCGCCGACTCGGCGCGGAGCTGGCAGACGCGATGCTCGGCGATCCGGCCCTGCGACCGTTGCGCCAACGGCTCGTCGAGCAGCCCCCCGCGCTGCTCTGGATCCAGTCCGATCAGCCCGAGCTCCTCGGCCTGCCGTGGGAGCTGCTCGCCCTCGATCCCACCCCTGATTCGCCGACGCTGGCGGAGCGGTGCGAGATCATCCGGGTGCCGATCGGCGACGAAGACGGCGCCGAAGCGGCTCCGCCGCCGACGCCGAGCGAGGGCTCGACGCTGCGGGTCGCGATCGTCTCGCCACGACCGGCGGGCCCCGCCGACGTCCCGCTGCAGCCGGCCCTGGGCCCGGTGCTGGCGACGGCGCTGTCGGCGCCCCACACGATCCAGCTGAAGGTGATCCGGCCGCCGACCCTCGCCGCGCTGCGGCGCGAGATCGCCGGCGGCGAACCCTTCGACGTCGTCCACTTCGACGGGCACGGTCGCGAGGGAGCGACCGGCACCGAGCTCGTCTTTGAGGACGCGAACGGCGACCCTGACCCGGTCAGCGCCGATGCCTTCACCGGCGCGCTCGCCCCCGCCCCGCCGCGACTGGTCCTGCTCAACGCCTGCCGCTCCGCCTCGACCGGGGCGGGCTCCGAGCCGGCGCCTTCCTTCGCGGCGACCCTCTGCCTGCGCCTTCCTTCGGTCCGCGTGATCGCGATGCGCTATGCGGTCAGCGTCGCCTTCGTCGAGGCCCTGGTCTCCACCGTCTACCCGCTGCTGGCCGCCGGCCACACCGTCGGTGACGCGATCGTGACCACCAACGCGCGACTGGCGCGCGGATGGCGAGAGGGTGGGCCGAGTACCGTGCCGCTGTTCGTCAACCTGACCGGGTGGGCGTCTTCGGCGCTGAGGGCAGCCGGCGTCCGGGCGGGTGCAGAGTCCAACACGGCACCGGTCGACTGGCGGCAGGCGGCGCCAGCGCTGTTCTGGGCGAACGAGATCGAGCTCCTGCACAGCGCCCTCGACCGCGATCGCAACCTCCTCGTCGCCGAGCCGCTGGGGGGACCAGCCTCCGAGGTGGTCGAGCAGTTCGCCCGCTACGCAACCGCGTCCGGGGCTTTCGAGCGAACCGTCGCCGGACTCGGCGAGCCCGCCGACGCCGCCGCGCCCGACGGAACGCTCCACCTGGTGACGCTCGCCCCCGGCGAGGATCGCGAGGGCATGGCGAGGGCCTGCGCCGAGTTGATCGAGACGCGGCCACGGAGCGCCGCGATCACGCTGATCACCGATGGCCGGCCGCTGGCGGGTGCCCTGCCCGTCAGCGACGGCATGGTCCCGCCGAAGCTGATCGGCGCCAAGCTGCAACCGCTGTTCGCGGAGGCCGAGCCGGAGCAGGCGTGGCAGCTGGCCATCCCCTGCCAGGAAGACCTCGAAGCGGTCCGGGAGCTGGCGGACGCCGGCAGCCTGGAGCACGGGCTCGACCTGCTCGAACGGCTGCGCTGGGGGGACGACCTCAGCGGGCTCGCGCTCGCCGAGCCGCTCCGCCAGGCTCTGTCGTCGCTCGGCAAGGAGGAGGCGAAGCTGGTCTCACTCCTCGGCCTCTCGGGCGGCGGCCCGATCTACCAGGAGATGCTCGAGTTCGTGACCACCGGCGCGTCCTTCGTCGAGGCGCTGGGCCGTCAGGTCGACGCCGAGGAGTGGAATGCCGCGCTCGAAGCCGCCGCGGCGTCCGGCCTCTTTCGTCTGGTCGAAGGCCTCGCGCCGAGGCTGGCGGTGCAGCTCACGGCACACCAGGCGCTCGCCCTGCGCGAGCATCTGGTGACCTGGGCGGGAGAGGAGGGGCTCGAGATCCTCAGCCGCTCCTTCGCTGAAGCCTCGATCGGGTTCTTCACCCGCTTCGAGGAAGCCTTTCTCAGAGGCGGCAACGGCTTCTACACGTCCTTCCTCGCTTCCGGCGACCCCTTGCTCGAGCGGGCGGCCGCGGTTGGGCTGCGCCAGCGCGACGACGACCTCGCCGCGGTAGCCCTCTTCCAGTTCATGCGTCGACCGACGCCCGACCTGGGGCCGATGCTGCGCAGCATGGACGCCCTGGCCGCGACCCACGCCATCGAGGACCTGCCGGAATTCAGGTCGACGCTGCTGGCCTGGCACGCCCGCGACACGGTCGACCGCGAGCTCTGGCACAACGGCCTGGCCCAGGCCGAAGAGGCCCTGGCGGTTGCCGGAGCCGAGTGGAAGGAAATGCCGATCACCTACGTTCAGATCATGCGCAGCCGCGCGCTCTGGCGAACCGCGCGGAGGGAGGAGGCGGAAGCGAGCCTGGCCGAAGCAGCGCGCTCGGCGGGGCCGCGCCAGGAAGGCGCCGTCGCCTCGGCCTGCGCCGACTTCGCCCAGTACCTCAACCTCAATCCCGAGGAGACCGAGCAGCTGAGGCTCCGAGTCGGGGCGCCGGGGGAGGAGGAGAGCGCCCCGCGCCGGGCGGCCCGGGCCGAAGCAGCGGGAGAGTTCGGCACAGCGTTCGCGCTCAGACTGATCCACCTGCGCGAGGTTCAGGCCGAGGGCTCGGCGACCGCGGTCGCCTTCGGCCTCATGGAGCTGGGACGTCTTTGCGCCTTCTACGGCGAGCACGACGACGCCGTGTTCTGGCTCCGCCGCTGCCTCCAGGCGGGCCGGCGCCTGGGGCTCGACCCCGAGCAGCCCCTGCGCTACCTCGGGGCCTCGGCGGAGCGGGCCGAGCGCTTCGCCGAGGCGAGCTCCTGGCTCGGCGACGCGCTGTCCGCGGCGCGCGCGAAGGGAGACGAGAACGCGGAAGCCGAGTGCCTCTACGAGCTGGGGCTGGTCGCGATGCAGGTCGACGAGGAGGGCACGGGCGCCGGCCGCGAAGAGCTCGAGCAGGCACGCGGGATCTTCGAACGCGTCGGCCCGCCGCTGCACGTCGGCGACTGCTGGATGATGCTCGCCCAGCTGGAGGCCCACGCCGGCGAGGCGAGGGCCGCCCGGGCGGCCCTCGCCCAGATGAAGACCTGGTTCGACACCGGCAACGCGGGCGCTGACCGCCGCGAAAGAGAACAGCAGTTGCCCGGCCTGCTCGAAGAACTCGAAGAGTGAGAAACGTTCGGTCCTGTTGCCACTATGAGCGGCGACCTCTAGGGTTGGCGCGGAGATGGCGGCGGGCATGGTTTCGCAGCGCAAGGGGGATGGCAGCGTCGAGGTCTGGCTGAACGGATGGCACGTCCGCTTCCCGGCGAACGGCGGCGAGCCGAGCGTCGCCAAGGGCACCGCCCCGGACCCGCCACCGCCCGGCGAGGAGGCTGAGGTGAGTGTCAGCTCCTTCGACTCCGCCACCTTCGTCGGCCACGGCGATTGGATCGTCGAGCTCGGTGAGCGCGATTTCACCGTTACTCCGGTCGAGCCGGAGGACGGTGACGACAACCGCCGCTATTACGTCTTCGAGTGAGACCACCGGCGGATGCCTGATCCCGGCAACGTGCAGACGGCGGTCGATCGTTACCGCGACCTGGCCAAGTACCTGATCGGCATCCTCGCCGCGATCGGCGCCCTGATGGTGGCCGGGACGCAGCTCTCGTCGATCGGCGAGCTCTCCTGGAGTGACGACGCGCCACGCCTGATCGCCGCCTTCGCCGGCCTGGCGGTGGCGCTCGCCGCGGTGGTCTGGGTGGTCTGGCGCGCGCTCGACGTGCTCCGGCCTGTCGAGATGTCCTTGGCGGAGATCGACCGCAGGCCGAAGCTGCGGAAGGTGATCGAGAGCGAACCGCGAATACTCGCCGGCGCCAAGCGGGTGAGCGTGCTGGCGGCCCTGATCCGGGACTCGACGCTCACCTCACCGGATCAGCGGCAGAAGTGGCGCCAGGTCGCCGCCCGCGTGCGCGACCGCGCCGCCCTTCTCGAGATGCAGCGCCGCTTCGATCGGGCCTGGCGCGAGATGATCGGCGCGGCGCTGATCGGCGCTGCCGGAATCGCCCTGCTCGCCTGGGCCGCAAATCCCGGCAGCGAAGAAGCCAGCGGCGAACCAGACGCACTGGTGGCACCGATTCCGACGCCGGTCTTGATCAGCCTCACCAACGGCGGTCGCCAGGCGCTCGGGGAAGCGGTCGGCCGCCAGTGCCCGGAACCGATCCCCGGCCTCGCAACCGGGGGCTCGCGGACGCGGCCGGTCGTAGTTACGACCGCGACCGACCCGCGCTGCAAGCCAGCCCAATTCGTGCTCTCGCCGACCTGGGGACATGCGAACAACCTCGAACGAGTCGGAAAGTGACCCCGGGAACATAATTCGGCGCGGGCAGTCAAGATGCCGACATGGAGCGCGTGCTCGGAATCGGTGGCTACTTCCTGCGGGCCGCCGACCCGGTTGCTCTGGGCGCCTGGTACCGCGACTGCCTCGGCCTGGACGCCGACGAGAACGGCCTCTGGCGTCAGGAAGACGGGCTGACGGTATTCGCGACGTTCCAGTCCGGGACCGAGTACTTCGGGTCTCGCGACCAGCAGACGATGCTCAACTTCAGGGTCCGCGATCTCGACGCGATGCTCGCGCAATTGCGCGCCAAGGGCGCCGATGTGGCCGCCGAGACGCAAGACATGGAGGGCGTCGGCCGCTTCGGCTGGGTCACCGATTCCGAGGGAAATCGCGTCGAGCTCTGGCAGCCCGCCTGAGCAGCGGAAACTTCGGGTGATTCAAGTGCGAGCGATCGCGGCATCGGACGTTCGAGCGTCGTGGAAGGCGATGACGACGACCCGGCCCTCGGCCTCGATGTACATATAGACGACGACCAGCCAGCCCCACGGACCGATCAATGCCCGGCAATCCCGCCAGACGCCCGAGAGCTGCTTACCGGCCCGCGGGAACTTCTCCAGAACGAGCAGCGAGCGCGAAACTCGCTGGCGCGTATCGGGCGGGAGCTGGCGGGTCTCGATCAGCTCATGAAGCGCGTCACGCGCCTCGCGCGTGACCTCGATTCCCGGCATCGACTAGAGCTCTGAGAGCGGCACCGTGTCACCGTGCCGAGCCTGCTCGATCGACCTCTGCGCCCGCTCCCAAGCCCCGGGGATCCCGTCGAGGATTTCAGTGATCCGCGAGGCATCCGGATCGGCTTCGTCAAGCGCACTGGAAAGGAGTGAGCGAGCCAGCGTTCCCTCCTGGATGTGGGTGCGCTCCGCCAGGCTCGCCAGCTTGCGCGCGTAGTCCGGCTCAAGGGTGACGTTGATGCGGCGGTTCCGCTCGGCCATTGCACAAGAGTACACATAAGGACACATGGCGTTCACAGAGGAGGGCATAGAAAAGGCCCCGTTTCCGGGGCCTTTTCTATAGCGGGGGCCGGAAGTCAGCTCGAGCTCAGCTGCTGACCGGCATCCGCGCGATCGCGGCACGGCCGGCGTTGAGCTTGTTTTCGAGATCGTGGAGCTGGTTCACGCGCCGGCTCTGCAGCGTGCGGACCCTGGTGTTGTAGATCTGTTTGTTGCGGTTGCGCAGCGTTTCGATCGCTTCGTCGTCGTTCTGCTGCACGCTCTTGGTGGCGGACGCCTTGGCGCTGCGGATCGCAGCTTTTTCGCGGCTGTAGCCCTTCCTCAGGTCGGCGAGTTCTTCCTGTTCCACCTTGCGGTCTTCAGTGCCCCGCTTCTCGCGCCGTTCGATCGCTTCCTGGATCACTTCTTTGCGCAAGACGCCTTCGGCGTTGGCCTTCTGTTTGCGCAGGCGTTTGACCTGTTTTTTCAGCGACGCGGCGCGGCTGTCGTAGACGTCTTCGAGCCGGCCCACCGCCGTCGCATAGTTGTCGGCGGCCTGGGTCATCCGCGCGTCGTAGTCCCGGCGCAGGGCGGCCAATTCCCCGGCCTCGGTGGTGCGGATCGTGCGTACACCGGTTTTGACGGCCCGCTGCGATTCCGCCTGCGCGGCCTTTTTGCCGCGGTTGAAGAGGGCGGCCGATTTGTTCGCGGCGGCATCGTGCTTGTTCTCGAGCTGGCCCTCGTAGCCGGCTTTCTGGGCGGCAGTGGCCGGGGTGTTCGAGAGCTTGTTCAGTTTTTCGACGAAGCTGACCAGCGCCTTGTACTGCGCGGTCGTGACAAGCGGCGGGACGTTGGCGGCCTTGGCGGCCGGCGCTAAGAGGGCGACGGCGACCAGAGCGACCGCCGCCACAGGGACGAGCGAACGCAGCCTTCGGGACGGGTTCATCGGAATCTAGACACTCCTTGGACGAGCGCCGGGCGGCGCGTTGGGATTCCTGCCTTATTTCGGCTGACAACCCGGTTTCCTCGATCCTGAACGAGAAAAACCGGCAGGACGGGACGAACGCGGGGGTATAGCGTGAGCACGATGAGGCCGGGACGGGTGGACGGGAAGTCGGTGATCATCACCGGCGCTGCCAGGGGGATCGGCCGCGCGAGCGCCGAGCTCTTCGCCCGCGAGGGAGCGCAACTGGTTCTCAACGACGTCGACGAGCCCGGTCTCGAGCAGGCCGCTGCGAGCCTGGGCGATGGAGTCGAGGTCGTGACCGTGCTCGGCGACGTCTCCGTCGAGGAGGACGCGCGCCGAATCGTCGCCGCTGCAATCGAGAGCTTCGGCGTCCTCGACTCACTCGTCGCCAACGCCGGGATCATCCCGCTCAGCGGCATCGAGCAGGCCAGCGCCGAGGAATGGGATCAGGTGATGGCGATCGACGGCCGCGGGATGTTCCTCACCTGCAAGTTCGCGATCGAAGCGATGGGTCACGAGGGTGGCTCGATCATCTGCCTCTCCTCGATCTCCGGCCTCGCCGGTCAGACCAACCAAGCCGTCTACGGCCCGGCCAAGTTCGTTGCCTCTGGCCTGACCAAGCACCTCGCGGTCGAACTGGCGCCGCGCAAGATCCGGGTCAACGCGGTCGCCCCCGGGACGATCCGAACCGAGGCCGTCGCGACGCTGCCCGACGACTACGTCGAGCCGATGCGGGCCGCGCACCCGATGGGAAGGCTGGGCGAGCCCAGCGAGGTGGCGGAGGCGATCTGCTTCCTGGCCTCCGACGCCGCATCCTTCATCACCGGCGTGATCCTCCCCGTCGACGGCGGCTACCTGGCTCGGTAGAGCCAGGCGTGGCCTACGATTGCGCCGTGCCGTTCACGCGCAGGAACCTCAAGTCTGACCTGGATGACGTCGGGTCCAACTTCGACGGCTCGCCGGACCTGGAGTTCCGGATGGCGACCCAGGCGCTCGAGCTCGAGCAATCCGGCCTCAGCCACCAGCGCCTCCCGCCCGGCTATCGCTTTCCCTACGGCCACACGCACAAGACGCAGGAGGAGGTCTACGTGGTCGTGCGCGGGAGCGGGCGGATGAAGCTCGACGACGAGATCGTCCAGCTCAAAGAATGGGACGCGGTGCGAGTCCCACCCGGCACCTGGCGCGGCTACGAGGCCGGGCCGGAAGGCCTCGAGGTCCTCGTCATCGGCGCGCCCAGTCTCGGCGATGGTCAGCGCGAGGACGTCGAGGGTCAGCGCGACTGGTGGGCTGATTAGCGAGGGGTCGGTCGATCGGCTACCAGGCGAGCCGAATCAGACCAAGTCAGAGGGATCCAGCACGAAGACCTCGCACATCAGGTCCGGCTCCTGCTGGTTGCCGCTCATGAAGCCGATCACCTTGCGTCCCGTCGCCCTCTCGATCACCGCTTCGAAGCGCTCGCGCATCAGCTCTTGGAACTGCATCCGCTGTTCGATCACGGCTGAGCCGCGACCGCCGTCGCGAAGGGTCTGCTCGACCTGCGTGTAGCCGCCGCGGAGGATGCAGACAACGAGGTCGTCCTGGTAGTAGGACTTGGCCTGGGTCGGGCCGCGGCCGTAGAACTCCTTGAGCAGGGCGACCAGACCGTCGGAGATCGCGGTCAGCTCTTCGCCGTGGCAACGGCGGTCATCCGTTGCCGCCTGCGTCTGTCTCTGGGTTGAGTCGAACTCAGATTCTGCGATCCGATCATGGTAGTCCGGCGCGCTACGCTGGTTCAACCGCACGTTGGGTCCTTCCACCCTCTGCCTCGCGCGCGCTTCCAGCCAGAGGACGAGAAAGAAGGCCCAAGGTGCCGGCTTCCACTCCACCCCTCTACGGCGACGAGTTGCTGGCCGCCGTGACCGAGGCGATGGTCGCGCTGCATGAGCGCTACCACCACCGCTCCCCCGTCAGTGCCAAGGCCCAGCTGCTCGACGACGACCTGATCGCCATCGTCATGGGCGGCGTCTACACCGACGTCGAGAAGACGATGATCGAGCTGCAACGGGGTCGTGTGGTGCAGGAGACCCGCAGCGCCTTCCAGGAGGCGATGCAGCAGCGCTTCATCGACGAGGTCGAGCGACTCTCCGGCCGCGACGTCCTCGCCTTCATCTCGAACTCCCACGTCGGCCCCGACCTGGAGATCGAGCTGTTCATGCTGCGGGGAGTGTCGGCCACGGTCGACTAAAGCACGACACACCTGGGTACAGGCCTAGAACGGAGGGCATCAATGGGGCTGACCCGAGCGGTCGGCAGCAGGCGCTGACTTCCGAGCGAACGTCGCAAGCAAGACGCTCCGCGACTCCTTTCTCAGCGCCCAAATCGATCCATTCAGGAGCCCCAGATGATCATGCGACTCGACCGCCTGCAGGCGGAACTGCCTCCCCCCTCCACCCCTGACCCGGTCGGCGCCTCCGTCGTTCAGGAGCTGCTCGGCGGCAAGTTCGGCGAGATGTCGACCTTCATGAATTACACGTACCAGTCGTTCAACTTCCGCAACCGCCAAGGCGCGCGTCCCTTCTACGACCTGGTCGCGTCGATCGCGGCCGAGGAGTTCGGCCACATCGAGCTGGTCTCGACGGCGATCAACACGATGCTGACCGGGGCCGCCAAAGCGAAACCGAAAAAAGGCGCCCTGAAAGGCGTCAAAGACACCCGCAACACCCAGCAGTTCATCGCCGGCGGCGCCTCCGCCCTGGTCCAGGACTCGATGGGCAAGCCCTGGAACGGCGACTACGTCAACGCCAGCGGCGACCTGATCGGCGACCTGACCTGGAACTTCTTCCTCGAGACCGGCGCCCGCAACAACAAGCTCAAGGTCTACGAGATGGTCGACCATCCGGCGGCCCGCGCCCTCACCGGCTACCTGCTGGTCCGCGGCGGCGTCCACCAGGTTGCCTACGCGCGGGCGCTGGAGAACCTGACCGGCTCTGACATGACGAAGCTCTTCCCCTCGCCGCGGATCCCGACCGACAAGATCCCCGAGTGCAAACCGCACATCAAACGCGGCGAGCACCTGAAGCTCTACCGCTGGTCTCCCGACGACTTTCAGGAGCTCGGCGCCGTCTTCAACGGGCTGCATCCGGAAACCGGCGAGGAGCTGGAAGTCGCCGAGGAGCCGCACCCCGAGGGGGCGCCCGCCTACGACCTGCCGGCCCAGCCAGCGGTCTTCGCACCGGGCCCGGAGCCGGGCGAAGTCGAGGAAATCGCAAAGAAGCTGCGACAGGCCGCGGGTCTGCCGAACAAGCCGACCGGGACCGTCACCGGCAAATAGACAGAAGCACCAACGAGAGGGACGAACTGATGCCGAAACAGACCAAAGCCGACCGCAGCGCCGCCGCCAAGAAAGGCGCGGCGACGCGGAAGAAAAACGAGGCCAAAGGCACGGCCAGCGACGCGAGGGACGCCGCCGCGACCACCGCAAAGGCAGCCACGAGCGCAGCCAAGGCCGTCGCCGGAACCGTCAAGAAGGCGGCTCAGGCCGCCTCGAAACGAGCGTCGTAGGGGGAGCGGCCCGGGCTCGTGAGCTGCGGGCCGCCCTTCGAGTCTCCAGCTCGGCCTCGGTCAGGCGTCGCATGCGCCGGCAGGTCTGCCGGTAGAAGCGCAGCTGCTGGGTCCGGCCGAAGAGCCTGAACCCGAGCCGGATCGGCAGCGGACCCACCCGGGCCGGGCGTGAGACCGCTCGCAGATGGAACTCGACCTCGCCAGCAACAAGGGTGACGAGGCGCTGGCCTCACCTCTGCGGCGGATCAGCGCGGAGATCGAAGCCGATCGGGAGACCCTCGAAGACGTCCTCGACCGACTCGGCGTCTCCCGCGACCGGGTCAAGCCCGTCGGCGCCTGGCTGCTCGAGCGGCTCGGGCGCCTGAAGCTGAATGGTCACCTGCGTGGCTACTCCCCGCTCAGCCGCCTCCTTGAGCTCGAGGGGCTGGCAATCGGGATCGCCGGCAAGACCGAGCTGTGGCGGACGCTGGCCGGGCTCGATCTCGATCAACGGGCCGGGGTCGAGTTCGATCCGCTCTTCGCGCGGGCCGAGGAGCAGCACAGCCTGGTCACCGCGCTGCACCAGCTCGCCGTCGCCGCGATCGACGGGCGCTAAACCCGGAACGGCGGACGCTCCTCGCAGCGAAGGCGCCAGACCTCGGCCCTCGATGGCTCGGGCCGTGGCCGAAAGCTCGGCGAGTCGGGACGAGGGGGAGCACCGATCCTTCGCTCAACCGCCACCATCACCTCCGCCGCCATCGAGCTGAGCGCGCGCAGTTCCTGGTGGCTGTTCTGGCGGGTGCCGAGGTCGACCTCCGCCAGGGCATCGAGGCCGACGAGACGCAGCGCGTCGATCATCATCGCGATCTCGACTCCATAGCCGACCGGAACCGGCATCCGGGCGAAGAGGTCGCGGCGGATCGCGATCTCGCCCGCGAGCGGCTGCGCGAATCCGGCGAGGGCCGGAAAGTGCAGATTGAGCAGGGGGCGGGCGACGAGCTCGGTGACCCGGCCGCCTTCTCCCTCGCGAACCGAGGCACCAAGCGAAAGCGGGCGCTCGAAGGTTCCCTTGGCCAAATCCACCCCCGACTCGAGCAGCAGCGGGCCAAGCAGCCCGGTCAGGAAATCGGCGCGAAAGTCACGGGAGTCGGCGTCGAGGAAGACGAGGACCTCGGCCTCCGCCTCGATCGCCGCCCTCCACATCGCGTCGCCCTTGCCCCGGCATGGACCGAGCTCAGCGCACAGCGAGCTCTCGGAGAGGACCTCGGCACCGAGCGTGGCCGCGATCTCCCCGGTGTGGTCCGCCGACTCCGCGTCGACGACGAGGAGGCGGTCGAGGAGACCGGCTTGGCGGAGGGGCGAGAGGGCCTCGATCGTGGGGCCGATCGTCGCCGCGCACTCGCGGGCGGGCAGGATCGCGACGATCGGGCCGCTCTTGGCAGCTAGGAGCTCGTCGAGCCCGAAGTCGGCCGCCCGGTAGCGACGGGTCGCGAGCCAGCGGCCAAGCTCGAGGTCGCGGGCGAGGCCGCGCTCGGCCCGCCCGTCGGTCCGCGCCGCGGTGGTGACCCGGACCGAGCGGGGCCGGTGGATCGCGATGCCGGCGTCGGCGAGCCGGTCCTCCAGCTCTTGGTCCTCGAGCGCAGCGAGCCGGCCCATGCCGCCGACGCGCCGATACGCGCTCGGGGTTATCCCGAGCGAAGCGCCTGAGAAGTGGGCGTGCTCAGCCGGGCCGCGCCGGGCCGCGCCGCGAATCCGCTCGGCGATCTCCAGCGAGCGCCGTTCGAGGACCTCCGGCGGCAACGCGGGGACTTCGCTCGGGTCGAGGGTGATCTCACCGCCAACCGCCTCCGCTCCCCCTTCGATCGCCTCGAGCTGGCGGCGCAGCCAGTCCGGCGCGACCACGGTGTCGGCATCGGTGCTGGCAAGCAGCCCGTGGCCGGCTGCGGCGGAATCGAGCAGTGCGCAGGCGAGGTCCATCCCCGCCGCGCGAGCGGGACCGGCGCCTCGCCCCGGCCCGCTGATCGTGCGCAGCCGCATGCTCGGCCACCGATCGACCGCGGCCGCCACCTCGGCCGCGGTCCCGTCCGCGCAGGCGTCGAGGACGACGATCACCTCGTACTCCTCGGGCCGCAGGCCATCCTGCTGGGCGAGGGCGTCGAGGCAGGCTCCGATCCTCTCCTCCTCGTCACGCGCCGGCACGACCACCGCGACGGCGGGCACCGAGGCCGGCGCCTCGAGCGGAGTCGCAGGCGTCCGTGCGCTCACCTCCATCTCGCGTGCTCCTCGACTTCCGACCTACCTCGCTCGTAGGAATCGTCGTCTCCGTGGGCGAGAACGCCGACCAGCTCCCCGTCGCGGCCGTAGCGGGCAACGAAGCTCTCGCCGGCTCCCAGGGCGAAGCGGACTTCGTCCCAACCGTCGCCCCAGCCGACGTACTTGAGCGCCTGCTCCCCGACCGAGGACCAAAAGCCAGGAGCGACGTCCCAGCTCGCCTCGCGCCCGGCGAGGGTCTGACCGGCGACCCTTCCCATGTTCAGCGCCTCGTCCCAGTGTTCGACGCGCAGGCGGCGGCCCGCCCCTGAATTCAGCGCGGCGGCTACGTCGCCGCAGGCCAGCAGTCGCGGATCGGAGGAGACCATCGCCGCGTCGACGAGGACGCCGTCGGCGACGCCGACCCCCGCCTGCGCCGCCAGCTCGTCGTTGCGGGTGATGCCGAGCGCCAGGACGATCGCGTCGGCCCTCGCCTCACGACCGTCCTCGAAGCGGGCGAGCGATCCACCCGGCTCGGCTGAGATCTCGACCAGATTTGCGCCGGCGAGAAGCCCGACACCCAGCCCGGTGAGCCAGGAGCCGATCCGGGCCGCCGCCTCCGCGCCGAGGCGCTCGAGCTGCGGGCTCGCCTCCAGCGTCGCCACGATGACCTCGGCGCCGAGCATCGCCAGCGAGGCCGCCGCCTCACAGCCGACGAAACCCGAGCCGACGACGATCACCGAGGACCCCGCCAGGGCACGGAGCTGTTCGGAGTCGGCGATCGTCCGCACCGTTCGAACGTCCGGGCCGTCGGCGCCGGGAAGCTCCGGCACGAGAGGCCGTGCGCCGCTGGCGAGAAGGCAGCGATCGAAGCTCCAGCTCCGCCCGTCTGCGCCGCGCGCCTCGCCGGCGTCGAGGTCGAGGCCGACGACCGTCGCGTCGCACTCGACCTCGATCCGGCGCTCGCGGTACCAGTCCAGATGAGCGAGCGTGAGGTCCCCGGGGCTCGACTCGCCGCGGAGATACTCCTTGGTCAACGGCGGACGTTCGTAGGGAAGCTCCAACTCCGCGGCGAGGATCCGAACCGCGGTGGTCCCGCCGGCGTTCCGGTAGGCGGCGGCGGCTGCGTAGGCGGCGGGACCACCGCCGACGATCACGATCTCCGGCTCCTCAGACATCGCCCATCTCTCCGCGCACCCAGCTATCGAGGAGGAAATCCTCGCTGGACTCCCGGCCTCGGTGCAGGAGCCAGGTTTCCTCACGGAGGATCGCGTGGACGGCGTCGCCGTCGAGCTCACGCCGCGGGTCCCCGCCACGCCAGTGGACGGCAACGAGGACCCCGCCGGGCGCAAGGGCGGATTCGATCCGGCGCAGGCCCTCGCGCACCAGGTCTGGCTCCCAGTAGTAGAGGATCTCGCTGCAGACGATCGCCGAGAACGGCCCGCGCGGCGTCTCCTCCGGAAGCACGGCCCGGCGGAGCTCGACCTCGGCGCGAGGGCCGACCCGCTCGCGCGCGTGGGCCAGCGCAGTCGGGCTGAAGTCAACGGCGAGCAGCCGCTCGCAACGGGGGGCGAGCATCGCGGTGAAGACCCCGACCGAGCAACCGAGCTCGAGCGCGGATTCGATCCGCTCGGGCAGGTGGGCAAGGGTCCGCTGATACTTCGCCTGCTCGTAAGAACTGGTCGCGTACTCCCAGGGATCGCTCGAGGCGCGCGCGAGGCGCTCGAAGTGCTCGACGGGGGCCCGGCCCCCAACGGTGCTCATCGGCTCCGCAGCCTCTCCGCTCCGAGGCCGGCCAGCAGGGGGTCGAGGCGGTGCTGCAAAAGGAAGGTCTCGAGGTCCCGCCGGCCGCGGTCGAGGCGACCGCCGGTCACGAACGGGTGCGAGCCGCAGGCCGCCGCAGCAGTCTCGAGCAGCGCTTTCGCCGCCCGGTCGATCTCGGCGCGCATCGCGATCGCAACCGGCTTCAGCTCGCCGCGGTGAGTCGCGGCTTCGGCCCCGCGCAGGAACCAACCTTCGATCGTCCCCCGCAGGGCCTCGATCCGGCCCGCGGCAAGCTGACCGAGCGGGTCCTCCGCCCGTGCTCTCGCCAGCTCGGCGAACGCCCCCTCCGCGGCGGCGTCGAACATCCCGATCCAACTCGCCGCGGTTCGCATCGCGTCCCGCGAGAACCAGGGCTGGCGACCGAGCTCGCCGGGGTCGCCGAGGAGGCCGATCACCTCCGCGTCGTGGAAGACGACCCGATGGCTCTCGGACGCGCGCAGCCCGGCGGCCCGATACCAGTCGCGGTCGATCTCGATCTCCGCGCAATCGACCAGCGCCAGCCGCGGCGCCTCCCCGTCGTCGGAGCCGACCATCACCAGCGCGGCATCGACCCCACCGGCCCCCGAGCAGAAGGTCTTCACCCCGCTCAGGGTCATGCCGGGACCGGTGCTCCGCAGGCGTGCCGGCGATCCCTCGCCCGGGCCGGGGTCCGCTCCCCAGACTCCGAGCAGACGCCTACCGCCCCGCAGGCGGCTCAGCTCGCTCTCTCGCAGCTGCCCCCCGGCGGAGACTTCCAAGCGCTCGACCGCATTCAGGTGCCCGTCGAGAATGCGCCCGACCGAGGCGTCGGCGGCAGCGACCCGGCGCAGGAGGCGCCACTCGGGCAGCACCGACCGATCGGCGCGCGCGGCGCCGACCGGCGCCTCGAGGGCGCCGGCTCCGGCTAGGGCGCGGAACGCCTCGGCAGGGAAACGCGGTTCGCGATCGAGCTCCTCAGCACCGGCGGCGATCGCGGCAAGCGCCTGATCGAGCCGCGCGTCGAGCGCGGCGCCGTCGATCGAGTCCATCGTCCCCCCGCTCATGCCAGAACCCCCTGGCACTCGGAGAGCGGCGCCAGCGACAGGCCCTCGTGCGCGGCCTCGGCGATCAGGAGCCGCGTCAGCTCGAGCGTCTCCTCACAACCGGTGCGCTTGGCACCGGGCCCGAGGCCGTCGTGCATCAGAACCACGTCACCGTTGCGCAGGCCACCCTGGGCCACGATCGCCGTATACATCTGAGCCGCCGAGTCACCCCGCCAGTCGTGGCTGTCGAGGTTCCAGCCCCACAGCCGCAGGCCGTGACGGATGGCAAGGCGGCGGGTGACCTCGGTCTCCCGCCCCCACGGCGCCCGCCAGGCCCGAGGAAATACGCCCACCGACTGCAGCTGGTGCAGACCTGCGGTCAGGTCGCCGGTCAACTCGCCCTCGCTTTGCTGTGCGTGGCGGATGTGCCGGAGACAGTGGAAGCCGACCTCGTGACCGTCGGCATGCATCGCCTCGATCAGGTCCGGGTTCGCCACCGCGTTCGGGGTGATGACGAAGAACGTAGCCCGAGCGCCGCTCTCCCGCAGCGCCCCCAGCAGCGGCGCCGTCCACAGCGGGTCGGGTCCGTCGTCAAGGGTGAGCGCGATCGTGCCACTCACTCGCAATCGGGTCCTCCTCGGCGGCGAGCTTCAGGGAAGCCTCGCGGACTCCTCGACGTTCTAAGAACACGTGCATGCGACCGATCGATCATTGGTCGAGGGCTGCGCGCAGCTGCTGGATCAGCGCCCGCAGCGCTCCGCAGGTGATCTCCGCAAACTCAGAGCCCTCGAAACTCTTGGCCACCGGATCGATCGCGGCGACAACCGGATCGGATCGTCTCTGCTTCTTGGCCTCACCCAAGAGTGCGTTGAAGACGTCACCGACGCTGGCCGAGGCGGTGTCCTTGGCGTCGAACTCGTCGAGGCTCGCCTCGAGCTCGGCAAGTCGGATCGTCAGGTCGGCGGGAGATGGGGCGGATGCTTGAGACAAGTGACCTCCTGACGGCGTAAATGGACGGGCGCCGGAAGTCAAGTCGTGCGGCCTGCCCGACGGCCGACCTCAGTAGTGCCCTCCAATGGCTTGGCGGCGAAGATCCGCCGACACGAGCCTCATACCCAGATTGGCGGGCGCCAGAACCTGCCGCTCGCAGTTCGACGCGCCGCCGCGAGAGCTTCAAACCTGGCGAGCAGCAGCCTCTTCTCTCGATCTGGCGAGGAGGGCGGGTCGCTTCCCGGGTCTGAGCCAAATTGGTACCGCGCCTCTTAAGCCGCAGAGCGACTCACGAAAAAGCCCCGTTTCCGGGGCTTCTCCTAGGCAACCTCGTCGTGGGGCGTGTCGCCGGCGCCTACTGGCCGAGCTCGCGAACGATCTCGTCGATGACGTCGAAGCCTTCCTGCACCCCGTCCTCCATCTGGCCGGCCATCAGGTCGCGGGCCTCGGTGCTCCCCATCTCGATCAGCATCCGCAGCGTCGTGCGGCCGTCCTGCTCCTCGAAGGTGACCGTGGTCAGCAGCTCTTCCTGCGGCTGCGCCTCGAAGATCTCGGTGTAGACGAGGCGCTCGTTCGCCACCACCTCCTTGAAGGTGCCGCGGAAGGCGACCTCGCGGAAGGCGGCCTCGAAGTCCTCCTCGAAGCCCTCGCTGGCACTCGCCGCGTACCGGTAGGAGCCGCCGACCCGGAGGTCGGACTCGACTGAGGTCACGGTGGCGCGCCGACCGGCCCACCAGCGGCGGATCAGGTCGGGCTCGGTGTAGGCGCGGTAGACGACGTGCTTGGGCGCGTCGAACTCCCGCACCACTTCGATCTGCTTGTCGCCGATCGTCGTCACTACCGCCTTGCCGCTGTTCGCCACCTCGGGGCTATCCATCTGACGAGACTCCTTCCTCTTCCTTTTTCAGTTCCTGGACGACCTCCTCGAGCAAGTCGAAACGCTCCTGCCAAAGCGGCTCGAAGCGCTGGGCCCACTCGTGGATCTGCCTCAGCCCCTCCGCCTCGAGGCGGTAGAGCCGGTGGCGGCCCTCGCGGCGCACGCTCACCAGCTCGACCTCCAGCAGCACCCGCAGGTGCTTGGAGACCTGCGGCTGCGAGCTCCCCAGCTCCGCGACCAGTTCGCCAACCGAGCGCTCGCCCCCGGCGAGCAGTTCGATCACCTGCCGCCGCCGTGGCTCCGCCACCGCGTTGAAGACGTCACTGGTAGTCGCCGCTCGTGCCATGGCGAGGACAATACATACCCATATAGGGATATGTCACGCCGGCTCGCGCACCCACCGAGAACGCATTCGCCTGTGAGACGCAGGTCGATGCAACTCTCGGTGGCCGCCCACCAGTAGAGCTGCATCGACTACCTCCTCGGTAGCGCCCTGCGCAAGAGTTGGAATCGACCTCTCTCAGACCTCGTGTTGCCCCAGGCGTTGTCCCAGGGCGTTGTCTGGCCGATTTTGAGGTCTCCCAGAAACGCGGAAACCCGCTTGATAAGCGGGTTTCCGTCCTATAGCGGGGGCAGGATTCGAACCTGCGACCTTCGGGTTATGAGCCCGACGAGCTACCTGGCTGCTCCACCCCGCGGCGGACCAAACATCTTAGCAACGAGGTTGTGATTGGCCCCGCAGGGCGACGGGTTGCGCAACCTGGGTGGCGGGCGCCTCGAGGCGCCGGAGCGACCTCGCTTTAGAGTGCGCGGCCATGTCTGCCGGCCCTTCCCGTGTCGCCGTCATCGACGTCGGCACCAACTCCTCGCGTCTGCTCGTCGCCGACGTCGACGGCGGTCGGGTGGCACCGGTCGACAGGCGCAGCCGCGTCACCCGGCTCGGCCGCGGCGTCGACCTCTCGGGCCGGCTCTCGGCCGAGGCAATCGAGGACGTCTGCACGGCGATCGGCACCTACATGGAGGGAATCGAGGAACTGGGCGCCGAGCGGATCGACGCGATCGCGACCAGCGCCGTCCGCGACGCCGAGAACGGCGCCGCCTTCATCGCCGAGCTGCGCGAGCGCTTCGCGCTCTCGGCCCGCATCCTCGACGGTGAGGAGGAGGCGCGCCTCACCTATATCGGGGCGACCTCAGAGCACGTCCCCACCGAGCCGACCCTGGTCGTCGACATCGGCGGCGGCTCGACCGAGCTGATCGTCGGCAGCGGCAGCGAGATCGCCTTCCATACCTCACTCCAGGTCGGCGTCGTCCGCCACTCCGAGCGCCACGTCGCCTCCGATCCGCCGGCCGCGATCGAGCTCGAAGCGCTGGCGACCGACGTCCGCGGCCAGATCGAAACGGCGCTCGCCGGCGCCCCTGCAGCCAGCGAGGGAATCGCCGTCGCCGGCACCCCGACCTCACTAGCGGCGGTCGAAATGGAGCTCGAGCCCTACGACCCGCTCCGCGTCCACGGCCACCTCCTCTCTCTGCCGGCGATCCAGCGGATGCTCTCGCAGCTGGCCTCGGTCCCGCTCGCCGAGCGGGTCGCGATCCCGGGCCTGCACCCCGACCGCGCCCCGACCATCGTCGCCGGCGTCGTGATCCTGATCGAGACGATGCGGGCCTTCGGCCTCGAGCAGATCACCGTCTCCGAGCACGACATCCTCTACGGCACTGCGATCGCCGCCGCGGCAGCACCACAGTGATCGGATCAACTGAAAAAAACCCAGGTATTCAGTCAGAGAACCTCTGGGTACTAACTGGACATTCTGTAACCCTGGGGTAGGACAAATGGGTTATCGGCTCGCCTGAACCCCAAGAAGTAAGTAGGAGAGACCTACAAACTTTTAAGTAGGCCTCTGGGCGCCAGGTGGACGGATCGGACAGCCGGCGCGATACTGGTTCGACCGGGGACGAGGAGGGGTTAGCCCCACCTTGCACCTGGTTACAGGGCTTAGGCGATTGCCGCATCATGGCGCCTCCCGCCGTCTGGGCCCATCGAATACACATGGTCCCTGAAGACGTACCCCTGCCCGTCCTGAGGGGCCAGCTTGAATCGGTCGCCAGTAATGGCGGCCGATTCTCGTTTTGGCGCTGCTCAACGACCTTGACGGGCGTCAAGCGAGGTTGGATTTACGCGGGTAGACCACCTCGGGATCGGTGATCACGTTGACCAGCGTCGGGCGACCGGAAGCAAAGGCGCGCTCCAGCGCCGGCCGCAATTCGCCCGGCTCGCGGACCAGGATGCCGTCGCAGCCGAGCGATTCGACCAGCTCGTCGTAGCGCGTTTCCGGCGTCAGCTCCGCCGCCACCGAGTAGCCGTAGAGGAACTGCATCGGGTGGTGCTCCAGGGCCCAGATGCCGTTGTTGCCCATCACCCCGACGACGCCGAGGCCGTGGCGCGCCATCGTGTCGAACTCCATCCCGGCGAATCCGAAAGCGCCGTCGCCGAGCAAGAGGCAGACCTGGCGGTCGGGGTGCGCGACCTTGGCCCCGATCGCCTGGCCGGGGCCGGCCCCGAGGCAGCCGAACGGACCGGGGTCCATCCAGCAGCCCGGCTGGTAGGTGTCGATGAAGCGGCCGGCGTAGGAGACGAAGTCGCCACCGTCGCCGACGACGATCGCGTCGCGGTCGAGGACTTCGCCGAGCTCCTTATAAACCCGCACCGGGTGCAGCGGCGAACGCGCGTCGTTCAGCTCCTCCTGCTCGGCCGCGCGCTTCTCGTTCTCGACGTTGCGCAGCTGCTCGACCCAAGGCCGGGTCCGGGTCCGCACGCCAGCGCCGTCGGCGCCCTCTCGCAGCGCCGCCAGCGTCGCCGGCAGGTCGCCGACCAGGTCGACGGCGGGAAGCCGGTTGGCGGTCAAGGCGTTGGCGGCGACGTCGACGCGAACGATCTTCGTCTCGTCACCGAAGCTGGCCCCAAAGCCAAGTCGGAAGTCCATCGGCACGCCGATCACCAGGGCGACGTCGGCATCGCCGAGCGCGGTCGAGCGGGCACGGCTGAAGGCGAGCTCATGGTCGGCCGCAAGGCAGCCGCGACCGAGGCCGTTGAGGAAGACCGGAATGCCGAGCGCCTCGGCCAGCGCCTGCATCTCCCCCTCCCCACGGCCCCAGTAGAGACCGCTGCCGGCCATGATCGCCGGCCGCGCTGCGGCGGCGAGCAGCGCCGCCGCCTCTTCGACCCCGGCTGCCGGCTGCGCGTCAGCCGTCACCGGTAGCGCCGGAATCTCGACCTCGGCCTCGGAGAAGACGATGTCGAGCGGGTAGTCGATGAAGGTCGGGCCGGTCGGCGCCGTCGCCGCAAGGTCGAGAGCGGCCGCGGTCATCGCCGCGATCCGGTCGGTCTCCTTGACCGTCGCCGCCGACTTGACCAGCGGTGAGACGAAGGGCAGGTGGTCGATCTCCTGCAGCGAGCCCGAACCCCAGCGCAACTCCGGCGCACGCCCGCCGAGGGCGCAGATCGGCGAGCCGTTGGCCTGGGCGCCGGCGATCGCGCTGAGCCCGTTGGTTACGCCCGGGCCGGCGGTCAGGCCGGCGACGCCGACCGTCCGCGTCGCCTTCGCCATCCCCTCGGCGGCGAAGGCCGCCGTCTGCTCGTGGCGGACGTCGAGGATGCGAATGCCCTCCTCTTTGCAGCCGTCGTAGACGGAGAAGAGGTGGCCGCCGGAGAGCGTGAACAAGGTGTCCACCCCCCGCGACTTCAAGGTCCTCGCGACGATCCGCCCCCCGTGCTCCGCCATGCCCGAAGCGTATATGTGCCGGGTACGATCGGCGGGCCCGGGTGGCGAAACTGGTAAACGCGGCGCCCTTAAAAGGCGCTTCCCCTTCGGGGGATCGCGGGTTCGAGTCCCGCCCCGGGCATTCCGATTTCCGCTCCCAGCGCCAATCAAGCGTCGTTGCAGGGCAATAAAGGCGCAATAAATCTTCGCGGTGCGCAACTAACCCCTTGTTACGGTGTCCATACGTACAGGAATCGCCTTCCCTGGACACGCCTTCCCTGGAGGAGAGCTTGGAGGCATCAGCACTAACCCACGCCAGTCGCCGCGGACTCCTGGCCCGCCGCTCGCCCCTGCTCAAACTGCAGGGCGACGAGAAACTGATCGCAATGGCGCGCTCCGGCAACGCCGGCGCCTTCGAGACGATCGTCGACCGCTACCAGGGCCGGCTGCTTGGCTTCTGCCGCCAGATGCTGGGCTCGACCGAGGATGCCGAAGACGTCCTGCAGGAGGTCTTCGTCAACGCCTACCGGGCGATGCTCGCCGACGAGCGTGAGATCAACCTCCGCCCCTGGCTGTACCGGATCGCCCGCAACCGCTGCCTCAACCACCTGCGCAAACCGACCGCCGACGCGCAGGAATCGATGGACATGGTCCCCGAAGTCGAGGCCGCCTCAACTGCCGAGAAGGTCCATAACCGCGAGGAGTTCCGGCAGATCATCAGTGATGTCAACAAACTTCCGGAGACGCAGCGCTCAGCGCTGCTGCTGCGCGAGATGGACGCGCTCTCCTACGAGGAAATCGCCGCCGCGATGGAGACGACGGTGCCCTCGGTCAAGTCGTTGTTGGTGCGGGCGCGGATCTCGCTCGCCGAGGCCAGTCAGGCTCGCCTGCTGACCTGCGCCGAGGTCCGGGTCGAGCTCTCCGAAGCGGCCGAGGGCCTGCGCAAGGTCTCGGCCCCGGTGCGCCGCCACGTGCGCGAGTGCGAGGAGTGCTCCGACTTCCGCTCGCAGGTCCGCTCCAACGAGAAGATGCTCGCCGCGCTGTTCCCGGTCGGTCCGCTGATCGCCTTCAAAGGCTTCATCGCCTCCAAGCTCGGCTTCGGGGGTGCGTCCGCCGCATCGGGTGGCGCGACTGGAGCCGCCGGTGCCGGTGCCGCGGGTGCCGGCGCTGGGGCGGTCGGCAGCGTCGGCGCCGCGCTCGGGGGCGGGGGAGCCGCCAGTGGCCTCGGCGCTCTCGGCGGCGCAATCGGGACCAAGGCCGTGGCCGGCGTCGTCGCCGCCGCGGTCGTCACCGCCGGCGCCGCGGTCGAGGTCAAGCAAAACAGCTCGACGCCGGTCACGCCGTCGCACCTGAGCAACAAGACGATCCAGTACGTGCCGCCGGCCGAGCCACAGATCGCCGAAGCCGAGCACGCGACCAGCGCAACGATGCTCGACAAGCAGCAGGTGGCGGCAGCGAAGCCGGCGCCGGCGGTCGAACCGATCGAGGAGCCCGCGCCGACCATCGAAGCACCCGCCGGAGCGCCCGCCGCCGCAGCCAGCGACGAAGCCGGTCAGTCAAGCAGCGACACCGGTGGCATCAGCACCCCGGAATCCGAAGGCGTGACCGCAGCGCTGCCCTCGAGCGGCCCCAGCGGCGGCGCCCATGGCACCGGCACCACCACCGTGGTCGTCACCGTCGGCGGCTCGCCGCCGCCTCCGCCGCCCGCCGCCAACCCGGCGCCGGAACCGGCACCGCCGGCCGAACCGGCGCCGCCGGCTACCGAACCGCAGCCGCTCGTCCCGGTCGAACCGGAACCGCCGGTTACTGAAGACCTATCACTTTGAGCCTGCGCATCAGGCAGGTGCCGGCGAACTGCCGCGTCTCTTCGATCGAGTAACCGAACAGTTCGAAGTCGTTCGGGTCCTCGACCCACGGCGGTGAAAGAACGCCGTCGGCGACCGGCAGCGATTCCTCCAGCGTGCGCTGGATCGCCTGCTTGTAGCGCTCGTCCTCACGCGCCTTTTCGCGGAGGAAGACGGAGCCGAAGGCGACGTGGCGGTGCTCGTCGCGGGCGACGTTCTGAAAGCCCTCGACGAAGGCCGGCAGCGTGTCTTCGCGTTCGTTGAAGTCCATGATGAAGTGCTGGCCCGTCAGCGCCAGCATCCCCTCGATCACCATGTGGTAGAGCGTCACCGCCTCGACCAGGGCCTCGGTGTCCTCCGGCTCGGCCGAGAGACGGTCGGTGCGCGCCTTCAGCATCTCGTCAAACAGCCGGGCGAAGTTGTCGTTGAGGTGCTCGGAGGTCTCGCTCAGCATCTCGCTGAGGCCGTCGGCCTCGAGCACGCCGACCTCACGGTAGAAGCGCTCGAAGAAACGCACATGACGGGCCTCGTCGGCGATCTGGGTGCAGAGGAAAACTTTCTGGTCCTCGGTCGGCGCCGCCCGCATGATCGGCCCCAGCTCCTCGGCCACCTTCTGCTCGCCGATGAAGAACGAGGAGAGCCCATACATGCGCTGGAAGCGCTCCTCCTCGCTGATCCGGTGGTGCCAGTCTTCGCGGTCACGGGTGAAGTCGAGCTCCTGCGTCTGCCACTGCTGGCGCTCCCAGAGCCCGTACAGCTCGGCGTAGCTGAGCAGCTTGACGTCGGCCGTGCGATCGGCCGCCTCCATCAGCGCCGGGTCGGCAGTCGCCTGGAAATCGGCGCGCTCGGTCCGGGACTGCGTCCCAGCCAGCTTGGCTTTGGCCTCCATCACAGCTCCCCTCGTCCGCTTGCCCCACCCCATCAGGGGCCAGGCTCCTCCGCTTCGGTCGCCGACGAGCGTAACACCGTCCTGGCTGTGCAGCCAGGATTCTTCCAAGCCTCAGGCGGTGTGGCTCTCGCCCGGTTTGAGGACGACCACCTGCGAGGAGGTCTTAGCCTCGACATTGGCCTTGAAGGCCTCGGCATCGGTCGCGATCGGCGGGAAGGTGTCGAAGTGGATCGGGATCACCGTCTTGGCGCCGATGAACTCGGCCGCGACGACCGCGTCGTGGCGGTCCATCGTGTAGTGGCCGCCGATCGGCAGCAGGGCGACGTCGACCGGGTCGCGTTCGGCGATCAGCTTCATGTCGCTGAACAGGCAGGTGTCGCCGGCGTGGTAGACGGAGACGCCACCGATGTTGATCACGAAGCCGCTCGGGGTGCCGATCGCGATCCCGTGCTCGGCGCTGAACGGAGCCTCTTCGGAGCCGGGCAGGGTGCTCGTGTGCCAGGCCGGGACGAGCTTGATCGAGCCCCAGTCGAAAGACACGGTGCCGCCCAGGTTGGGGTCGCTCACGTCCTCGACGCCCTGGCCCTTCAGCCATTCGGCGAGCTCGACGATCGAGACGCAGTGGGCGCCGGTCCGCTTCGCCACCGGGACGGCGTCGGCCATGTGGTCGGCGTGGCCGTGGGTGATCGCGATGTGGGTCGGCTCGACTTCCTCGCCGCTGTGGACGGCGGCCGGGTTGTTCGGCTTCAGGAAGGGGTCGACGAGGAGGACGGCGCCGTTGCCGTCGCTCAGTTCGAAACAAGAATGCCCGTGGTACTTGATCTCCATCTTCAGCTCCCTCCCTCGGGATCGACTTGGTCGGTCATCTCTTCATTCAGTGCCCAGCCGACGGCGACTCCAACCATCATTCCCATCCGCGCCTCCTCGGCGAGCAGAGCGCGGACGGCGGCGATGCGCTCGTCGGGATCGGGGACGGTGGCGGCCCGCAGCGTCTCCGCTTCGTGCGGCTCGCCGAACCAGCCACCCTCGGCGAGCGCCGCGGCCAACACCTTCTGCAGCTGCGGCGCCGCCCGGGCGATCATCCGCTCGGCCTCGGCGAACCGCTCCGGCTCGTGCAGCCGCTCGAGTGCAGCTTCGAACTCGCTCTCGCCCGGCACGCGCGCAGCCTAGAGGGTCCGCGTCACAGGCATCAACGATCGGAGGAGTGCAGGGCCGAGGCGGCGAGGCCGGCGAGGCCGCCGACGGCGCCGCCGACCAGGCAGGAGAAGAAGTCGGCGGTCGGAGCGAAGATCGGCAGCGCGATCAGGACGACGGCGGCGACCGCGACCCCGATCATGTCGTACTCCTCGTCGATCGCCCCGTGGGTTTCGGCGCGGCGGATCGCGAACCAGGCGGCGACGGCGCCGAGCGCCATCCCGTTGCCACCGGCGATCACCGTGAATTCGCCCTGGGCTTCGGCGATGCCGGCGGCCGCCAGGACCCCGAGTGCGCCGCAGGCGAGCAGCAGCACCGCGGTCGGCGCCGTGCCGAGCCGGCGCTCGACGCCGGTGGCGAAGATCGCCAGGCCGAGCGAGACGACGAACAGGTAGCCAATGTCGGAATAGGCGAAGGGCGCCGTCAGGTAGCGCCACCAGTCGTTCTCGATCGGGACGATGACGCCGCCGAAGGAGATCAGGCCATAGCCGGTCGCCTTCTGGACGATCAGCAGGATCGCCGAACCGAGGATGACGGTGATCGTCGCGTAGGGCCGGGCGACGTCGTTGCGGGCGAAGTGCGGCCGCGACCGCGGCAAAAGCCGTCGCCGACGCCGACGCGGGCGCTGCGCCTCGAGCGCATCGCCACGACGCTCCAGCTTCGGTGCCCGCTTGCGCAACCGGGCCCCGCAATACGGGCACTCGGTTACGTAGGGACTGACCTCGGAGCCGCAGTTCTTGCAGATGACGCTGAGCTCAGTCTCGCTCATGACTATCGAGAATACCCCTCGTGTGCCGGAGCTCGCGACGGTTGGCGGTGGCATACTGCCGGGACACCCATCTTCGAGGAGGAATTGACGTGGAGCTGAAGAGTCTGACCGAGCAGAAATCCCTGCTTGCGGTGCTGCCGCCGGGCAAACGCGCCCGCCTGCACAGGCTTCTGTTCGAGTTCGGTCCGGGCAACGGAACGCTGATGCTGCTGCCGATCGACCAGGGCATCGAGCACGGCCCGCGCGACTTCTTCCCCAACCCGGCGTCGAAGGACCCCGACTACCAGTTCCGCCTCGCCGCCGAGGCCGGCTACTCGGCCCTCGCCTGCCAGATCGGGATGGCCGAGAAGTACTACCCGGACTACGCCGGCCGGGTGCCGTTGATCCTCAAGGTCAACGGCAAGACCGACATCCCGCCCTCGAGCAAATCCTTCTCCAGCTGCAACGCCAGCGTCGAGGACGCGGTCCGGCTCGGCGCCGACGCGATCGGGTACACGCTCTACGTCGGCTCCCCGCGCCAGGACGAGGACCTCGCCCAGCTGCGCCAGGTCCGCGAGGACTGCGACCGCTACGGGATGCCGCTCGTCGTCTGGTCCTACCCGCGCGGCGAATTCGTCGACGCCAAGGCCGGCGCCAACTCCTTCTACGCGATCGACTACGCGGCGCGGATGGCGATGGAGATGGGCGCCGACGTGGTCAAGCTCAACATGCCGAAGATCGACTCGGCCAAGGACAAGGACGCTCCGGCTCCGTACAACGAGATGGAGGTCGACCAGGCGGAGGCGATCCGCCAGTGCGTCGAATCGGCCGGCCGCTCCCTGGTCGTCCTCTCCGGCGGCTCGAAGACCGACGACGAGACCGTCCTCAACCACACCCGCGAGGTGATGGAGGCCGGCGGCTCCGGCGTCATCTTCGGCCGCAACGTCTGGCAGCGCGAGTGGAACGAGGCGCTCGACATCATCGCCCAGATCAAGGAGAGCTTGCTGGCTAACGTCAGGCGCACGCCGTAGGCGCCTGCAAATCGGCGCCTGGGGGTGTCCTCAGTCGCTCGCCTCGGGTCACGCACGAAAGTGCGCTCCCCTCGGCTCGCTCCCTGCGTCCTACCCAGGCTTGATTTTCGGCGCCTTGCCCGAAAACTTTCTTCCCTCTGTTCTTAGGAGGAGATGAGATTTGGGAGCGTGCTGTTGCTGGTCGCCCTCGCGGTAGTTCTACTGCGACCGTGGGAGGAGCTCCGGGACGACGGCGAAGGCGGGCCGGCGGCGGCGCGGGCCTATGTCGTGCGGGTAGTCGACGGGGACACGGTCGAAGCGCGGTTCGGCGGGCGGGTCGAGGATGTGCGCTTGATCGGCGTCGACACGCCGGAGACGGTGAAGCCCGACACGCCGGTGCAGTGCTTCGGCCCGCGGGCGTCACGGTTCACCCACCGCAGGCTCGAACACCGCCGGGTGCGGCTCGTCTTCGGGGTCGAGCGCCGTGACGTCTACGGCCGGCTGCTGGCTTATGTCTACCTCGGCCCCCTATTCATCAACGCCGAGCTCGTCCGCCGCGGTCTCGCCAGAACCCTGGCGATCGCGCCGAACACCCGCTTCGCAAGCCAATTTCGACGCCTCGAGCTGAGGGCGGCCCGGGCCGGCCGCGGGCTCTGGGGTGTTTGTTGAACGTCAGCTTGCCGTTAGCGAACCATGAGTTCTGCAAGATCCTTTGCTACGGTGCCCACGGCCCCTCGGGGGCCGCGACTATGCGAATGCGTCAAAGCATCTCCCAGTTCGAGACCGCCTTCGAGCAGGAGACCTCACTGGAGCGCCGCCGGCGCGAGCAGCTGCGCCGCCGCGCCGCCAACCGCTCGCGGGCGCGCCGGATCAACCGCGACGTGCAACACGGCAAGGTTCGCTTCAGCGTTCTCGCCGTTTGCCTCACGGTTACCGTGGTCGTCGTAGTCGTGACGATGTTCGAGGCGCTTGCCTTCTTGATGTCCTAGCAGCCAAGCGCGCCGCGAACGAATGCCGACCTCCAATAGACTCGCGCGCCGATGCCTCGACGCTCACTGAAGCCAGAGCTGAACAAGATCCGTGCCTGGGTCCACCAGGGCCGGACCGACGCCTGGATCGCCCACCAGCTCGAAATCAGCGCCAGCGAGCTGCGCGAGTTCCGCAAGCAGTACGACCTCTCTCCGGACGACGAGAACGCCGGCTCCAGCGAAATCGACCTTCGCGACGAGATCGAAGCGGAGATCGAGGCCGCCGCGGCCGAGCAGGAGGAGGCCGAAGCGGCGGAAGAGGCAGAGCGTGATGAGGATGAGGACAGCGACGGAGATGGCGACGAGGACTCCCAGGGTGGCAGCAGCTCGCGCCCCAAACGTCGTCGCCGGCGCGGTCGCCGTGGTGGCCGCGGCCGCCGCAAAGAGATCGAGGCGACCTTCGACCACGGCGAAACCGACGGCTATGGCCTCTGGCTCGACGCCAGCATCAAGGACAACCCCGTCTACACCGAGCACTGGGCCGGCAAGCGCGACGTCACCGTCCGCATCGAGGCCGACCAAATCGTCATCCGCCGCGCCGGCAGCGCCGAGGAGTCCGAGTCCGAGCAGGACTCCGATTCCGACGACGAGTAGCTAGACCGGCAGCTGGCGGCCGCCAGCGAAGTCCGTAGCGCCGCGCAGGTAGAGCCAGAAGGCGGCGTCCGCCAGCGACTGCGCGTCGCCCTCGAGTGACGGCGCGACGTCGATCGCGACCTGCAGGCACCAGTCGGTGCCGGCGCCGTAGAGATCGGCCAGTTCGGCGGCGCTGAAGGTCGGCCCGATCCGCCGTCGCAGCTCGACCCGGACCGCGTCGACGACGCGGTCGGAGAGCCGGCGTTGTTTCGGGTCGCCGAGCGCCTGCAGCGACCGGTGCCCGTCCTCCCACTGGAAGAGCGCGTTCTCGAGTGGATAGCTCACGCGCCGAAAATAGCGGGCGGCGGCCCTCGGCGATTTCGGGCTTGAGAGCCGGGCTAGGTACCCGGCGTGTTGGGGATTTCCCGCAGCGGTGCGTTGGCGGGGCCACAGGCGCCCGGATCGAGCTCTCCGGTCACCTTCCAGACCGTCACCGGGCCGCTGTGGAGAACCGGCTGGACGGCGCTCTCGTCGCGCAGCCAGCGCGCCTCCGGGGAGGTGATCGGGTCGCCGGGGTGGAGGAAGTTGAGGAAGGGCGAGGTGACGAGGTAGTCGACGTTCTCGGCGTTGACGGCGGCGCGGAAGGCGGTGCAGGTCGGGATCGCGTTGAAGGCGCCGTGCGGGCCCTCTTCGCCGAGATAGAGGACGCGGTTCGAGAGGTCGGTGCCGAAGAGACCGTAGCCGGCGAAGCCGGCGGTGGTCCCGGCAAGACCGATACGGGCGTCCTCGACGCCGCGCGCCCAGCGGTAGGCCGAGTCGAGGTCCATGCCAGGGATCTGGGTGTCGTGGGGACCGTCGTTGGCGAAGCGGCTCTCGAGGTAGTGGCGCTGCAGCGGGTAGCCGATCGCGACGACGATGAGCGCCAGAGCAGCGCAGCCGGCGAGGACCGCCGCCTGCGCGCCGCGCCGCTCACGCAGGAACCAGAGTGCGGCAGGGACGAGGACGGCGAGGAGGACGAAGGCGAGGGCGAAGACGCGAGCGGAGTCGTGGAGGGCGTCGTCGGGGCGGTCGGTGACGAGGAAGACGACGACCAGGGCCGCCATCAGACCCCACTGGCGGCGGCGGTCGTCGAACCAGCGTGGCAGCGGCAAGAGGACTATCCCGGTAAGCAGGGCCGGGATCACATAGCGGATGTTGATCCCGAAGCCGACCGGTTCCCCCTCCGCCCCGGCGGCGCTGAGGGGCGTGAACAGGTAGGCGAGCAGGCCGAAGAGGGCGATACCCCCGATCCAGCGCACGATCCGGTCGCGGCCGGCCACCAGGGCGAGGAGGGCGGCAACAGCCGCCCCGCCGACGACGAGCGGCCAGAGCACCCCGAACGCCTCGTGCAGCCCGGGAGCGAAGTAATGACGCCAAACGCCGGTGTCGGTCGCGTAGTGGACGATGCTGAAGTCCGGCCGTCCCTCCTGCAGCCGCTCGGGATGAGGCAGCGAGATCGGCCCCAGCTTCTCGATCTCCGGAATCGGGTTGCCGGCGACAACGAGGTTGCGCAGATACCAGTACCCCCCACCGAGCAGCGCCGGCACGAACCACCACCCCGCCGCCGCCCAGCGCCGCCCCCTCGGCGCCAGGACCAGCACCGCGACGCTCAGAGCCCCCGCCATCGCCAGCACCGTCACCCTGGTCCCCGCCGCCAGCCCCACCGCCAGTCCGGCCGCCGCAACCCCCCACCCCGGCTCCAACCGTGGTTGAGCTTTGGTGCCTATACGGCCCCTAACCTCAACCACACTCTCGTCCCTAGGGGCGTTGCGGGCGTTCCAGGCGGTGACTAGGACTGCCACAGCGGCCAGGAGCAAGGCTGCCGCCGCTAGGTCGTTCTTTGCCGCGCCTGGGTCCCGCACGACCAGCGTGTGGCACTCCAAGAGGATCGCGGCGGCGACCACAGCCAGGGACCCACGCCCGTAGGGCCTGCCGACGCACCACGCCGCCAGGAAGGCAACCGCCAGCCAGCCGAAGTTGAGGAACAAGCTCAGCGTGTCGCGCCCCGTCAGCAGAATCCCAACCGCGTGCAGAAGCTCCGAATTCTGCGGGTAGAACCAGTTCGTGAAAACGGTCTCGACATGGACCACCCCCGTCACCGAGTGGCTCTGCGCCATATCGGCCGCGAACGGCATGTGGTACCAGAGGCTGTCGAAGTTGAAGATCCCTCGGTCAAG
>DATKIA010000135.1:0-7226 GCA_035509895.1 Solirubrobacterales bacterium
GACCGCTCCCCGCCGCTCGGCCAGCTCCCGTGCCGAGCGCTTCTGCATGAAGCGGATCATCGCTCCCCGCAGCCGCCGGCCCGCCGGGCGGTCGCCGACGCCGGCGATCTGCCCCTCGTAGGCCATCAGCGCGTCGAGTTCGATCTGCGGCCGGCGCTCGATCTCGCGCGCCAGGGCCAGCGCCTGCTCGACGGTGTGGATCGGCGAGCGCTTCGGCCCGACCTTGACCCGCCCGCCGAGCGCCCACCAGCTCGCGTCGAGGTCGATGCAGACCCGGACCGGGGAGGCGGCGCCGCCGAGCACCGACTCGATCATGTCGAGGTGCTCGACGCAGTCGACCATCACGATCGGGGCCCCGGCCGGGTGCGCGACCGAGCGCAGCGCCAGCTCGCCCAGCGCCCCGACGTCGGTGGTCGGGTAGGCGAGCAGCAGGTCCTCGAAGCCCTGCTCGGCCAGCCACAGCGTCTCCGGCAGCGTGTAGGTCATCAGCCCAGAGAAGCCCTGGTCGTAGCGCAGGATCTCCTCGATCAGCGCCCGGCAGCGCAGCGACTTGGTCGCCACCCGGATCGGCTTGCCGCCCGCTCGCTCCAGCATCGAGTCCGCGTTCGCCCACATCGCGTCGAGGTCGACGAAGGCGAACGGCGCCTCGACCTCGGCGAAGATCCGCTCGTAGCGATCGTGCGACTGGCTGGGCGCTCCCGACACCCAGACGAGACTAGCCGCGCCATTCCCGGTCAATACTTACAATCAGGCCCCAAGTGCCCGGCGAGCCGGGCGCGAGTTCCCGGAGAGGTGGCCGAGTGGCTGAAGGCACTCGCCTGCTAAGCGAGTAGGGGGCGCAAGCTCTCTCGAGGGTTCGAATCCCTCCCTCTCCGCTTCGGAAGTGCTCGAAGAAGGGTCTCGTATGTCTGAAACTTGTCTGAACTGCGGCGGAAGCGGGATGAGCACCTGCCCCGTCTGCGGAGGAAGCGGAAGCATTCAGAATCCGGTGCAGGGACCTGAAGAGCTACCCACCGTGCAATGCACGTGCTGTTTCGGTGCGCTCGTGGTCGAATGCAGCGGGTGCAGCGGGACCGGTCAGATCGGGTAGCGCGTCCCGCCGCCGCGAAGGGACGTATTTCAGCGGTCCGCCCAGCCGCTTAAACTTCCCGATCCTTTCGCCGATCTGGGGGGTTCTGGGATCCATGCGTATCGACTCTCGTCGCGCCAACGCGGCCCGTACTCGCCATTGCAATGGAAAGTTGTTGCTCCCCGCCGCGCTCCTCGCGCTTGCGGTTCTCGCTTTCGGTGGCACCGCCGCCCCGGCGCAGGCTGCCGGCGGATCGTCTTGCAGCGGCCAGGCCAGGGTCTCCTCGTCGCCGGTCGCCCAGACCTCCGTCAGCAAGTGGGATGTCGCCAAGTGGTTCGGAGACAAAGCCGGTGGTGCGCTCGCCGGCAGGGCGGTGAACATGGCTTTCGACGCTTTCGCCAGGGCGACCGGGCTGGAGAAAATCCTGCCCGAGACTGACGCGGCGAAAGCGGTCAGGCTGCTCGAAGGCATCAAAGGGCAACTGGACGACATCTCCGAACGGATCGACGAGCTGAGCGCATCGGTCGGCCAGCTGATTACCGAAGAGCGGCAGTACCACCTCGATGCCGCCCTCTCGACGCTCTGTTCGATCACGACCAAGCAGCAGGTTCTGTTCGAACAGCAATATGTGCCGTTGGTCCGGTCCGGGACCGCGCTCGTCGAAATCCTCGCCGGCCCCAACCCGCAGGCGGCGGACAATGCTGGTCCCAACGGCACCCTTTCGCCGCGGGTGAAGTTCGAAAAACTGCGGGCGGACTTCATCCGCGTCTACGAAAGCAAGCAGCTCGACCTCGAAGCTGGGATCAGGGAAATCCACGCCGCTCTCGTCCCGGGGAACCTGCAGACCTCGGTGCTGGCGGCCTACGGACAGGTGCTGATGAGCAAGCGGTTCCTGACCCGGGAGGACTCCGAACGGCTGCGGAGTCTCTACTCCGACCTTGCCGACTCGGCGGCGCTGGCTTCGTGGATGGCGGCCGAGTTCCGGGCCTCCTCGCCGGAGAGCGACGAAGCGCTGCTCAACGTCTTCAAGACCTACGTCCACAACCGTGACGAAGAGCAGGAAAGCCTGCCGCTGATGATCCCGCCCGGTGTCGTCGTCGACCTCGGTCAGGTCAACGCCACGACCACCAACGGGAAACCGATGTGGTTCCCGCCGGAGGACGAAGACGTGGCCTGGCTGCCGAGCAACAAGGGCTGGGGGATCGACGGGATCGACGACGTCGACAAGGAGATCAGCGCTCTCAACGATCCGAAAGCGCTCGGCAAGATCCCCGGCGGCGGCTGGGCGGTGCCGACCAAGGCGCAGATGACGGCGCTGCTCTCGGACGGCTGCATCGCCGATCCCGCCAACAAGGCGAAAACCACCGGCGGCGCCTGCAAAAACGCAGTCGGGCCGAAAACGGGCACTACCGTCGCCGGCTACCTGCAAAGGCTGCAGCCCGACGACCCCACCTGGCAGCAGCTCTTCTGTCAGAGCGGGCCGGCGCGGGATTGTGCCCCCGGGGTCGGTCCGGCCGCCGGCGGCCAGCCGCCGCACGCCTTCATCTGGACCAGCGAAGCGATGGGGCAGAAGATGAAGTGCGGTTGGACGATCATCCCGCCGGCCCAGTCCTCGCGCTGGTACGCGACCTACAGCGGCTTTCGCACCCTGGCGAACAGCGCCTCCCAGGGCCTCTTCCCGCCGCTGCCGGAAAAGGTCCCCGGCTACGGCCTGCAGAACGCGTCTATCGCCTACGACTACTGCGACACCTACTTCGCCGAACTTGCCCGGGGAGCGCCGAACCGCAAGATCCCGCCGTCCCCCTGGGTCAGCGGCATCGTGCTCGCCACCCGCAACACCGGCACCGACGACCTCAACTCGACCTCGAGCAGCAGCGTCGACTACATGGCCCAGCGGGCGCCCCGTTGCGGTGGCCAGCCGGCGACGATCGTCGGCACCAACCGCGCTGACAATCTCCGCGGCACTCCCGAACGCGACGTGATCGTCGCTCGCGGCGGCGATGACGTGGTCCGGGCGCTGGGCGGCAACGATCTCGTCTGCGGCAACGGCGGCGCCGATCTGCTGACGGGCGGTCGCGGCCACGACACGCTTTACGGACAGCGCGGCAACGACCGGCTGCACGGACAGCGCGGCAACGACAGGCTGCACGGGCATCGCGGCAACGACGTCCTCCGCGGCGGCCCCGGCAGGAACATCATGAGGGGCGGGCCGGGGAGGAACAGCATCAGCCGCTAGGCCCGCCCTGTTTGGGGCGGCGCCCGCGGCTAGGCCCGGGCGCGGACGACGACGCGGCCGCCGCGGGCGGGGATCATCGTCACGTTGCGGTGGTGAGCGCGCTCGGGCTCGGGGCGGTCGGCTTCGAGGTCGAGGCGGCGGGCCATCGTGGTGAGGACGACGCGCATCTCGGCCATCGCCAGGGCGGCGCCGAGGCAGCGGCGTATCCCTCCGCCGAAGGGGATCCACTCGTAGGTGCCGGGCTTGCGGACGGCGCCGGTCTCCTCGAGCCAGCGGTCGGGGCGGAAGGCGAAGGGGTCGGGGTAGAGGTCCTCGCGGTGGTGGACGAGGAGGATGCTCATCGTCACCGGGGTGCCGGCGGCGACGCCGTACTCGCCGAGCTGCCAGGGGACCTGGACGCGGCGGCCGATCATCGGGATCACCGGCCGCGAGCGCATCGTCTCCTGGATCGTCGCCTCGACCCGCTCCTCGGCGCCGTCGCCGGAGCGGACGGCTGCGACCAGGGCCTGCTGGGCGTCCGGCGTCCGCGTCAGCCGCTCCCAGGCCCAGGAGAGCGAGTTGGCGGTCGTCTCGTGGCCGGCGAGGACCAGGGTCAGGAGCTCGTCGCGCAGTTCTTTGTCGCTCAGCGCCTCACCCTCCTCGGTCCGCGCCTGCAGCAGCAGCGAGAGGATGTCGTGGCGCTCGTCGAGGTCGGTGGCGCGGCGGCGGGCCTTGATCACGGCGTAGGTCGGGCGGTCGAGGATCGAGAGGCCGAGCTTCATCAGGCCAATCGGCTCGTCGCGGCCGAGGTGGATGAATTCGGTGATCTGGGCGTCGGGGCGGGTCGAGGCCTTGACCAGGCGCTTGATCACATGGCGCAGCCCCGCCTCCGGCGTGCCGGGCGCCGGCTTGCCCTCGATCCCGAAGATCCCGGCCATGATCACGTCGAGGGTGATCGCCTGCATCCGCGGCGCCAGTTCCATCGGCTCGCCGATCGGCCAGTGCTCGATCTCGTGTTCGGCGGCGGCGGCGATCATCTGCGTGTACTGCTCGATCGCCTCGCCGTGGAAGGGCGGCAGCAGCAGCTTGCGCTGGCGCATGTGACGCGGGCCGACGGCGGTCAGCACCGAGTTGGGGCCGAGGATCGGCCGCAGCGGCGACTCGCCGGTCAGCGACGGCGCCTGCTCGGGCTTGGCCGTGAACAGCGAGCGGACGTGGTCGGGGTGGCTGGTGATCACCGGGCCGCCGGGGATGACGCCGCGCATGCGGAAGGTTTCGCCGAGTTCGCGGCGGGCACGGAAGACGAACTCGATCTGGCGCCAGCTGAAGCGCACGGTCTGGGTCAGGTGCGGCAGCTGGATCGAGGGCGGCGGCGCCAGGGTGGCCAGCTCGGCCTCCTCGATCGGGCCGGCGGGCGAGGGGGGCGCGGAGCCGATCAGGGGCTCCGCGAGGTCAGGGGCGAGCGTCGCAGTCGGCATTGTCAAATGCTACACCGATCGATGTCACATCAAACCGGACTAGCGTCACACACCTCCCTGCATGGGGGTTTCGCGCGGGCCCCAACGGCACATTCACCTGCAACCGAGCGGCGATCTCTACTCTCACTCCACGATGAACTCCAACCCGATCGCCAAGGCAGCCGCACACATCTCGCGCCGGACCAAGATCGTCGCCACGGTCGGGCCGGCGAGCTGGTCGGCGGGCGTGCTCGAGCAGATGATCGACGCCGGCACCGACGTCTTCCGGCTCAACTTCTCCCACGCCGGTCCCGACAAACAGGCCGAGGTGATCGAAACGATCCGCGGCGCCTCGCAGCGGGTCGGCCGCGAGGTCGCGATCCTCGGCGATCTGCCCGGGCCGAAGCTGCGAATCGGCGAGCTGCGCGACGACTTCGCCGAGCTCGAGACCGGCATGCACGTAACCCTGACCCCGACCGAGATCGAGGGCGACCAGGAGCGGATTCCGGTCTCCTGGCCGGGCGTCTCCGACCTGCGCGAGAACCAGCTCGTCTACCTCGCCGACGGCGCGATCCGGCTGCGGGTCCGCGACCCCGAGGCCGAGGGCATCAACTGCGAGGTCGAGGTGGGGGGGACGCTCTCCTCCCACAAGGGGATGAACATCCCCGGCGGCGCCGCCCTGCCGGCCGCGACCGACAGCGATCTCGGCTGGGTCGAGTTCGCCGCCAAGCACGCGATCGACCTGATCGCCGTCTCCTTCGTCTCCACCGCCGCCGACCTGACCCCGGTCAACGAGCGGCTCGAGGAACTCGGTTCCCACATCCCGCTGATCGCCAAGATCGAGCGCCAACAGGCGGCCGAGAACGTCGAGGAGATCATCGCGGCGGCGACCAGCGGGCTGATGGTCGCCCGCGGCGACCTCGGGATCGAAGTGCCGCTGGCCGAGGTGCCGGTCCTGCAGAAGCGGCTGATCCGGCTCGCCGGCCTGCACTCCAAGCCGGTCGTGACGGCGACGCAGATGCTGGCTTCGATGGTCACCGCCCGCCGCCCGACCCGGGCCGAGGTGACCGACGTCGCCAACGCGATCTACGACGGCACCGACGCGGTCATGCTCTCCGAGGAGACCGCGGTCGGCCAGCACCCGGTCGAGGCGGTGCGGGTGATGGACCGGATCGCGCGGGCGACCGAGCCCGACCTGCCCTACGGCGAGTGGCTCTTCCAGCGCACCGACCAGGCGACCCAGGACGTCGCCGACTCGGTTGCCCAGAGCGCGGTTGGGGCCGTCTATCGGCTCGGGCTGGCGGCGATCGTGGTCCCGACCGAAAGCGGCCGCACCGCCCGCCTCGTCTCCGCCCACCGCCCGAACGTGCCGGTATTGGCGGTCAGCCCCCATATAGAGACCGTGCGGCGGCTGAGCCTGCTGTTCGGCGTCACCGCGGTCGAGTCCGAGCACCCCGGTGACGTGCGCGAGATGGTCGACCGCTGCGCCCGGCTCGCCGCCCATCACGGCGTCGCCGAGCCCGGCGACTTGATCGCGATCACCGCCACCCTGCCCGAGCAGGAACTGGGGACGAACCTGTTCGAGATCCACCGAGTCCCGGTCGAGCAGCCCCTGATGTAGTTCTCCAAGCGGCGGGGAGCGGCGCCGGCGGTTCGCCAATAACCTGCCTCGCATGGGAATGTCGGAGAAAGCGGTGCGGGCCGAGCAGGAGGCCGACGGCCTCCTCGTCCTCACCCTCGACAGCCCGCCGCTGAACCTCTTCGACCAGCGGATGATCGACGACTTCCAGGCGGCGATCGCGGATGCTGCTGCGGCGCCGCCGCGGGCGCTGCTGATCCGGGCCGAGGGCAAAGTCGTCTCCGGCGGCGTCGACGTCCACGTCTTCGACGGCCTCACCCCGGAGCAGGCGGCGAGTCTCTGGACCGAGCTGTTGGGGACGATCGAGCTGCTGGAGACGCTGCCAGCGCCGGTCGTCTTCGCCGCCCACGCCCTCACCCTCACCGCCGCCTTCGAGATCGCGCTCGGCTGCGACCTGATCGTCGCTGCGCCGCGGGCGAAGTTCGGCCTGGTCGAGAAAGTGGTCGGGCTGACGCCGGCGATGGGCGGCACCCAGCGGCTGGCCGAGCGCGCCGGCTCCGGTCGCGCCCGCGAGTTCGTGATGACCGGCGAGTTCTTCGACGCCGAGACGATGGAGCGCTGGGGCGTCGTCAACCGGATCTACCCCGAGGACGAGTTCGAGCAGCGCTCGCGGGCACTCGCTGCCGAGCTGGCCGCCGGGCCGACGAAGGCGCACGCGATGACCAAGCACGTGCTGAAGCGCTTCCGCGAGGGCGGCATCCCCGCCGCCGACGAGGCGATCCGCGTCGACTCGCCGGCCCTGTTCGCAACCGAGGATCTGCAGAAAGCAGTGAAAACCTTCCTCGAGCACGGCGGCCCCGGCCACGCCACCTTCGAGAACCGCTGAGCCCCCGGAGTGTGGTTGTG
>DATKIA010000136.1:0-5770 GCA_035509895.1 Solirubrobacterales bacterium
TCTCCCGCTTCCGCGTCAACTGCTTCAAGCAGCGCGGCGAGGTCTCGATCGTCTGCCGCGCGATCCCCTTCAACATCCGCTCGATCGACGACCTCGGCCTGCCCGAGGTTGTGCGGACGCTGGCCGAGGAGCAGCGCGGCATCGTCCTTGTCACCGGCACCACCGGCTCGGGCAAGAGCACGACCCTGGCGGCGATGATCGACCACATCAACCAGACCCGGGCGCGGCACATCATCACGCTCGAGGACCCGATCGAGTACCTGCACCCCGACAAACGCTCGATCATCAACCAGCGCGAAGTCGGCTCCGACACCAAGGGCTTCGGGCGGGCGATGCGCCGGGTCCTGCGCCAGGACCCAGACGTGATCCTGGTCGGCGAGATGCGCGACGAGGAGACGGTGCGGACCGCGCTCTCGGCGGCCGAGACCGGCCACCTCGTGCTCTCCACCGTCCACACCCTGGACGCAACCGAGACGATCAACCGGATCATCGACTTCTTCCCGCCGCACCTGCAGCAGCAGGCGCGGGTGATGCTGGCGGCGACCCTGAGGGGGGCGATCGCCCAGCGCCTCGTCCCCGACATCACCGGCGAGGGCCGGGTGCCGGCCTCGGAGATCATGGTCGTCACCGGCCGCGTCCAGGACCTGATCCTCAACCCGGAGGAGACCGGCCGGATCACCGAGGTCATCGCCGAAGGCGAGTACTACGGGATGCGGACCTTCGACCAGTCGCTGCTCGGCTACGCGATGGAGGGCCGGATCAGCGAGGCGGTGGCGATGGAGTACGCCTCCAATCCCCATGACTTCAAACTGATGCTGGCCGCCGGCGGCCAGCGCGCGAGCGGGATCGAGCAGGTCGAAGCGGCGCGCCCGGAGCCGGTGGCGCCGTGAGGGACAAGCTCAACGACAACCCGATGGCGCAGCTGGCGCTGGTCGGCCTGCTGCTGGTCGTCGGCGCCTTCATGCTGCTGAAACCGGGCGGCGGCGGGGAAGAATCCGAAGCAGCGCCGGCGTCGGGCGAAGTCACGGCGACGGCGGAAAGCGTCCAGGAACCCGCGCTCGAAGAACCCGCGGCCGGCGCCACCGGCGGTGTCCCAACGTCGATCCCGGTCTCCCCACCGCCGCGGCGGTTCAGCACTGCCTATGACGCCGGCAAGACCGTTGTCCTCCTCGTCGTCCACGACGGTGGCATCGACGACACCTACACGGCCGCCGCCACGAGCGCCGTCCTCGGCATTCCCGACACCGAGCTGATCGTCGTCCCGGCGGCGAAGATCGCCCGCTACGCCGCGGTCACGGTCGGCCTCGACCTCAGCCAGGTGCCGGCACTGGTCGTGATGAAACCCAAGCGCCTCAGCCACGGCGTGCCGCAGGCGAGCGTCAAGTACGGGTTCCAGACCCCGCAGAGCGTCACTCAGGCGGTCCGCGACGCCGCCTACAAGGGCCCCGAAGCCACCTACCACCCCGACTGATTGCGATGAGCTCCAACGACAGGACCCAGTACCCAGGCCACCTGCGGCCGGTTCCGGACTCGGGTGGCTCGGCCGCGCCGGTACTTGGTTCCGAGCAAACCGGCACCCCCGGCCTTACCCCGCCGCGCCAGCGCGGCCACTCCCGTGGCTTCGTCACCGATGTCCTGATCGAGCTCGGCTACGCCTCGCCGGAACTGGTCCAGGGCGCGATCGAGTCGGCGCGGACCGCAGGCGGCCCGCCGGAGCGGCTGCTGCTCGAGCAGGGCGTGATCAATGAAGACCAGCTTTCGCGGGCGACCGCCGAGCGCTACGGGCTGCACCACGTCGACCTCGCCCTCTACAACGTCGACGTCGCCGCCGCGGCGCTGTTCCCGGTGACGATGGCGCGCCGCTACCAGGCGGTCCCGGTCGGCTACGTCGACCAGCACACGCTGCTGGTCGCCGCCGCCGACCCGGCGAACGTGCTCGCGGTCGACGACATCCAGATCGCGACCGGGCTCGACTGCCAGATCGCGGTCGCTGCCCGGGCCGACGTCGAGGGGCTGCTGATCCGCCTTGGCACCCTGCAGAGCGCCGCCGCCGAGGCGGTGATCACCGAGGACGCCGCCGAAGAAGAGGAAGAGGTGCTGGCCAGCGTCAGCGAGATGCAGGCGGGCGCCGAGGACGCGCCGGTGATCAAGCTCGTCTACAGCATCCTTGCCCAGGCGGTGGGGGAGGGGGCCTCCGACGTCCACCTCGAGCCCGAAGAAGGCGAGTTGCGCGTCCGCTTCCGGGTCGATGGCGTCTTGAAGGAATCGGCGCACATCCCGAAGCGGATGATCGGCGCGGTGATCTCGCGCTTGAAGATCATGAGCGAGCTCGACATTGCCGAGAAGCGGATCCCGCAGGACGGCCGCGTCAGCGTCGTCATCGACGAGCGCCGAATCGACCTCCGCGTCACCACCCTGCCGACCCAGCGCGGCGAGGGGGCGACGATCAGGATCCTCGACGAAAGCAACGCCCAGCGCTCGCTCGACGAGCTCGGCATGGACGGCTCCGCCCGCGCCCGCTTCGAGACCTCGTTCCGTCAGGCCTACGGGGCGGTGCTTGTCACCGGTCCGACCGGCTCGGGCAAGTCGACGACCCTCTACGCCGCGCTCAGCGACCTCAACGAGGTCGAGAAAAAGATCATCACGATCGAGGACCCGGTCGAGTACCGGATCGACGGCGTCAACCAGCTCAACGTCAACCGCAAGGCGGGGCTCGACTTCGCCACCGGTCTGCGCTCGATCCTCCGCGCCGACCCGGACATCGTGATGGTCGGCGAGATCCGCGACGCGGAGACGGCGCGGATCGCGATCGAGGCGGCGCTGACCGGCCACATGATGCTGACCACGCTGCACACCAACGACGCCCCCGGCGCGATCGCGCGCTTGACCGAGATGGGGATCGAGACCTTTCTGACCGCATCGGCCGTCGACTGCGTCGTTGCCCAGCGGCTTGCGCGCAAGCTCTGCCCGACCTGCAAGACCCGCAAAGTGATCCCTTCGATGGCGCTGGCCGAGGCCGGGGTTCGGGTCGGGGCCGAGGTCGAGGCCTACGAGCCGGTCGGCTGCGCCCGCTGCAACCAAAGCGGCTACCAGGGCCGGGTCGGGATCTACTCGGTGATGTCGATGAGCAAGACGCTGAAAGAGATGACCGTGGCTCGCGCTCCCGAGCCCGAAATCGCCGGCATCGCCCGCGAAGAGGGAATGCTGACCCTGCGCGAGGACGGCGTCTCCAAGGTCCGCGCCGGCCTCACCAGCCTCGAGGAGGTGCTCCGTGTCACCGCCTGAGTTCGACTTCTCCGAGGTGCTGCGCCAGATGGTCGCGACCCGCGCCTCCGACGTCCACCTCACCGCCGGGTTCCCGCCGGCGATCCGCGACAAGGGCAAGATCCACCCGATGGAGGGCTTCCCGGTGCTGAACGGGCAGCAGACGCGGGAGGTCGTCTACGGGATCCTCAACGACGACCAGCGCAAACGGTTCGAGAACAACCAGCAGCTCGACTTCGCCTACGCGATCCCGGGGGTCGCCCGCTTCCGCGTCAACTGCTTCTTCCAACGCGGCTCGGTCAGCGCCGCCTTCCGCCTGGTGCCGCAGGACGTCCCCAGCCTCGAGTCGCTGGCGGTGCCGCCGGTGCTGCACGAGCTGACGGCCAAACCGCGGGGCTTCGTCCTCGTCACCGGCCCGACCGGCTCGGGCAAGAGCACGACGCTGGCGGCGATGATCGACGCGATCAACTGCGAGCGCGAGGACCACATCCTCACGATCGAGGACCCGATCGAGTTCCTGCACACGCACAAACGCTCGATCGTCAACCAGCGCGAGATCGGCTCCGACGCGCCCGACTTTGCCCTCGGCCTGCGCGCCGCCCTGCGCCAGGATCCCGACGTGATCCTGGTCGGCGAGATGCGCGACCTGGAGACGATCTCGACTGCGCTGACCGCGGCCGAGACCGGCCACCTCGTCTTTGCCACCCTGCACACCCAGTCGACGGCGCAGACCGTCGACCGGATCATCGATGTCTTCCCGGCCGAGCAGCAGGGACAGGTCAGGACCCAGCTCTCGATCGCGTTGCAGGGGATCGTCACCCAGCAGCTGCTGCCGACCCTCGACGGCAAAGGGAGGGTCGTCGCCTCCGAGGTGCTGATCCCGACGCCGGCGATCCGCAACCTGATCCGCGAGGGCAAAACCCACCAGATCTACGGCGCCCTGCAGACCTCGGGCTCGGTCGGGATGCAGACGATGGACGCCGACCTGGCCCGGCTGGTCCGCGGCGGCAAGATCGCCCGCGGTCTCGCCGAACAGCGCGCCTCGGTCCCGGAGGAGCTGAACCGCCTACTCGGCGGCGGGCCGGCCGACCAAGCCGGCGGCGTTGCGGTGCCGGCCTACGCGCAGGGGGCCTAGGGCGCGATGGCCGGCGCGACCACCTTCGAGTTCCGGGCGATGGACCTGGCCGGCACCACCTCTGCGGGCGTGCTCGAGGCCGAATCGAAGGCGGCGGTCGGCGAGCAGCTGCGCCAGCGCGGCCTGATCGTCCTCGACGTCAGCGAGAAGTCGAACCCGCTCCAGATCGAGGACCTGTTCAAGCGCTGGCAGCGGGTCGACATGCGCGAGCTGGCGATCTTCTCGCGCCAGTTCGCGACCCTGGTCGCCTCCGGGATGCCGATGCTGCGGACCCTGCACACGCTCGAAGAGCAGACCCAGGACGACCAGATCCGCGAGGCGGTCGCCGGCATCCGTTCCGACGTCGAGGCCGGCAGCTCGCTGGAGAAAGCGATGGAGCGCTACCCCAAGGTCTTCGATCGCCTGTTCCGGGCAATGGTCCGCTCCGGCGAGCAGTCGGGCCGGCTCGACGAAGTGCTCGACCGGATCGCCTTCCAGGTCGAGAAGTCGGAAGCCCTGCGCCGCGAGGTCAAATCGGCGCTGATGTACCCGGCGCTGGTCTTCGGCTTCGCCGTCGTCGTCCTCGTCGCGATCGTCGCCTTCGTGATCCCCGTCTTCGTCAACATCTTCGAAGAACTCGCCAAGGAACACCCCCAGGAAAAGGCGGAACTGCCGATCCCGACCAAGATTTGCGTCGGCGTCTCCAACGCGCTCACCGGTTCCTGGTTCATCATCATCCCGGCGCTGGTCATCCTCTTCGTTGCCTTCTTCAAATGGAAGAAAACCGACCGCGGGCACGAGAGCTGGGACCGGATCAAACTCCGCTTCCCGTTCAAGATCGGCGATGTCATCCAAAAGGTGGCGCTGGCGCGCTGGTCGCGCACCTTTGCCGGCTCGGTCTCGGCCGGCGTGCCGATGCTGCAGGCGATCAAACTGACCGGGGAAACCTCGGGCAACACCGTCGTCGAGCGCTCGATGGAAGACGTCTACGCCTCGGTCAAGCGGGGCGGCACCCTCTCCGGGCCGATCGAGGAGAACGCGATCTTCCCGCCGATGGTCGGCCACATGGTCGCCGTCGGCGAGGAGACCGGCCAGCTGCAGCCGATGCTGGCCAAGGTCGCCGACTTCTACGAGGCTGAGGTCGACGCCAAGGTGAAGGCGCTGACCGCCCTGATCGAGCCGATCATGATCGTTTTCGTCGGCGGCATCGTCGGTTTCATCGTGATCTCGATGTACCTGCCGATGTTCTCGATCTACGAACACATCCGCTAGCTAGACGTTTGTCCGGTTGGTGGACGGGAATAGCCGGTACGGGAGTCATTGGGTAGGTACTTTTTTCCGGCCGATTACCTCATTTTTCTTGCTCCCGGAAGCCAAAATGTTAGGGACTCG
>DATKIA010000137.1:0-20638 GCA_035509895.1 Solirubrobacterales bacterium
GACGAAGCTCAACCACGCTCTCGAGGAGGGTGGCGGCGAGGGTTGGGACTTGGCCCGGCGGGACGAGATGGACCTCGGCGGCGGCCTCGGCGAGGGCCGGAGCGTCGGCCAGCGCCCGCTCGGTGCTCAGCAGGGTGAACGAGTCGAAGCCGTGCTCGCCGAGGATCTCCGGCGCCCGAGCCAGAGCGTCGGGACGAAAAACGACCGTGCGTCCGGCATCACGCCAGACGAACGGCTCGGTCAATCGCTCTGCACGGTGCGCGGGTTGACGACCGGCCGCAGGTTCGGTTCGACCTCGTCGCGCAGGTGCTCGAAGGCCGGCGGCAGCGAGAGCTTCTCGCCGAGATGCTCGAGCGGCTCGTCGACGGTGAAGCCGGGGCCGAGGGTGGCGATCTCGAAGAGGACGCCGCTGGGCTCGCGGAAATAGATCGATTTGAAGTAGAAGCGGTCGATCTCCGGGGTCGGCCGGGCGCCGGCGGAGATCGCCTTCTCGCGCCATTTCATGTGCTCCTCGATGGTCGAGGCCCAAGCGACGTGGTGGACGCTGCCGGCGCCCTGCAAGCCGGGCTCGGCCGGCGGCTCGTCGTAGATGTAGCGGCCGCCGCGTTCGTCGCCGCGGGCTTCCCAGGCACCGTCGACCTGCTCGAACTCGAGCGCCTCCAGCAACCCGGTGCTGGCGTCGGGGGCGGCGCTGTAGGCGCGCACCGCATGGAACCCTTGCAGCGCGTGCTCGGCCGGGATCTCGGGATGCTCGGCGGCCAGCGGCGCGTCCGGAACGTCGACGACGAGCAGCTCGTGGTCAAGGCCCTCGGGGTCGGAGAAGAGCAGGCCGGCGCCCTCGCGAGTCGACTCGATCTCGTTGGCGGCGAGCCGCTCGGCCCAGAACGAGAGCGTCTCCTCGGATGCAACCCGCCAGACGACGCGGTGGACCATCCCGGCCCCGGCCCGGCCCAGCGGCGCGCCGGGATACTCGAAGAAGGTGAGATCGGAGCCGGCGTCGCCGTCCTCGTCGGCGAAGAAAAGGTGGTAGACCGTCGGGCTGTCCTGGTTGACCGTTTTCTTGACCAGCCGCAGCCCCAGCACGCCCGCGTAGAAATCGACGTTGCGCTGGGCGTTCTCGGTGATCGCCGTGATGTGGTGAATGCCCTCTAGCTTCATGGCCCACGTATAGCATCCCGGCATGAGCCGCGGACGCCGTCGTACGGTCAAAGCACTGATCGTCCTCGGTTCGGTCCTCGCCTTCCTCAGCGTCTTCGCGATCTGGATCGAGCGCCAGGCGCTCAACACCGACGACTGGGTCAACACCAGCGGCCGCTTGCTGCACAACGCCGAGATCCGCACCGCCCTCAGCGACTACCTCGTCGACCAGCTCTACGAAAACGTCGACATCGAAAAAGAACTGAAGGACATCCTCCCCGGCGACACCAAGGACCTCGCCGGCCCGGCCGCCGGCGGGCTGCGCCAGGTGGCTGGGCAGGGCGCCGAAAAAGTCCTGGAAAGCTCGACCGCGCAGTCGCTCTGGGAAGACGCCAACCGGTCCGCGCACGAACAGCTGCTGGCCGTGCTCGAAGACAAGGGCGAAGCGGTCTCGACCTCGGAAGGCACGGTCAGCCTCAACCTCGGCAGCCTGATCACCAACCTCGCCGGCCAGATCGGCCTCGCCAAGAGCCTGGCGGAAAAGCTGCCGCCGGACGCGGGCCAGATCGAGATCCTCCACTCCGACGAACTGAAGACCGCGCAAAACATCGCGGTCGCGATCAAGGGCCTGGCGCTCGTCCTCTCGATCCTCACCTTCCTCGTCTTCGGGCTGGCGATCTACCTCTCGAAAGGAGGGCGGTGGGTGACGGTGCTGTTCAGCGGCATCGGCCTGATCGCCGCCGGGTTCGCGGTGATCGTCGCCCGCCACGTCGCCGGCGGCATCGTCGTCGACCAGCTGGTCAAACAGGAGAGCGTGAAGCCGGCCGGGGAAGCGGCCTGGTCGATCGGCACCTCGCTGATGACCAGCATCGCCACCTCGGTGATCGTCGTCGGCGTCCTCTTCGCCGCCGCCGGCTGGCTCGCCTCACCGACCAGCCCAGCTCGCGCCACTCGCAAAGTGATCGCGCCGGCGCTGGAGAATTACGTCGCCTGGGTCTACACCGGCCTCGCGCTCATCGTCTGCATCTACTTCCTTTCCGCCGCGACCCAGGGTCTGCGCTCCTTCCTCACCACCCTGGTGATCGCCGGGATGGCGGCCTTCGGCATCCACGAGCTGCGCAAGCAGGCCGCCGAGGAATTCCCCGACGCCAAGTTCGGCGACACCTTCGGCAACACCAGGGACAAAGTCGTGAGCGCCGTCAAAGGCGCCAACCTCGGCGAGCGGGCGTCCAAACTGCGGCTGCCGGAAGTGCGGCGGCCGGTGGAGGAGGGCGAGGCGCACACGGAGGCACCGACCCGGACGATGCCCGACGCCGGCGGCGAGGACTCGAGGCTGGCCCGCCTCGAGCGGCTCGGCACCCTGCGCGAAAAAGGCGTCCTCACCGACGAGGAGTTCGCCGCCGAGAAGTCCCGCATCCTCGCCGAGAGCTGACCGGCGGTGGTGGAGACAGTGAGAAGCCCGCCGCCGGGATCGAACCGGCAACCTCCTGATTACAAATCAGGTGCTCTCCCAGGTTGAGCTAGGCGGGCAGGGTGGCAATAGTTAGCTGATGAACGAAGAGCTAAACGTCAACTTCAGGTTCTTGGGGCCCCATGAGGGTAGCGTGCTGACCGGGGCGATCGAAACCGCTTACGGGCAGACCTATGACGTGCGCTGGGTCTACGACGAGTCCGAGGTGGCGGCCCGGCTGGCCGATGGACGCTATGTCTCATGCGTGGCTGAGACCGAGGACGGCGAACTGCTCTGTCATGAGGGGATGAGCCTTGCCGCCGCCGGCGACGCGGTCGCCCACTCGGGGCAGGCGGTGACGATGCCGGCGGCGCGGGGACATCATCTCTTCACCCGCACCAAGCGCTACCTGATGGACTGGGCCCGCGATCAGGGCCTGGCCGGGATGTTCAGCGAGGCGACCGCCGCCCACCCCTACAGCCAGCGCGCCAACATCGACCTCGGCGCCAACGAGACCGGCTTCCTGCTCGGCTGGATCCCGGCCTCGGTCGCCAACGACGCCGCCGCCGATGGACCGCGCAAACGGCAATCGGCGGCGCTCTTCTACGCCAAGCTCAACGACGGCGACGAACGCCGCGTCTACGCGCCCGAGCGCCACCACGAGATCGTCGGTCAGACGCTGGCTCTATGCGAGCTGCGGGGCACGCTGGCGGTGCCGGCCCCCGACGCCGAGCTCGAGCTCTGCACCAAGCTCCACGTCGAGGTCAACCGCGACCACAACCTGGCCCTGATCACGGTCGACGTCCCCGGCGCCGACCTCGAGGCGGCTATTAGCGCCGAGCGGCGTCACCTCTTCCACAGCCTCGGCCTCGACGCCGTCTACGTCGACCTGCCGCTGGAGCAGCCGGCGACGGCGCTGGTCGCCGACGACCTAGAGCGGCTCGGCGTCTCCTACTCCGGCGTCTTCCCCAACAACCGCACCGACGGCGACGTTCTCCGCATGCAGTCGCTGCACCGGGTCCGAGTCAAGGCCGACGACGTCGCCGTCGCCTCGGACCACGGGCGCGATCTGCTCGACTACGTGCTCGCCGACATGGAAAGGGACTGAGGCCGACCGGGCAAGCAGATCAAGGACGCAGGGAGCGAAGCGTGCTCTGCACGCGAGCGGGCGGGGACGCAGAGATGCGCAGGGCGGACGGCCTCAGGCGGCGACCTCGCGGCTGGCGAGGTGAGTGCCGACCTTGCGCTTGACCCGCTGCAGGGCGTTGTCGACCGTCTTCGTGTCGCACTCCAGCTTCTCGGCGATCGCCTCGTAGGAGTGCCCGTCGAGGTAAAGGGAGAGGACGCGGCTCTCGAGCTCCGAGAGGACGCCGGAGACACCGGACAGGCAGGAGACAAGGCTCTCCAGCTCTTCGGTCGCGATCACCTGGTTGACCGGGTCGTGGACGCTCGGTCCCGGCAGGATCTCGTCGAGGGTCGTTTCCGAGTCGCCGGCGGCGGCCGGCGTCTGGCTGAAGGAGACGTACTGGTTGAGCGGGGTGTGCTTGTTGCGGGTTGCCGTCTTGACGGCGGTGATGATCTGCCGCGTGATGCAGAGCTCGGCGAAGTTGCGGAAGCTCGACTCGCGGTCGGTGCGGTAGTCGCGGATCGCCTTGTAGAGGCCGAGCAGGCCCTCCTGGATCAGATCGTCGGACTCGCCGCCGAGGAGGAAGTAAGACGAAGCCTTGAGACGGACGAAGCCGCGGTAGCGGCGAACGATCATGTCGTAGGCGTCGGGGCGGCCCTCCTTGGCGAGGGCGACCAGATAGTGATCATCAAGCTCAGCTTGAGGGTTACCCTGGGAGGAACGTCCGGCTGCTGGCTGCCGGACCGCTTGCGTAGGCGTAGATAGAGCCACAGATCCTTCTCCTTGCTGAAGGGTCGTGACGCCGCTTACCTCCCCAGGAGCGCCGACTATTTACTTTGCTGCCTCAGACTCAAGCTGAGGTTCAACCTTATGTGGGCGCCATGTTTACCGCTAGGCGGAGTTCTGTCAACCCCAAATTGCGACTTTTTGCAATCGCCGTTGCATCTGCCCGGCCCGAGAAGGACCCCGGCGGAGACCTAGGAGCGCTGGCGCAGCGCCTCGAAAAGCAGCGCTGAGGTGGCCGCGGAGACGTTCAGGGAGTCGATCTGGCCGCCTTGCGGCAGTCCGATCAGGCCGTCGCAGGACTTCGCGACCCGGGGGCGGAGGCCTTTGCCCTCGCCGCCCATGACGAGGACCGTGGGACCGGTCAGATCGACCGACCAAGGGGTCGCGTCGGCCTCGGCGTCAGCACCCCAGATCCAGAAGCCGGCGTCCTTCGCCGCAGCCAGCCAGTCGGCGAGGTTGCGGACGTGGGTGACGGGAATGTGCTCGACGGCACCGGCGGAGGTCTTGCAGACGACGGCGGTGACGGTCGCCGAGCGGCGCTCGGGGACGATCACGCCGGCGGCGCCGGCGAACTCGGCGGAGCGGCAGACGGCGCCGAGGTTGCGCGGGTCCTGGACCTGGTCGAGCGCGACCAGCAACGGCGCCTCACCCCGTAGCAACGCCACCGGGTCCCCGTACGGATAAGGGTCGACCTCGGCGACGACGCCTTGGTGATCAGGCGAGCCGCAGAGCCGCTCCAGCTCCTCAGCCGACGTCGCCGGCGCGCGCCAGACGCGGTGGACCTTTCGCCTCCCCCGCTCCGCCTCGTGGACGGGCTGTTTGCCGTAGACGAAGTCGGTCATCGCGGCACGAGCCGCGGACCTGCGGCCGAATCCCGCACCGTCCACCCCATCTCGGCCAGCCGGTCCCGGATCTCATCGGCTCGCTCGAAGTCCTTCGCCGCCCGGGCCTCCTCCCGCTCGGCCATCAGCTTTCCCGCAGCGGAGTCGGCCTCAGCACCCTGATCCGGCTGGGTAAGGGAGCTGAGGCCGATGAGCTCGAGCATCTCCATCAGGACGGGAACGGCGGGAACGGCATCGCCATCGGAGCCCTCACCCCGGTTCGCTTCCCCCACCAGCTCGAACACCTCGGCCAGGGCTTTCGGCGTGTTGAAGTCATCGGCCAGAGCGTCCTTGAACCTTCCCAGACGCTCCGCATCGCCTGCCCCGCCAGGCCCTCGAAAGAAGTTCCGCACCCTCTCGGTCATGGCAACGGCCTGCTCCATCTGCTCCGGCCCGAAGGCCAGCGGTTGCCGATAGTGGCCAGAGATCAGGTAGAGGACCACCGCCTCGCGGCCGTAGCGATCGAGCGCCTCCTTCAACTGGAAGATGTTGCCCTCCGATTTCGACATCTTCTCGGCGTCGGTCTCGACCATCCCGTTGTGCATCCAGGCCCGCGCGAACGGGCGGCCGGCCGCCTCGGACTGGGCGATCTCGTTCTCGTGGTGGGGGAAAACGAGGTCGGAGCCGCCGCCGTGGATCGCAAAGGAGGCGCCCAGCTCCTGCTCGGCCATCACCGAGCACTCGATGTGCCAGGCGGGGCGTCCCGGCCCCCAGGGCGAGTCCCAGCGCGTGTCCTCGCCCTCCTTGTGCGCCTTCCAAAGGGCGAAGTCGAGCGGGTCCTCCTTGAGCGAGGCCGAGCCCGCCTCCTCGCCCTGGTCCATGTCCTCGAAGCGGCGGTTGGAGAGCTTGCCGTAGTCGTCGAAGCTGCGGACGCGGAAGTAGACGTCGCCACCCGACTCGTAGGCGTGGCCGGAGGCGACCAGCTCATCGATCAGGGCGATGATGCCGGCGATCCTCTCCGTCGCCAGCGGCTCGGCGTCCGGGCGGCCAACCCCAAGCCGATCGGTGTCCTCGAAATAGGCGGCGGTCATCCGCTGCGCGACCCGGTCGGAGGGCTCCCCCGTTTGCGCCGCGACCGCGTAGATCTTGTCGTTGACGTCGGTGACGTTGACGACCAGCTTCGTTTCGTACCCCTCGGAGCGCAGGAAGCGAGCGAACAGGGAGAAGACAACGAACGGGCGGGCGTTGCCGATGTGAATGCGGCTGTAGACGGTCGGGCCGCAGGCGTAGATACCGACCTCCCGGGTCGGGTCGAGCGGCCGACGCTCCCCGCTCAGCGTGTCCCTGATCGTCACCTCGCGCATCGCGAGGCTGAGGTTAGAAGGTCCGGTAGCCGCTCGTCGTCGCGGCGGATTCGCTGCGCAGCCAGTTCGGCGCCGACTCGTCGGCGGCGGCCTGGGCCTCGCGCCGCGCTTTGTTGGCGCTGGCCTTGATCTCGTTCTCGGTCGCGTCGCGAGCGCGCTCCTCACGGCGCTGGGCTTGAACCCGGATCCGGTCGGACTCGACCTTCATCTGATCCTCGGCGCGAGCACGGGCCGCGTCGGCGGCGCTGCGCTCGACCTTCTCGACCAGTTTGCGGACGCTGTCCTCGGCTTCCTTGCGGATCTCCTCGGTGCCGTCCATCACCCGCTGCTCGATTTCCCGCTCGAGCCGCACCGTCGACTCGTGCGCCTCGGCCGTGGCGGCCTCGGCATCGGCGGCGCGCTGCTCGGCGGCGGCAACCCGGCGGTCGGCCTCGCCTTCGATCTGCTCGCGCGCCTTTTCGACCTGCAGGTCGACCTCGCGGTCGACGGCGGCGCGCGACTCGGCGACCGTCTGCTCGGCCCCCTTGCGCACCGCGGCGACGGTCGTCTCGGCCTCGCTGCGCGCCTCGCTGGCCTGCGCGACCAACTGCTCGCGCTCGGCCTCGGTCCGCTGCTGCAACTCCTCGAAGGACTTCTCCGCTCGGTCGCGACCTTGCTCGGCGCCACTCAGCTTCGCCTCGGCCTGCTTGCGCGCGGCGCGCTCCTTGGCGATTCGCTCGCGCGCCTCCTCAGAGAAGCTCTTGACGGTCTCCATCGCGCGCTCTTTCAGCGCCTCGCGGACCTTCTCGGTTCTCGCCTCGGCGGCAGCGACGCGCTCCTCGCTGACCCGGACCCAGTCCAGCGCCTGCTGGGCCACCCCGTGCATGGTCTGCGATGCCTCTCCGACTACCCTCAGCTGCCTGGCTGGGTCGCTCATTCCCAGGCAAACTACCCGGTCAGGCGGACCGCTGCTCGGTCTCGCGCGCCTTCAGCTCGCGCTTCAAGACCTTGCCGGTGGCGTTGCGGGGCAACTCGTCGAGGAACTCGACTTCGCGCGGCGTCTTGTAGCTCGCCAGGTTGGCCTTGACGTGGGCGTTGATCTGGTCGGGACCGACCTGGGCACCGTCCACAAGCACGACGAACGCCTTCAGGCGCTGGCCAAACTCCTCGTCGTCGACGCCAATCACGGCCACCTCGTGGACTCCGTCGAGGTCGGCGAGCAGGTCCTCGACCTCACGCGGGAACACGTTCTCACCGCCGGAGACGATCATCTCGTCGTCGCGACCGTCGATGAAGAGGCGGCCCGCGGCGTCGAAGTGACCGACGTCGCCGCTGGAGAGGAGGCCGTCGATCGCTTCCTTGTTGCCACCGCCGGTGTAGCCCTCGAACGACATTTCGTTGCCGACGAAGATGCGACCGACGCCCCCCGGCGGGACCTCGACGCCGTTCTCGTCGTAGAGCTTGACCATCGTCCCCCGGGGCGGCGTGCCGGCGGTGCCGGGCGCGGCGCGCAGATCGGCCGGGGTGGCGACCGTCGCGTAGGCGACCTCGGTCGAGCCGTAGAGGTTGTAGACGGTGTCGCCGAAGCGATCCATCCAGGCGATCGCCAGATCGCCAGGCAGAGCCGAACCCGAGAGCGAGGTGATCTTCAGCGAGGAGAGGTCGTACTGGTCGAGGGTCTCGTCCGGCAGGGCGAGAATCCGCTGCACCATCACCGGTACCGCGGCGAGGACGTCGGCCCGGTGGCGCTCCGCCGCGCGCAGCGTCTCCTCCGGGTCGAAGCGCCGCCGCAGCACCATCGTCGCGGCGGTCGGCAGGCTCATCACGAAGTGGAAGAAGCCCCAGGAGTGGAAGAGCGGCGCCGCGATCATCATCGTCTGCCCGCTGCGGAAGGGGATCTTGTCGATCAGCGAGGCGAGCGTGAAGAGCCCGTCGGGGCTGCTGCGCTGAGCGCCCTTGGGAGTGCCGGTCGTGCCGGAGGTGAGGATCACGAAGCGCGGTTTCTCGGGCGGCGGCTTCAGGTCGGAGTCGTCGCCGGCGGCGATCAGCTTGTCGATCGTCAGCGCCCCCACCGAGTCCTCGTCGACCCAGCCGACGACGCGCTCGACCGAGTCGTCGACGCCCTCCAGCAGCGCCGTGAACTCCTGGTCGTAGACCAGCGCCTTCGGCCCCTCGCGGCGGGTCACCTCGACCAGCTGCGGGCCGGCGAACATCGTGTTCAGGTAGAGGGCGCTGGCGCCGAGCTTGGCCGCCGCCAGGGTCGCCTCGATGAAGCCGCGGTGGTTGCGGCACATGATCCCGACCCCGTCGCCGTACCCGATCCCCATCGCCGCAAAGGAGTGGGCAAGCGCGTTGGAGCGCCGGTGCAGCCGCTCCCAGGTCAGTGAGCCGCGTTCGTCGATAACGGCGATCTCGTGCGGGTGGTGGATCGCGGCGGTGGTGACGCCGGTTGCCGGCGACGCGCCCCAGCGCAGGAAGGCGGCGCCGATCCGCAGTGCCTTGTCCGGGCGCATCGGAGCGAGGATCCCCGCTTCGTGCAGGACCTTCGCCTCGAAAGCCGAGTCGGCGAGAGTTTCCCTGAGAGCCGCTGGACTGACGGTCGAATTCGCCATCGAGCGATGAAGACTATTCGCTCAGCGCTACTCGCCCTGCACCAGCGCGACCGCGATACAGGCAATGCCCTCGCCGCGACCGATCCAACCCATCCCCTCGTTGCTCGTCGCCTTGACGCTGACCCGGGCCGAGGTCGCCTCGGCCAGGTTCCGCGCCATCTCCTCCTTGTAGGGACCGAGCCGTGGCTGCTCGCAGATCAGGGTCGCGTCGACGTTGACGATCATCCCGGCGACGGTGCCAACGGCGGTCCGCAGCAGGTCGATCGAGTCGGCGCCGCGCCAACGCTCGTCGTCGTCCGGGAACAGGGTGCCGATGTCACCGCCGCCGTTGGCGCCGAGCAGGGCGTCGATCACCGCGTGGGTGAGAACGTCGGCGTCGGAGTGGCCCTCCAATCCCAGCTCGTGTTCGATCTCGACCCCGCCGAGGACGAGCTTCCGACCAGCGGCAAATCGATGGCTGTCGTAGCCGATCCCGATCATCATCCGACCCGGCTGCCGAGCGGGACGAGGCTGCGGCGCCGACCCTCGAAGACGCAGATCTCCTCGACCCCGAGCGAGTCGAGGAACTCGACGGCGCGGTCGTATTCGAAGCCGACCTGCTCCGGAAGGTGAGCGTCAGAGGAGAGCGCAAACGAGGCCCCCGCTTCGACGCAGAGTTCAGCGAACTCGCGGGCTGGGTAGAGCTCGCCGACTGGCTTGCGCAAGCCTGCGGTCGAGAGCTCGACCGCGATCCCACTCTCGGCGATCGCTTCCACCGCCGGCTCGTAGTAGGCGCGCAGGTCCATCTCTGGCAGCGGCCGGGCCCGCCCCCAGACCTTGACCAGGTCGGGGTGGGCGAGGATGTCGTAGAGGCCGCTGCGCGCGCACTGGGCGAGCATCTCGAAGTAGCGGCGCCAGATCTCGTCCGGGTCGTTCCCCTCCCAGACGTCCCAGCCCTCGTGGTCGACTGCGTTGTCGCCCTCGCCGATGAAGTGGACCGAGCCGACGACGTAGTCGAACTCGCGCGCCCCGAGCAGCTCGGCGGTGCGCTCCTCGGTACCGGGGATGAAGTCGCACTCGATCCCCAACTTCAGCGCGGTCGTGCGGACGAAGGCGCAGTAGGCGTCGAGGTCGTCGTGAGCGTTTTCGATCCAGAGCGGGTGGCGCCAGAGGTCGAGCGCCTGGCGGAAGCGGTAGACGTGCTCGGAGACGCCGAGCTCCTCGATTCCGGCCGCCGCGGCAGCGGCGAGATAACGATCGACGTTCTCGGCAGTGAAGTAGCGCGCGGCCGGCGTGTCCCCGTCATCCGGTCGCAAGTGGAGGTGGTAGTCGGTGAGCATCCTGCGAGCCTAGGACAACCGCGTCTCCGGCGGCGTCCGACGCCTAGACTTCCCGCGGCATGGGCCGCCAGCTGCTCATCCTCGCGCTCGCCTTCGGCATCGGAACCGGATTCGCCCTCCTGCTCGGAGCGAAAAACCTCGGCACCGCCTTCGGCGTCGGCCAGCTCACCTTCGCCGCCGCCCTGGTCTGGGTCCTGATGACCGACAAACCCCGCCGTGGTTGAGGTTAGTCCCGCATAGCGAGACGAAGCTCAACCACGCTCGGTGAGGAGCAATTCGGCGATTTTGAGGTCGAGCGGGGTCGTGACCTTGAGGTTCTCCGGCCCCGACGGGTGGATCAGGACCGTGCCGCCGGCGCGCTCGATCAGCATCGCCTCGTCCGTCGCCTCGAGGTCACTCGCCAGCGCTTCGCGCAGCGCCTGCGTCCGAAACACCTGCGGCGTCTGCGCTCCCCACAACTCACTGCGATCCAGCGTCTCCGAAACGATGCGGCAATTCGACACCGTATTGGTGCTCAACTGCCGCATCGATTTCTCAGAGGCCCGCTTGACCGTGTTGGTGATGGGCTCTGCCGGGATCACGGCGTCGGCCTCGGGCGCCTCTTCGAGGCGCCCGATCAGTCCCTCGATCAACTGAGCAGTCACCAAGGGACGGGCCGCATCGTGGATCGCGACGATCTCCGTCTCGACGACGGCAAGCGCATTGGAGACCGACTCCGCCCGCGTAACCCCACCCGCGATCACGGCCGTCGAGCCGTCTGCCGGACCTGCCTGCCGGATGTCCGGCAGACGGCTCGACGACTCACCCGCCTCGGCCAGAACCTCCGGCGGCACAGCCACAACCACGGCCTGCACCCGATCGCAAGCGGCGAACGCCTCGAGCGACCAAGCAACCATCGGCCGCCCCGCCAAGGGCACGAACGCCTTCGGGCTACCGGCTCCGAGTCGCTCCCCGGAGCCGGCGGCCGCGATGACTGCGGTTACTGCTGCCGCGGAGCTCACGCCTGAGCCCCGCGGCCGAGGGCGCTACGCCGTGGTGGCGAAGCGCTCCTCCAGCAGTCCGTCCAGGTATTCCTCAGCGCCCTCCTCGTCCTTGTCGAGCGCGTACATGAACTCCGAGGCGAGGATCTTCTTCGCCCGCGTGTACATCTGCTTCTCACCGGTGGACAGGCCCTTCTCCATCTCGCGGATGGCGAGGTTGCGAACGACCTCGGCAAGCTCGAAGACGTCACCGGTCTTGATCTTCTCGCGGTTGTACTTGAAGCGCCGGTTCCAGTTTTTCGGCATCTCCGACACGTCATCGGTGAGGACGTTTGTGACCTTCTTGATTTCCTCCTCGTCGATCACGCGTCGCAGGCCGGCCTTGCCGGCATTTTCGGTGGGCACCATGACCGTGAGTTCGTTGTGGAGGATCTTGATCGTCAGGTACTCACGCTCGCTACCCATCAGCTCACGGGTCTCTTTGGTCATCACCAGACCCGCGCCATGGTGCGGATAGACGACCTTGTCACCCTCCTCGAAGTCACAGACGTAAACGACGTCTTCCTCGAAGACCTCTTCAATGGTCGCCTCATCTAGCTCGGAAATCGGTGGCTCCTTTCGTCTTTTTCCGACGGCACTTCGCCGTCAACTCTGTAAGTACCGATCGACCAGCTCGACCTCCTGGAGCCGGCGCAGGCCCTCGCGGATGTCCTTGGCCCGGGTGGGGCCGACTCCGTCGACGGCGGCGAGGTCGGCATCGGAGGTCGCCAGGACCTCCTCCAACCCGCCCAGCTCATGGGTGATCTTCTGGACGACAAGCTTGGGGATCCTCGGAACCCTGCCCAGCACGCGGTAACCGCGCGGGGCGACGGGGAAGTCGAGCGTGTTCAGCTTGCGGTCGTAGCCGAGCAGCTCGGCAAGGCGACCGAAGTCGAGCACGTCCTGGTGCGGCATCCGGCTCAGCGCCTGCAGGACCGCGGTCAAATTCTGCTCGGAGTCCTCGACGGAGTAGTCGCGGATCAGCGCCGTCTTGTCGGCGGCGACGCCGACCATCGTCTCCTCCAGCTGCATCTCGATCAGCCGGCCCTCGGTTCCGAGCTCGACGATGTAGCGCTCGACCTCGACCGCCATCCGGGTCACCAGCTCGGACCGCTGCAGGACGGCGAGTGCATCGTGGAGGACGCCGCCGCCCTCGAACTCGAGCACGGTCAGCCGCGCCGTAACCTGGTCGAGGCGCTCGCGGTACTTCTCCAGCGTCGCCAGCCCCTGGTTCGCCTTGGCCAGCACCGCGGGGATGTCCTGAAGGATGTACTTGGCGCCCTCGACGTAGAGCGAGACGACGTCGCGGCGCTGGGAGATCGCGATCACCAGGGCGGTCGTCTGTTTGGAGACTCGCTCTGCCGTGCGGTGACGGGTCCCGGTCTCCGAGGAGAGGATCGTGGGGTCCGGCATCAGCTGGACGTTGGCCCAGGCGATCGTCGTCGCCTCACCGTTGAGGACGATGGCGCCGTCCATCTTCGCCACTTGGTAGAGCATCGCCGGCGTGTAGTCGATGTCCAGCTTGATGCCGCCGGAGAGCAGGTGGGAGATGTCGTCGAGGTCGCCGACGACGATCAGACCGCCAGTCCGCGAGTGGACGATGTTGTCGATTCCCTCGCGCAGAGCGCCACCGGGCGCGACGACATCGAGGGCTCTCAGTAGGCGGGGATCTTGGCGTTCAGACAACTCATGAAGCTCATCCCCGGACAGTGAAGGCATCAAGTAAGAGGATGGCAAAAAGCGCTCTGGAATGCGGTCTCCCCATACCCGAGTGGACAGGTCGGATTAAGTTTTGTCAAGCGTGGTCGCAGGCGCCCGGCCCCAGCGCTCAGAGGTGGAACCTGCGGTGGTGCTGATGGTGCCGCATCTGCTCGGGCGCGGGATCGCCCGCCACGGCTGGATCGGGGCCCTTGGGCGGCGCCGGGTCGCGAACGAAGGCCCAGGTCAGCACGGCACCGATCGCACAGAGCATGACCACCACCCAGGTCGAGCCGGCGACGGCGTCGGCGAACGAGTCGCCGTCGCCCAGCAGAGCGTGGAACACAGCGCCGCTAGCCGCCAGCGCGACCGCGCCGGCGACGAGGCGGTTCATCGCCAGCACGCCGGCGGCGATCCCGACCTTCTCGGCCGGCATCGCCGCCATCGCCGCGGTCGACATCGGCGCGTAAACGAAGCCGAGCGCGATCCCGAACAGGAGATAGCCGACGAGCAGCGTCCCGTAGGGAGTCGAGCCGTCGATCTGGGTCAGGACCAGCATCCCTACCGCGCCGAGGACCATTCCGGTCGTCATCAGCCGGCGCGCCCCGAAGCGGCCGATCAGGCGCCCGGAGAAGGGCGAGATGAAGATCATCGGCACCGTGATCGGGAGGATCAGCAGCCCGCTCTCGACCGCGGAGTGGCCGCGCGCGTCCTGCAGGTACTGGGGCTGGAAGAACATCACCGCCCAGTAGGAGCCGACGAGGGCGAAGGCGGCGGCGGTGGCGCCGAAGTAGGGCCCGTTGCGAAACAGCGCCAGATCGACCAGCGGATCGCGAACTCGGCGCTCGACGAAGGTGAAGACGAGCAGAGCCAGCCCGCCGAAGAGGCCGACGGCGAGCGCCGTCCCGCCGCCCCAGGCATCGGCCTCGACGAGCGCCAGGACGACGGCGAAGAGGCCGGCGCTGAGCAGGGCAAGGCCGCTCCAATCGATCCTCGTGCCGGAGCCGGGGTCGGTCGACTCCGGCGCCGCCAGCGCCATGATCGCGAACCCGAGAACGGCGATCGGCAGGTTGACCCAGAAGATCACCCGCCAGTCGAGTTCGATCAGGGCGCCGCCGGCCAGCGGCCCGATCGCCAGCGCGACGGCCGAGACCCCGGCCCAGATCCCAAGCGCGCTCGCCTGCTCCGCCCGCCCCGGGAAGACGTTGCAGATCAGCGCCAGCGAGAGCGTCAACATCGGTGCCGCACCGATCCCCTGGACGACCCGGCCGGCGATCAGCATCTCCGGGCTGGCGGCCGTCGCCGAGACGACCGAGCCGGCGGCGAAGAAGACGATCCCGATCAGGAAGGCGCGCTTGCGACCGAACATGTCGCCGAGCCGGCCGGCGCTGATGACGAGGATCGCGATCGTCAGCAGATAGCCGTTCATCATCCACTGCAGCGCCTCCGAGGAGGCGTCGAGCTCGTGGTGGATGACCGGCAGCGCCAGCGCCACCACGGTCGAGTCCAGCATCAAGAGAAAGAGACCGGCGCACGCCCCAGCGAGGGTCCACCACTTGCGGTTCACGCGCGGCAGAGTACGCGCAGCGGTGGTCGTTAGTGCGTGGCGACCAGGTCGCGGCGGGGGTCGATCCCCCAGCGGTCGCCGACGGCGACCAGATCCTCGTCGAGGGTCCAGCGGTCCGGCAGCTGCTCGCCCTCGTGTTCGACGCTGCCGCCCTTGAGCGTCATGCAGTTGGCGTTGTCACCGATCGCGCGGATCGCGGCGACGTCCTCGGCGCTGAGCCGGATCTCGGCCGGCAGCGCCGCCAGGTCGGCGCGCTTGTCCTCGATCGGGCGGGCGTCGGGACCCTGCTCCTGGATCAGGGTCGGGGCCACGCACTCGACCGCCGGGTGGGCGAGGTTCCACTGGCAGGCGAGCTGGATCGGAGTCAGGCCGGCGCGCTCGGCGAATGGCTGCAGCTGCGCCAGCTTCTCCAGCCCCGCCTCGATCCAGCCAGCCGGTCGGAACGAGCGATGGTCGGTCCGCCCCAGCTCCATCCCCGCCCGCATGTCGCCCCAGAAGATTCCGCCGAAGTCGACGACCCGGGTCAGCACCTTGACCTCGTGGCGCGCGGCGGCGTCGAGAGGGAGCTCACCGGGCCAGGGCTCGAGCGGGTTGAGGATGATCATCGCCCAGTCGATCCGGTCGCCGAATCGCTCCAGACAGGAGATCAGGTCGAGGGTGAAGCCGTTCGCCGGCCCGGGAGCGACGCCGATCCGCGCCGTCAGGCCGGCCTCGCGCAACGCCGCCATCCCATCCCAAACGACCTCGCTCGAGTAGCCGGTGCGGTCGGGGTTGTGGAGCAGGAGGACGTCGAAGGAGTCGACGCCGAGCCGCTCCAAACTCGCCTCGGTCGCCATCCGCAGATAGCCGGCGTAGTCATCAGGGCCTCGCAGGGCGGGGTCGGTGAAGCGCGGGAAGCCCTTGGGGCCGTTGCGCTCGCCCTCGTAGAAGTCGTGGCCGATCGCGCCGATCAGGCTGTAGGAGTCGCGCAGCGCGTCCTCCAGGGCGCGCCCGAGCACGCGGTCGGCGTCGCCCTGGCCGTAGGCGTCGGCGGTCAGCACGGTGTCGATGCCGTCGCCCGGGCGCAGCAGCGAGACCAGCCGGTCCTCGTCGATCGCCTCACCGAAATGGAGGAAGCGGCCGCCGCTCCAGGTGCCGATCGCGCTGCGGCCGGGTTCCTTCAAGGGCGGGTCCTCGACCTACGCCGGCTCAGGAGCCGGCGTCGTCGTGCGGCGAATCGTCGTCGCCGTCGGAGCCGCCCTCGCCACCGCCGTCGCCCTGCTTGGCGCCGACGCCGACCTTCTCCGGCTCCGGTTTCTGCTTCGGCTTCGCCGCCGGTTTCTTCGGCGCGATGATCTCCAGCTTCAGCGGTTTGTCTTCCTCGTCGCCGGCGGCGTCGCGGCTGACCATCACCGTCGAGCCCGGGGTCATCGGGCCCTGGCGCAAGACTTCGTCGGCCAGCGGATCCTCGATGTAGCGCTGGATCGCACGGCGCAGCGGGCGGGCGCCCATCGACGGGTCCCAGCCTTTCTCGACGAGGATGTCCTTCGCCTCGTCGGTCAGCTCCAGCTGCAGTTCGTGCTCGGCGACCTGGACGCGGACGCGGGCGATCATCAGGTCGATGATCTCCTTGACCTCATCCTTGGAAAGCTTGTGGAAGACGATCACCTCGTCGATCCGGTTGAGGAACTCGGGCCGGAAGACTTTTTTCAGGTCGCCCATGATCCGGTTCTTCATGTCGTCGTAGGACATCCCGGTCTCGTCGGAGACGGTGAACCCGATCGAGGTGTTCTTCGAGATCTCCGAGGCGCCGATGTTCGAGGTCATGATCACGATCGCGTTGCGGAAGTCGACCGTGCGGCCCTGGGCGTCGGTCAGGCGCCCGTCCTCGAGGATCTGCAGGAGGATGTTGAAGACATCCGGGTGCGCCTTCTCGATCTCGTCGAGCAGCAGCACCGAGTACGGCTTGCGGCGCACGGCCTCGGTCAGCTGGCCGCCCTCGTCGTAGCCGATGTAGCCCGGGGGCGAGCCGACCAGGCGGCTGACCGCGTGCTTCTCCATGTACTCGGACATGTCGATCCGGACCATCGCCTCCTCGTCGCCGAAGAGGAAGTCGGCGAGGGTGCGGGCGAGCTCGGTCTTGCCGACCCCGGAGGGGCCGAGGAAGATGAACGAGCCGGCCGGCCGCTTCGGATCCTTGATCCCGGCGCGGGAGCGGCGGATCGCTTTCGAGACGGCGGTGATCGCGACCTCCTGGCCGATCACGCGCTTGTGCAGTTCCTCCTCCATGCGGATCAGCTTTTTGGTCTCGGCCTCGGTCAGTTTGAAGACCGGGATGCCGGTCCACATCGAGACGATGTCGGCGATCTCCTCCTCGCCGACGACCGGGCGCTCACCGTTCTCGCCCTCCGCCCACTCGTCTTCGAGCTGGCGCTTTTTGGTGGTGAGCTGGCGCTCCTGATCGCGCAGGTTGGCGGCTTTTTCGAACTCCTGGGCCTCGATCGCGGCCTCCTTGTCGCGCCGCGTCGTCTCGATTTCCTCCTCGAGGTCGCGGTAGACCGGCGGCGTCGACATCGACTTGATCCGCATCCGCGAACCGGCCTCGTCGATCAGGTCGATCGCCTTGTCGGGCAGGAAACGGTCGGAGATGTAGCGGTCGGCGAGCTCGGCGGCGGCGGCCAGCGCTTCGTCGTTGATCGTCACCCGGTGGTGCTGTTCGTAGCGCTCGCGCAGGCCCTCGAGGATCCGGACGGTGTCCTCCGGCGAGGGCTGGTCGACCCGGATCTGGGCGAAGCGGCGCTCCAGCGCCGAGTCGCGCTCGAGGTACTTGCGGTACTCGTCGAGCGTGGTGGCGCCGATCGTCTGCAGCTCACCGCGGGCCAGGGCCGGCTTCAGGATCGAGGCGGCGTCGATCGCGCCCTCGGCGGCGCCGGCGCCGACCAGGTTGTGAAGCTCGTCGATGAAGAGAATGATGTCGCCGCGCTGGGTGATCTCTTTCATCACCTTCTTCAGCCGCTCCTCGAACTCGCCGCGGTACTTCGAGCCGGCGACCAGGGCGGCCAGGTCCAGCGTGTAGATCTGTTTGTTCTTCAGCAGCTCCGGGACCTCGCCTTTGTTGATGCGGGCGGCCAGTCCCTCGACCACGGCGGTCTTGCCGACGCCGGGCTCACCGAGCAGCACCGGGTTGTTCTTGGTGCGACGGGAGAGGATCTGCATGATCCGCTCGATCTCGGTCTCGCGACCGATCACCGGATCGAGCTTGCCCTCCTCGGCAAGGCGGGTGAGGTTGCGACCGAACTGGTCGAGCAGTTTCGAAGACTTTTTGCCCTCGCCCTGGCCACCACCGCCGCCGGAACCTTGGCGCCGGCCGCCGGGGCCGGAGAGCATCCGGATCACCTCGTTGCGGATCTTGTCGGAGTCGGCGTCGAAGTCGAGCAGGATGCGAGCGGCGACGCCCTCGTTCTCGCGGACGAGGCCGAGCAGGATGTGCTCGGTGCCGATGTAGTTGTGACCGAGGCTGAGCGCCTCGCGCAGGGCCAGCTCCAGCACCTTCTTCGCGCGCGGCGTGAACGGGATCTGGCCGGAGGTGACCTCCTCGCCGGAACCGACGATGCGGACGACCTGCGAGCGGACGCGTTCGACGGTGATGTCGAGAGACTCGAGGACCCGGGCGGCCAGGCCCTCCTCCTCGCGCAGCAACCCAAGCAGGATGTGCTCGGTGCCGATGTAGTTGTGCTTGAGCGTGCGGGCCTCCTCCTGCGCTAGGACGACGACCTGACGAGCTCGCTCGGTGAATCGCTCGAACAAATGAATCCTTTTCTGGTTGAACTCGGGTGGCCCGAGTTGCTACCGACAGCACCCAATCGATATCGGAAGGTGCCTATGTGTCCCTTAACTCTACCGAGACCGGACCCCCGGCTCGTGACCCGGTCTGTGCGCTAAGAGCGGGCTTTCGGGACACAAGTTGCGCTTTCCAGCCACAAATCGCCCGAGCAGGCACGGATAGGATCGCTGCGTGTCCGCTGCCTCCCCGCTCGAGAAGCTCGGCGAAGCGCATGGCCTGGCCTTTTCAAAGAGCGCCGGCCTGCCCCAGCAGGGCAATCTGCTGACCCGCGGCGGACGTGTCGAGGGGGCCGTCAAGGGCACGCTCCCGGGCGGCGTCGAGGGCACCCTCGCCCACTACACCTACACCTACACGACGACCGATTCCGACAACCACACCGAGACCCACCATCGCTTCTTCACGATCGTCGTCACCGCGATCCCGGAGAGCATCGGCTTCATGCCGGCGCTCGGCTTCGCCGGGGCCGGCAGCGAGATGAGCGGCTTCGGCGGCGAGGTTGGGGAGATGGTCAAGGTCGACCTCGGCGGCGACAAGGGCCTCGAGGGCGCGCACTGCTACCGCTACAAGGGCGCCAGCGAGAACTGGACCCAGCAACTGCTCTCGCCGGCACTGATCGACTGGCTGGCACGCTCCGACACCGACTTCGGCTTCGAGCTCGCCAACGGCGTCCTCTGCGTCGGCCGCAAGTCCTACCTCGAAGACCCGGCGGTGATGACGACGCTCTGTGAAGAGGCGGCGCACCTAGCCGGGGCGATCCGGACCGAGTCCGAGGAGGAGGTCGACAGCGGCGACGCCCAGGCAGCAAAGGACCCGAATGCAACTGACCCGCGGGTCGAGCGAGCGCTAGCGGAGGTCGAGATCGAGCCGCCCCCGACGGTGATCGCCGCCGACGCCGAGTTCCGCCGCCATCTCTACGGCTCGCCGCGGGCCCTGGGGCGGGCGCTTCGCTGGGCGATTTTGATCGCGCTGGGGCTGAACGTGCCGGCGGCAGCGCTGCCGATCACGGCGATCGCCAACGACGCCTACCTGACGCTGGCGATCGGCGAGGCCATCCTGATCTTGGTCATCTTCTTCTTCGTCTTCCGCAGCCAGGTCCGGGGCACGGCGAAGAAGTGCGCCGCCGAGGCCTTCTACCGCGGCTACGCCAAGAGCCGGGAAATGGCGCTCGAGGAACCGCTCCGCTTCGCCGCCACCCACGTCGAGGCGAAGCTCCCGTTCCGCCCCGACCGCGTCCTCAGCGGCCCGCTGCCGGGCGGCGGCGAAGGCAACCTCTGCATCCTCGGCGACGGCGGCAAGCGCTCCGACCGGGTCGCCGTAGTCGCCGGCCCCGCCGGCCCGGTCGCCGAATCCGAGCTGGAGGCCGAACCCCAGGGGCTGTCGGCGAAAGACCTCGACACCTACTTCGAACAGCTCTCCGGCGAGGCTCGCGAAGACGCCGCAACGGCACCGGCGAAGTCGTAAGGAGGTTGGTCGTGGAGGGGTGGGAGCTTCCAGCCCTTGGTCGGCTCCGCCCTGCCAGCCTCTGATTAGGGATCCGGATTCGGTTGGAGGGTCCGGTGTCCCTCCGAATGAAGCTCACGGACAAGCGGTTGCGCCTCCGGAACTCGATCAGCTGCGCGACGGCTTCAGGCGGAGGGACACCGGACCCTCCCCAAACCCCTGATCCCTTTCAGCTTTTCATCGCCGGGAACAGCAGGACCTCACGCAGGGAGGAAGCTCCGGTCAGCATCATCACCAGGCGGTCGATGCCGAGGCCGACGCCGCCGGTCGGCGGCATCCCCTGTTCCAGCGCTTCGACGAAGGCCTCGTCGAACGGCTGCGCCTCGGCGTCGCCGCGGGCGATCTCGGCCGCCTGTTGCTCAAACCGCCGCCTCTGCTCATCCGGGTCGTTGAGCTCGCTGAAGGAGTTGGCGATCTCGATCCCGCCGATGAAGGCC
>DATKIA010000138.1:0-50630 GCA_035509895.1 Solirubrobacterales bacterium
TTCGTGCGTGACCCGAGCGGCGCGACCGAGGACTCCGAAATGCGCCGGTTATGCGACCGCTAGCTAGAAGCCGGCCGGGTGACGCGCGACGTAGCCGATGTTGTCGCGGAGGTCGAGATGCCAGCGGGGGCCGGTTTCTCCGCCTTCGTCGCCGGAGGTGTCGAGGCGGACGCCGGCGATCACGGCGTAGGCGTGGCCGGCGTTGGCGTAGACGGTGATCCAGCGGCCTTCGCCTTCCAGGCCCCAGCCTTCGAGCGAGCCGGAGGGGAGGGGGCTTTCGAGGAATTTGCCGCCGTGGAGGGCGAAGCTGACGGAGCCGGAGCAGTCATAGCCTTTGTCCCACCAGCGGGCGTGGCCGCCACCGTAGATGTAGGGCTTGGCCTGGATCTTGTTGGCCGCAGCGATCACGGCCTTGACCCGGCCGGGTGCGCTCTTCGGTGGGACCAACGTCCCGTTCGAAAGCAGCTTTGCTTTCTGGGTCGGGGTGCAGATGTCGATTTCGGCTGGTGAGAGGCCACCGCCGGTGCATTGGGCGGAGGCACTGCCCGGCGCGATCACTGCGATCGCCGCCAAGGTCATCGCCAAAGCAATGCCTGCCTTCAACTTGAAGCTGTGCAACAGCAAACCGATCTCCTTTGTCGGCCTACGGGGTTAGCTGTCGGGCTGGCGCGAAAGGAGCCTGCGCCCCCACCCAGAGCGGGCGGGTTAGCCCCGAAAACGTGGTTCCCCCGTTCCCTTGCGCCTATGTAGCGCTAGGGACTCGGCTTTTCGGGTCCTGCGAACTGGCGGCAGCATAGACCATCTTCAGGCGCTTTGCTCACAGAACGCAAATATTTCTCTGAATCCGTGCCTGAGCGGGGAATCCCCGTCGCTGCGCGGCTGCTAGCTTGGCTTTTGGATGGAGCTAGCCGGCCGCACAGCACTTCTTACGGGCGCCACTGGGGGCCTCGGCCGGGCTATCGCCACGGCTCTCGCCGAGCGCGGCGCGACCCTCGTCCTCAGCTCGCGCAAGCCGGAGGCGCTGGAGCAGCTCGCTGCTGAGCTGCCGGGCTCCGACCACCGCACCGTCGTCGCCGACCTCGGTGATCCCGGTGCCGCCGAGCAGCTCGCCGCCGCGGCCGACGACGCCGAAGTGCTGATCGCCAACGCCGGTCTGCCCGCCACCGGACGGCTGCCGCAGTTCAGCGCCGAGGAGATGACCCGCGCCCTGCGCGTCAACCTCGAGGCGCCGATGCTGCTGGCGCGGGCGCTGGAGCCGGGCATGGTCGAGCGCGGCTCCGGCCACATGGTCTTCATCTCCTCGCTCTCGGGCAAGTCGGCGACGCCGCTCTCTTCCGTCTACAACGCGACCAAGTTCGGTCTGCGCGGCTTCGCACTCGGCCTGCGGGCCGACCTCGACCCGGTCGGGATCGGCGTCTCGCTGGTCTCGCCGGGGACGATCCGCGAAGCGGGCATGTACGCGGACTCGGGCGCCGACCCGATTCCGGGTCTCGGCACCGGCTCACCGAAGCAGGTGGCCGACGCGGTCCTCGGCGCGATCGAGAAGAACCGGACCGAGGTCACGGTGGCGCCGATCCAGCAGCGGCTGCTGGCGCACTTCGCGCTGGCCAGCCCGGGGATCGCGGTCAAGATTGCAAGTGGGGGGGCAGGGCAGAAGGCAGCGGCCAACGTCGCGGCGGGACAGGCGGACAAGCGGTAGGTAGGCCACGACTTTGGAGGACAAGAGATGAGCAGCGATTCCTTTGGCGCCCGTTCCACCCTCGCGGTGAGCGGGCGCGAGTACGAGGTGTTCCGACTGGACTCGCTGCAGGAGCGGTTCGACGTCGCCCGCCTGCCCTATTCCGTCAAGGTCCTGCTCGAGAATGTGCTGCGGCTCGAGGACGGGGTCTCCGTCAGCGCCGCCGACGTCGAGGCGATCGCCGGCTGGGACGCGGCCGCCGAGCCCAGCGTCGAGATTCCCTTCCAGCCGGCGCGGGTCCTGATGCAGGACTTCACCGGCGTCCCCGCCGTCGTCGACCTGGCGGCGATGCGCGACGCGATGGAGGAGATCGGCGGCGATCCGGCGGCGATCAACCCGCTGGTCGACGTCGACCTCGTGATCGACCACTCGGTCCAGGTCGACGCCTTCGGCAACGAGCGCGCCTTCGCCCTCAACGCCGAGCGCGACTTCGAGCGCAACCTCGAGCGCTACTCGTTCCTGAAGTGGGGGCAGCAGTCCTTCGACAACTTCCGCGTCGTCCCGCCGGCGACCGGGATCTGCCACCAGGTCAACCTCGAGCATCTCGCCCAGGTCGTCTACAGCCGCGAGAACGGCGGCGTCCTCCAGGCCTACCCCGACACCCTGGTCGGCACCGACTCGCACACGACGATGGTCAACGGCCTCGGCGTCCTCGGCTGGGGGGTCGGCGGGATCGAGGCCGAGGCGGCAATGCTGGGGCAGCCGATCTCGATGCTGCTGCCGCAGGTGGTCGGCTTCAAGCTCGACGGCGAACTGCCGCAGGGGGCGACGGCGACCGACCTCGTCCTCACCGTGACCGAGATGCTGCGCGAGCGCGGCGTCGTCTCCAAGTTCGTCGAGTTCTACGGACCCGGCCTGCCGACCCTGGGGCTGGCCGATCGGGCCACGCTCGGCAACATGTCGCCGGAGTTCGGCTCGACCTGCGCGATCTTCCCGGTCGACGCCGAGACCCTGCGCTACCTCGACCTCACCGGCCGCCCGACCGAGACGATCGAGCTGGTCGACGCCTACGCGCGCGAGCAGGGGATGTTCCACGACGAGTCGGCCCCGGACCCGGTCTTCTCCGACCGGCTCGAGCTCGACCTCGGCGACGTCGTCCCCAGCATCGCTGGCCCAAAACGGCCTCAGGACCGGGTGCCGCTGTCGGAGTCGAAGGAGGCGTTCCTCGAGGCGATGGGGGAATTCGACCCCGAGGCGGCGGAACAGATGGGCAATGGCCTCGACGAGGCGCTGGAGGAGACCTTCCCCGCTTCCGACCCGACCGCCGAGGACCACAGCGACGAGCGCGACAAACCGCGGCCGGCAGTCACCGGGGCCTCGACCGCGACCGCCGAGCGAAAGCTGACCGACGACGCGATCGGCGTCACGATGGTCGACGGCGGCGAGCAGTTCGACCTCGACCACGGCCGGGTCGTGATCGCCGCGATCACCAGCTGCACCAACACCTCGAATCCGAGCGTGATGGTCGGAGCCGGGCTCTTGGCGCGCAACGCCGTCCAGCGCGGGCTCAGCCGTAAGCCGTGGGTGAAGACCTCGCTGGCCCCCGGCTCGACCGTCGTCACCGACTACCTCGAGCGCGCCGGCCTGACCGAGTACCTCGACGCTCTGCAGTTCAACCTCGTCGGCTACGGCTGCACCACCTGCATCGGCAACTCGGGGCCGCTGGCGGAGGAGATCTCGGCCGCGATCGCCGAGAAGGACCTCGCCGTCTGCGCCGTTCTCTCCGGCAACCGCAACTTCGAGGGCCGGATCAACCAGGACGTGAAGGCGAACTATCTGGCCAGCCCGCCGCTGGTCGTCGCCTACGCGCTCGCCGGGCGGATGGACATCGATCTTGCCAGCGAGCCGCTCGGCGAGGGTTCCGACGGCGAGCCCGTCTACCTGCGCGACATCTGGCCCGACGCCGAGGAAATCAAGCAAGTCGTCGGCGCCTCGGTCGCCTCGGAGATGTTCGAGCGCAACTACGCCGAGGTCTTTGCCGGCGACGAGGCTTGGAACGCGGTCGTGGTGCCGACCGGTGACCGCTACGACTGGCCCGACTCGACCTATGTGCGCCAGCCGAGCTTCTTCGAGCGGATGCCGGCCGACCCGCCAGGGGTCGAGCCGATCACCGGTGCCCGGGCGATGGCCGTGCTCGGCGACTCGATCACGACCGATCACATCTCGCCCGCCGGCGCGATCAAAAAGGAAAGCCCCGGCGGCCGCTGGCTGATCGAGCAGGGGGTCGAACCGGGGGACTTCAACTCCTACGGCGCCCGCCGCGGCAACCACGAGGTGATGATCCGCGGCACCTTCGCCAACATCCGCCTCCGCAACCAGCTCGTCGACAAAGCCGGCGGCTACACCCGCCACTTTCCCGACGGCGAGGAGATGGCGATCTACGACGCGGCGATGAAGTACGCCGAGGAAGGCGTGCCGCTGGTCGTCCTCGCCGGCAAGGAGTACGGCTCCGGTTCCTCGCGCGACTGGGCCGCGAAGGGAACCAAACTGCTCGGGGTTCGGGCGGTGATCGCCGAGAGCTTCGAGCGCATCCACCGCTCGAACCTGATCGGGATGGGCGTGCTGCCGCTGCAGTTCGCCGACGGTGAGAGCATCGAGTCGCTCGGCCTGACGGGGAAGGAGAGCTTCGACTTCGGCGACCTCGAAGAAGGTCAGGCGAAGACCCTCACCGTTACGGCGACGAGTGATGACGGTGCGAGCAAGGAGTTCGCCGCGACCGTACGTCTGGATACGCCGAACGAGGTGACTTACTTTATAAACGGCGGTATCTTGCAGACCGTCCTGCGCAAGCTAAAAGGGTAGGCGCAGCGGGGCCGCGGGAGGCAGGGGGGTCCGCGCGACCCGCACCGCACCTTTCGCGTCGGTAGCCAGGGAGGGATGCCGACGCGGCCGTTCCCCTGGACGGGACTGCCCGGAGGAACAGTCAGCGTTTAGCTATACAGGCTGACCTTCGCGCGGTCAAGCGGAATCAAGCGGTTTTAGGTTCGATCGGGCGCGCTTTGCGTGCCATTGCGAATGTCACCGTCTGGTGAGGTGATTCGCGCATCCCGTGGGGAAATCCCCCAACCTCTGCGCTCGATCAGTTCGATTCCGATCACACTTCCGACCGGCCCAACCGGGGTAAGGGTTGCGGCCAGCAGGGTGTAAGGGGTCTCGTGCTTGACGCAGGCGATCCAGATAACGATGCAGAGGGCGACGAACCCGAGGCCGTGTGCCCAACCAAACACCATCGTCTCGGTGTCATAGCCAGGTAGCAGCCAGAACAGGATCAGCCCGGCGAAAATCGCCAGCTCGACCCAGGAGAAACGCTTGACCCAGACGAACAAGGGTCCGGGAACGGGCTTTTCGAACGGGCGCGCCATGGCGCGCCTCAGGCGCCGGGTGTAAGCGCCGTCAGCACGATGCGCTCCTGCTCGAGCGCGTGGGCACCGGAGTAGCCCTCACCCGGACTGGCCCGCCCGGGCCGGCCGATGTAGGTGAGGTCGACGCCCTCGGGCAGGACGCTGGGGAAACGGCGGGACATCACCTTCCAGGCGCCCATGTTGCGCGGCTCCTCCTGGACCCAGGCAATCTCCTTCAGGTTCGGGTAGGCGGCGATCACCTCTTCCAGCCGCTCCTTGGCGAACGGGTAGAGGACCTCCATGCGGGCAATCGCGACGTTCTCGGCGGCGTCGCGGCGATCGGACCCGTCGATGTCGTAGTAGACCTTGCCGGTGCAGAGGATCAGCCGCTCGACCTTGTCGCGGCGCTCGGCCGCCTTCGGGTCGTCGAGGACGAACTGGAGCTCGCCGTCGGTCAGCTGCTCGAGGCTGGACGCCGCGCGGTCGAGCCGCAGCAGGCCCTTGGGCGTGAAGACGACCAGCGGCCGCGGCTTGCGGATCAGCGCCTGGCGGCGCAGCAGGTGGAAGTACTGGGCGGCGGTGGTCGGGTTGGCGATGCGGATGTTGCCCTCGGCGCCGAGCGCGAGGAAGCGCTCGATCCGGGCGCTGGAGTGCTCGGGGCCTGAGCCCTCGTACCCGTGCGGGAGCAGCATCGTCAGGCGGCTGGTCTGGCCCCACTTCGCCTCGCCGGAGACGATGAAGCTGTCGATGATCACCTGGGCCGCGTTGGCGAAGTCGCCGAACTGAGCCTCCCAGAGGACGAGCGAGTTCGGCGTCGCCGCCGAGTAGCCGTACTCGAAGCCGAGGCAGGCGATCTCCGAGAGCGGGCTGTTGTGGAGCTCGAAGGGGGCGGTGGCATCGGCGAGGTTCTGGACCGGCGTGTACTCGAGGCCGGTGTTCTCGTCGTGGAGGACGAGGTGGCGGTGGGAGAAGGTGCCGCGCTCGGTGTCCTGGCCGGTGAGGCGGATGTGGACGCCCTCGGTCAGCAGCGAGCCGAAGGCGAGCGCCTCGGCCTGGCCGAAGTCGATTCCGCCCTGCTCGAGCGCGTCGACCCGTTTCCCGAGCGGGCGCCGCAGCTTGCGGTGGACGTTGAAGCCCTCCGGCGTCTTCAGCAGTTCCTCATTGAGGCCCCGCAGCTTCTCGGCCGGGACCCTGGTGTCGACCGGGGGGCTGGCGCTGCGGTCGAGCAGTTCGCCGGTGCTGGTGGTGACCCCGGTGACGGTCGGGTCCTCGTATTCGCCCGCCTCCATCTTCTCGCGCAGGCCTTTCAGCGCTGCTGACATCTCCTCCTGGCGCTGCTCGGACTCGCGGCCGACTTCCTCGGCGCTGACGACGCCCTCGGTGATCAGTTTCTCGGCGTAGATTTCGGAGACCGGGGGGTGGGACTTGATCGCCGCCGCCATCGCCGGCTGCGTGTAAGCCGGCTCGTCGGTCTCGTTGTGGCCGAAGCGGCGGTAGCCGATGACGTCGATGACGATGTCGCGGCCCCAGCGCTCGCGGTAGGCCATCGCCAGCCGGATCGCCGCGCTGCAGGCCTCGACGTCGTCGGCGTTGACGTGGATGATCGGGACGTTGAAGCCCTTCGCCATGTCGGCGGCGTAGGGGGTCGAGCGCGAGTCCTCGGGGTCGGTCGTGAAGCCGACCTGGTTGTTCTGGATCAGGTGCACGGTGCCGCCGGTGCTGTAGCCGCGCAGGCCCTGCAGGTTGAAGGTTTCGGCGACCACGCCCTGGGCGGGGAAAGCGGCGTCGCCGTGGAGCAGGACCGGGACCGCGAGCTTCGGATCGGTCGTCAGCTCGGAGCCGTCGATCTGCGACTGCAGGTAGCGGGCGCCGCCGGTGACGACCGGGTCGACGAACTCGAGGTGGCTCGGGTTCGGGTAGAGCCGGACCGAGACCTTCTCGCCCACCGACGTTTCATATGTTCCTCGGTGGCCGTAGTGGTACTTGACGTCGCCGGTGCCGCCGTGGGGGATCGCCGCCACCGCCTTGACGGCGCCGAGCTGCTTGGCGCCCTCGAACTCGGCCAGGATCGATTCGACCGGACGGCCGAGGTTGTGGGCGAGGACGCTGAGCCGCCCGCGGTGGGCCATCCCGAAGACGACCTCCTCGGCGCCGGCGCGGCCGGAGAGTGTGACCAGCTCGTCGAGCATCGGGACGATCACGTCGAGCCCCTCGATCGAGAACATCTTCTGCCCGAGGTAGGCCTTCTCGAGGAAGCGCTCGAACTGGAAGACGTCGATCAGCCGGTGCAGCAGGCGATGTTTCTCATCGTCGGTGAGCGGCTGACGGTGGGCGCCGGTCTCGATCATTTCCCGCAGCCAGATCCGCTGCTGATGGGAGGAGAGGTGCTCGACCTGGTAGCCGATCGTGCCGCAGTAGGCGGTCCGCATCCGCGGCAGCGCCTCGAGCAGGGTTTCGCCGGGGACGCCGATCCGCAGGATCGAGGCCGGGATCCGCGCCATCAGCTCCGGCGTCAGGTTGACGTTCTCCGGCTGCAGTGCCGGGTCGCCCTTGGGCTCGGAGCCGAGCGGGTCGAGGTGGGCGGCGAGGTGGCCATGGGTGCGGTAGGCCTTCAGCAGTGAGGTCGCGGCCTGGACCGCCTGCAGCAGTTCCTCGTCGACCTCGCCGGGGGCGGTGGTCGGTTCGGCGGTCGGCGGCTCGGCGCTGAGCGGCAGCGGCGAGGCCGAGGCGGGGTGGGCGGCGGTGATGCCGGTGGCGTCGATCCCGAGGTCGGCGGCGACCGCCTCGTAGAAGCCGTCCTCGCCCTGCAGGAGCTGCTCGAGGCGGCGCAGGAAGGCGCCCGACTCGGCGCCCTGGATCACGCGGTGGTCGTAGGTCGAGGTCAGCGTCATCACTTTCGAGACGCCGAGCTGCTTGATCCGTTCCGGCGAGGCGTGCAGCCACTCCGGCGGGTAGGCGATCGAGCCGGTGGCGATGATCGCGCTCTGGCCGGCGAGCAGGCGCGGGACCGAGGCGACGGTGCCGATCCCGCCCGGGTTGGTCAGCGAGATGTTGGTGCCGAGGAAGTCGTCGGCGGTGAGCTTGTTCTCGCGGGTCTTCGCGATCAGCTCCTCGTAGTAGGAGTGGAAGCCGGCGAAGTCGAGGTCCTGCGAGCCCTTGATCGCCGGCACCATCAGGCTGTGGGAGCCGTCCTTGCGCTCGACGTCGACGGCGATGCCGAGGTTGGTCGGGCCGTTCTCGATCGCGTAGGACTTGCCGTCGCGCTCTTCGAACGAGCGGACCATCACCGGGAAGTCCTTGACCGCCTGCACGATCGCCCAGGCGACTAGGTGAGTGAAGGAGACCTTCAGACCCTTGTCTTTGAGGACGGCGTTGATCGCCTTCCGTTTCGCGTCCAGCGTGTCGACGGAGATCGTCCGGAACGAGGTAGCGGTCGGCACCGCCCGGCTCTCATCCATCGCCTTGGCCAGCATCGCCGCCGGCCCCCGCAACTGCTTCGCCTCGCCTTGAGCGGCCACCGCAGCGGCTCCGTTCCTTTGCCCAGCCCCATCCCCGGCGGCGAGCACATCGCCTTTAGTGACCTTGGCCCCGAACCCTGACCCGCTCACGGAAGCAAGGTCGACGCCATTCGCAGCGGCCACTCGGCGCGCCACGGGCGTCGCCTTGACATCGGCCCCGGACCCTGAGCCGTTCCCAGCGGTCTCTGACGCGGGTGGCGCCGTAGGGGGGACCTCCCCCGAGGAAGCTTTAGTTACCGGAGGGGGAGGTGGGTCCCCTGCGGCGACAGGACCCGCGGCCTGCCCGCTCGGTCCCTCACCGTCCCCGGCTTCCATTTCAGCAAGAGGCGCCCCGACGGGAACTTCGTCGTCGACCTGCACCAGCAGCTTGGTGATCACCCCACTGGTCGGCGCCGGCACCTCAGCGTCGACCTTGTCGGTCGAAACCTCGACAACGGTGTCCCCCTCGTTGACGAAGTCGCCCTCGGCGACGTGCCACTCGAGAACGATGCCCTCGGTCACCGACTCGCCCATCTCGGGCATGGCTATCTGCACGGTGGCCGTCTCTGGCATTTCTTCGCCTAAGTCTATGAAACGCAGCGTCTGGGCTACGCGCCGAGATACCCTGATGGACGATGAGCTATTTCGTCACCGGCGCGACCGGATTCATCGGCCGCAATCTGGTCCAGAAACTGCTCCAGCGGGAGGGCACCGTCTACGCCCTGGTGCGGGCCGGTTCGCGCGGCCGGCTCGAGGAGTTGCGGACCGGTCTCGGCGCCGATGGGGCGCGGATCGTCCCCGTCGCCGGCGACCTGACGCAGGCCGGGCTCGCGGTCTCCGAGGAGGACATGGTCGAGATGCGCGGCGAGATCGACCACTTCTTCCACCTGGCGGCGATCTACGACATCACCGCCGACGCCGAAACGCAGGAGATCGCCAACGTCGAGGGAACCAGGCACGCGCTCGAGCTCGCCGGCGCGCTCGAGGCGGGCTGCTTCCACCAGGTCAGCTCGATCGCCGCCGCCGGGCTCTACAAGGGCGAATGGCGCGAGGACATGTTCGAGGAGGCCGAACGGCTCGACAACAACCCCTACTTCCGCACCAAGCACGAGTCCGAGCGGCTGGTCCGGGAATCGGCGCGGCCGTGGCGGGTCTACCGGCCGGGGATCGTCGTCGGCGACTCGCGGACCGGCGAGATCGACAAGATCGACGGCCCCTATTACTTCTTCAAGGCGCTGCAGCGGGCGCGCCGGGTGCTGCCCTCGTGGCTGCCGACGGTTGGGATCGAAGGCGGCGAGATCAACATCGTCCCGGTCGACTTCGTCGCCGCCGCGATCGACCACATCGCCCACCAGCCCGAGCTCGACGGCCGCGCTTTCCACCTCACCGATCCCAACCCGAAGACCGCCGGCGAGGTGATCAACCTCTTCGCCAAGGCCGCCGACGCGCCGCAGATGGCGTTCCGGGCGGGCACCGACCTGACCGAGCCGGCGACCGGGGCGATCCGTACCGCGCTCGGACTCTTCCCGCCGGCGAAGCGGGCGGTCAAGGTCGGGATCGGCCAGCTCGGGCTGCCGCCGGAGACCCTCACCTACATCGACTACCCGACCCAGTTCGACTCCCGCGGCGCCCAGGCGGCTCTGGAGGGCAGCGGGATCGAGGTGCCGCCGCTGGAGAGCTACGCGGCGCGCGTCTGGGACTACTGGGAGCGCAACCTCGACCCCGATCTGTTCAAGGACCGCTCGCTGGCGGGGGCGGTGCGGGGCAAGATCGTCCTCATCACCGGTGCGTCTTCCGGGATCGGCAAAGCGACCGCGGTCAAGGTCGCCGACGCCGGCGCCACGGTGCTGCTGGTCGCCCGCTCGGCCGACAAGCTGGAGGAGACGAAAGCGGAGATCGTCGCCGGCGGCGGCACCGCCCACATCCACCAGTGCGACCTCGCCGACATCGAGGACATCGAGCGGATGGCGGAGGAGGTGCTGGCCTACCACGGCCACGTCGACATCCTCGTCAACAACGCCGGCCGTTCGATCCGGCGCTCGGTCGCGCTTTCATACGACCGTTTCCACGACTTCGAGCGCACGATCCAGCTCAACTACCTCGGTGCCCTGCGGCTGATCCTGGCGCTGCTGCCGGCGATGCGCGCCCGCAAGGCGGGCCAGATCATCAACATCAGCTCGATCGGGGTGCAGACCAACCCGCCGCGCTTCTCCGCCTACGTCGCCTCGAAGGCGGCGCTCGACGCCTTCAGCCGGGTGATCGCCTCGGAGGTGAAGGACGACAAGGTCGACATCACGACGATCAACATGCCGCTGGTGCGGACGCCGATGATCGCGCCGACCCGGATGTACGACATGTTCCCGGCGATCACGCCCGAGGAGGCGGCGGAAATGATCGCCAAGGCGATGGTCAACCGGCCGAAGAAGGTGGCGACCAAACTCGGCAACTTCGGCGAGCTGCTCTACGCGGTCGCGCCGAAGGCCAGCGACTCGATCCTCAGCACCGCCTACAAGCTCTTCCCCGATTCGCAGGCGGCGAAAGGCAAAGGCGACGAGGCGCGCGACAAGGCGCCCTCGACCGAGGCAGTGGCCTTTGCGCATCTCATGAAAGGCGTGCACTGGTAGTCACGCAGTAGGTTCCCGTGCATGGCCGAACGCAGGCTGAAGCACTGGGGGTGGGGGTACGAGGATCAGGCGCCGACCGCGACGCAGTTGCGGGAGGCGGCGGAAGGGATCCGCGAGCGGTTTGGGTTCGGCGGTGAGGTCGAGAAGCCGGTCGCGCTCGAAGACGTCGAGCTGCGGGCGCCGCGGCTGAGGCCGCCGGCCGGGTTGGGAGACCTTTTCTCCGACGGGCACTACGAGCGTGTCTCGCACGCGCTCGGGAAGGCGTACCGGGACATCGTCCGCGGTTTCCGCGGCGAGTTCGAGAATCCACCCGATCTGGTCGCCTCGCCGCGCGACGAGTCGGAGATCGAGACCGTGCTGAGCTGGGCCGAGGCCGAGGGTGCGGCGGTGATCCCGTTCGGCGGTGGCACCAGCGTCTGCGGCGGCGTCGAGCCGCGGCTTGGCGAGCGGCCGGTGGTGACGATGGATCTGCGGCACCTCGATCGCGTGCTCGAGGTCGATCCGGTTTCGCTGGCGGCCCGGATCCAGGCCGGTGCCACCGGGCCGCGGCTGGAGGAGCAGTTGCGCGAGCACGGACTCACCCTCCGCCACTTTCCGCAGTCGTTCGAGTACGCGACGCTCGGCGGCTGGATCGCGACCCGCGCCGGCGGCCACTTCGCGACGCTGGAGACCCACATCGACGATCTGGTCGAGTCGGTGCGGGCGGTGACCCCGCGCGGTGAGTGGCAGAGCCGGCGGCTGCCGGGGTCCGGTGCCGGCCCCTCGCCCGACCGCCTGCTGATCGGCTCCGAGGGGATCCTCGGCGCGATCTCCGAGGCCTGGGTGCGGGTGCGGCCGCGGCCCGAGTTCAAGGCATCGGCGGGCGTCGAGTTCACCGAGTTCGCGGTGGCGGCCCGGGCGGTGCGCGAGATCTCCCAGTCCGGCCTTTATCCATCCAACTGCCGCCTGCTCGACGCCTCCGAGGCGGAGCTGACCGGTGCCGGAGACGGCAGCGCCAACCTCCTCATCCTCGGCTTCGAGTCCGCGCACGGCCCTGTGGACGCGGCGCTCGACGAGGCGCTGGCGATCGCCCGCGAGCACGGCGGCGATCTGGTCGATGGCTCGCGCAGGGCGAGCGGCGGTGAGCCGGTCCCCGCTGGTGAGGGGGACGGCGCGGTCGAGACCTGGCGCGGCGCGTTCCTGCTTGCTCCCTATTTGCGCGACACCTTCGTCGCCTGCGGCGTGCTCTCGGAGACGTTCGAGACGGCGATCACCTGGGACCGTCTTGAGGAGTTCCACGCGACGGTGATGGAGACGACGCGCAAGGCAGTGGCCGAGGCTTCCGGGGTTGCCGCCGAGGGGCCGGGCGCGCCGCGGGTCAGCTGCCGCTTCACCCACGTCTACCCCGACGGCGCCGCTCCCTACTTCACGGTCCTGGCGCCGGCGGTACGCGGCGGCGAGGTCGAGCAGTGGGATGAGGTCAAGGCGGCTGTCTCCGAGGCGCTGATCGACGGTGGGGGCACGATCACCCACCATCACGCCGTCGGTCGTGATCACCGCCCCTGGTACGACCGCCAGCGTCCGGCGCCCTTTGCCGCCGCCCTGCGCGCCGCCAAGGCCGAGCTCGACCCCGCTGCGATCCTGAACCCAGGCGTGCTGATCGACCCGGCATAGGGGCTCGACAGGCCTCGGCGGTACCCTTTCGCGACTCGATATCGCCGGTCGGGGCGCCGATTACCTGCCACGGCCGGGTCGCAGCGATGGAAACGATCACCTCCGAACAACCGACCGTGCCGCCGGCTGAGCCTCAGTCCCCGCACGGAAACGTCGACGCCAACGGCGAGGTCGTGCCGCGGCGCTCGCCGCTGCGGGCGGCGATCAAGACCGGGCGGCCGAAGGAGTGGATCAAAAACGTCTTCGTCTTCGCCGGCCTGCTCTTCTCCGGCAAGTTCAACCAGCCGCACGACGTCGTCCTCTCGGTCGTCACCTTCGTCGCCTTCTGCCTGATCTCAAGCGCCGGCTACTTCGTCAACGACCTGATCGACGTCGAGCTCGACCGCAAGCACCCGAAGAAGCGGTTCCGCCCGCTCGCCGCCGGCGAGCTCTCGGAGGCGACGGCGAAAGCGATCGCCCCCGTCCTTGCCCTGATTGCAGTCGCGATCGCCTTCCTCGTCAACTGGCAGGTCGGCCTGATGGTCGTTGGCTACGGCGTCGCCCAGGTCGCTTACAGCCTCGGCCTCAAGCAGATCGTGATCATCGACGTGATGACGCTGGCGGGGCTCTTCATCCTCCGCGTCGCTGCCGGCGCCAGCGCCGTCGACGCCCACGCCTCCGAATGGCTGATCCTCTGCACCGGCTTCCTCGCCGCCTTTCTCGGCTTCACCAAGCGCCGCCAGGAGGCGGTCTCCGAGCTGCACGAGGGCACCTCGACCCGGCCGGTGCTCGAGCACTACTCGCTGCCGTTCCTCGACCAGATGGTCTCGCTGGTCACCACCGGCACCGTGATCAGCTACGCGATCTACACCGTCAACTCGCCGCTGATCGGCAACCAGATGATGCTGACGATACCGCCCGTCGTCTACGCGATCTTCCGCTACCTGTACCTGATCTACGACCGCAATGACGAACGCTCGATGTCCGGCATCATCGCCGGCGACCGGGGCATCCAGGGAGCCCTCCTCGCCTGGGCGATCATCGCCTTCCTCCTGCTCTACGTCTTCAAGTAGGACGGTCGCAGCTCTCGCCCGGCGGGCCGCTCAGGCCAGCTCGGCCTCGTCGGCGCCGCCCTCCATCAGGTAGAAGCGGCTGCGGCCGAGCTCCTCGCCGTTGACCATGACGACGGCGGCGTGGGGGCCGGCGGTGGCGAAGCTGGCGGTGGCGGCGATCGACATCACCAGGCGCTGCTCCTGACCCTGGGGCATGCCGGGCGGGCGGCCGGTCTCGAAGTTGGCGGTCAGGCCCTCGCCGAGTTCTTGGCCGTCGGGATCCTGGATCGTCACCACCAGCTCGTGCGGGCTGTTGGTCTCGTGCCAGGCGACGTCGATGCCGAGGCCGATGTGGAAGGACCAGTCGTGGGGCAGCTGGGGCAGGCGGAGGACGTTCCAGCCGCCGCCGGTCAGGTAGAGCTTGCCGTTGACCGCCTCGCTGTGGTCGGAGAGGAGGATGAAGCCGATGTTCATGGCGCCTCGCCCTCAGCGTAGGGGACGACCGGCAGGTCGGAGACGAGCTGGACCTTGCCGTCGCGCTGGAACTCGAGGTCGATGGTCTCGTTCTTGCGGTAGGTGCCCCACAGCCCGAGGTACATCGCCAACCAGCGGCTGGTGCCGATCTTCTCCTTGACGATCGGGCGGGTGAAAACGATCTCGCCGCCCTCGACGTCGTAGTCGGCACCCGCGCTCTGCGCGATGCCGTTGATGTAGACGGTGAACGGCGCCTCGGCGCGCGCCGGCAGCTTCACCCGCTCGCCGGCGGCGTAGCTGCCCTTGGGAATCTCGGTGCCGGAATCCTTGCTCATCGTTCCTCGGATTCGAGAGTCTCGCGCACCAGCTCGAATGGCGTCTCGTGGTCGGTCGGGTCGAGCTCCTCGCGGCCGACGCCGCCGGTGAACGGGACGAAGGTGCCATCGCCGCGGATGTCGACCCCGGCGGTCGGCTTGCGCAGGAAGCTGCCCCGTCCGGTCAGCTGCAGCCGCGCCCGCACCTGGTCGGAAGGCTCGAATTCCCGCAGCGAGCGGATCCGCTTCGCCGGCCCCGCGGAGCGGATCTCCAGTGCCCGCGCCCGCATCGCCGCGACTGCATCGCCGAGGTCGTCGAAGTTCGAGTGCTCCACCTCGGGACCGTTGCGCACGGTCAGCTTCCACTTGGGACGAGCCACGGCGACAGCGTATGACGGTTGGGGGGTCCAGGGACTAAGGGCTGGGGACGGCATCTCGCCGCAGCAACTCGCCCAGCTCACCAGCTATCTCGGCTGGGTAGCTGGTGAGCTGGGCTCCGGTGTAGCGGCGGACGGTGTAGCTCAGGCGGCGGAGGTCGAGATCGCGCTGGTGGTCGTCCTCGAAGGATTGGGAGCCTCGGTGGTAGTCGAAGAAGTCGGTTTCGACGACTACGCGTTGGACGGGCCAATGGAAGTCGACTTCGTGGCGTCCCACCTTGACGTTGACCTCGGGGAGGGGGAGGTGGTGTCGGCGACAGAAGGACAAGAAGTCGCTCTCGAGATCACTGCGGGAGCGATCGGTGGGGAGGCGCAGCTCGTATTTGAGGAACTCGGCCTGGCGCCTGGCGCGACGGACGAGGTAGGAGGGAAGGACCGAAGGAAGGTCTTCGATCGTCCTACGGGGCGAGGTCACCGGGATGCGCTCACGGACCCTCGTCTCCCCCCTCTTCATCAGAGAGGGAGAGCGATGAAGCACGATCCCCGCGCGTTGAACCTTCCCACTGGTGCTGGGTGAGGTGACGTGCACGGGTCCTTTGAGCGGTTTCAGGAACCCCCAAAGCACCGCCGCGCTCCCATGGCTCAGCACCGTTCCCTCCCCGCAAGCAAGCACCGCCGCCATGAACCTTCGGTATTCGCTCGGCGCCTCATGTCCTACGGCGTAGACGCCGCGGTGGAGGCGGTGCAGGCGCCCCGCACGGACCCTTCGCGTCACGCCGCTCTTGTCGACGTCAGCCGCATGGAGCTGCGCCGCGGTGATCACCCCATTCTGCCGCGCCGCGACCCGCGCGACCCGCATATCCGCAGTGCTGTCGAGTTCCTCTCGCATAGCGAGAGCAAGTCGACAGGGGACGCTGGTCTCCCCCTTGCGCGCTACGCGCGCGGTGCGAGGTTGCTACGCGCCGCGGCGCGGGCGTTTGGGGCGCCGTGCGGGCGGGCCGGTGATTTTTTCGGGGCCGTCGCGGTCTTCGATGCCCACGTAGTCGAGCTCGCGGGCGCCGGTGTAGATCTGGCGCGGACGGGCGATTTTGGTCTCCGGGTCTTCCTGCATCTCCATCCACTGCGCGACCCAGCCGGCGGTACGGGGGATCGTGAAGAGGACGGTGAACATGTTGGTCGGGATCTCCATCGCCTCGTAGATGATCCCCGAGTAGAAGTCGACGTTTGGGTAGAGCTTGCGCGAGGTGAAGAACTCGTCGTCGAGCGCCCGTTTCTCCAGCTCCCGTGCGATCTCGACCAGCGGGTTGTACTCGGTCGCCTCGAAGACCTCGTCCATGTGGTTCTGGATGATCCGTGCCCGCGGGTCGTAGTTCTTGTAGACCCGGTGGCCGAAGCCCATCAGTTTCTCCTCGCGCTGCTTCACTCGCTCGAGGAAGTCGGGGATGTTCTCCGGCGACTCGATCCGGCGCAGCATCCGCAGCACCGCCTCGTTGGCGCCGCCGTGCAGCGGGCCGTAGAGCGCGGCGACGCCAGCCGCCACCGCCGAGTAGGGGTCGACGCCGGAGGAGCCGACGCCGCGGACGGCGTTGGTCGAGCAGTTCTGTTCGTGGTCGGCGTGGAGGATGAAGAGGACGTCGAGCGCCTGCGAGAGCGCCTTCTTCGGGATGTGCCGGTCTTCCGTTTTCTTGAACATCATCGAGAGGAAGTTCTCGGCGTAGTTGAGCTCGTTGTCCGGGTAGGCGTAGGGGAAGCCCATGTTGTGGCGGTAGGAGAAGGCCGCCAGGGTCGGGATCTTCGCGATCAGCCGCACCGCCGACATGTAGCGCTCTTCGGGGTCGTCGATCTGCTTCGCGTCCGGGTAGAAGGTCGAGAGGGCGCCGACGCCGGCGAGCACCATCCCCATCGGGTGGGCGTCGTAGCGGAAGCCCTCGAAGAACTGCTTCAGGTCCTCGTGGACGTAGGTGTGGTGGGTGATGTCGAAGACCCAGCGGTCGAGCTGCGGCCCAGTCGGGAGCTCGCCGAAGATCAGCAGGTAGGCAACCTCGAGGAAGGTCGACTTCTCGCAGAGCTGCGCGATCGAGTAGCCGCGGTGTTCGAGGATGCCGGCGTCGCCGTCGATGTAGGTGACCGATGAGCGACAGGAAGCGGTGTTGGTGAAGGCGGGGTCGTAGGACATGAGGCCGAATTCGGCCTCGTCGACCTTGATCTGGCGCAGGTCCATGCCACGCACGGTCCCGTCCTCGATCGGCAGCTCGTAGCTCTTGCCGGTGCGGTTGTCGGTGACGGTCAGGGACTCGCGGGGGCTGGCGCTGGCCGCCTCCGGAGTCACGTCCTGGGCCTGCTGGTCGGTGGCCATCGCTCTCCTTCGATGATCTCTTTGGGGTCTGCGAAGTATCGCAGTCCGGCCTATTCGGCAGCGCTGGCGATACCGCTGAATTGGGTCATCGCACGAAGTGCCTCGAAGCGCTCGTCGATCTCCTCGCGGGAAAGCCGTGAGACCCGCTCGGTCCCAAACTCCTCGACGTTGAAGCTGGCGAGGACGGTGCCGTAGCCCATCGCCCGCCGCAGACAGGCGTCGTCGAGCTCGCCGCCCTGGCTGTCGAGGTAGCCGAAGAAGCCGCCGGCAAAGCTGTCGCCGGCGCCGGTCGGGTCGCGCACGTCCTCGAGCGGGAAGCCGGGGAGGGCGAAGAAGCCGCCCTCGGTGAAAAGCGCCGCGCCGTACTCGCCCTGCTTGGCGATTACCGCCCGCGGTCCCATCGTCATCACCGCACGGGCGGCCCGGGCGAGGTTGGACTCGCCGGTCAGCTGCCGGATCTCGGCGTCGTTGACGACCAGGCAGTCGACCTCGGCGATCGCCGCCAGCAGCGAGTCCTTGGCGGTTTCGATCCAGAGGTTCATCGAGTCGAGGCCGCTGAAGCTGGCCGCCCCGCATTGGGCGCGCACCTGGCGCTGCAGGTCGGGCTGGATGTTGGCGAGGAAGAGCGTGTCGGCCGCCTGGGAGTCCGGCGAGAGCTTCGGCTCGAACTCGGCGAAGACGCCGAGCTGGGTGTCCTCGGTGTGGGCGACGTTGAGGTCGTACTCGTAGCGGCCGCGCCAGAAGAAGGACTGGCCGCCGGCGACGCGCTCGATGTCGTCGGTGACGATCCCGCGGCGCTCGAGCACCTCGAACTCGGCCGGGCCGAAATCGTCGCCGACCGGGCCGACCGGCCGCACCTCGGTGAAGAAGCTGGCGGCGAGGGAGAAGTGCACGGCGGCGCCGCCGAGCATCCGCTCGCGCTCCCCGAACGGGGTCTTGACTGCGTCAAAGGCGATTGATCCGACGACGGTTAGGGACATGCGGACGGCAGCCTAACGTCCCGCCCTGCGAGACTGCTCCCCGCGATGACCGCTTTCAAGGACCTGGGCCTCTCCCCGGACATTCAGCAAGCGCTCGACGAGCTCGGCTTCGACGAGCCGACGCCGATCCAGGAACAGGCGATCCCGGAGCTGCTCGGCGGCCACGACGTGATCGGCCAGGCGCAGACCGGGACCGGCAAGACCGCCGCCTTTGGCCTGCCGCTGCTGCAGTACCTCGATCCCGGCAACGACGAGGTGCAGGCCGTCGTCCTCACCCCGACCCGCGAGCTCTGCATCCAGGTGACGCAGGCGCTGCGCACCTTCGCCGAGCACCTCGAGATCGAGATCGTCGCCGTCTTCGGCGGCGCCCCGATCCGCTCGCAGCAGTCGCAGCTGCGCTCCGGCGCCCACGTCGTCGTCGCCACCGTCGGCCGCATGAAGGACCTGATGTCGCGCCGCTCGCTGGTCCTCACCGCGGCCCGCTACGTCGTCCTCGACGAGGCTGACGAGATGCTCGACCTCGGCTTCATCGAGGACGTCGAGAAGATCCTCCGGATGTGCCCGAGCGGCCGCCAGACGGCGCTCTTCTCGGCGACGATGCCGCCGCCGATCCAGAAGCTCGCCGAGGGCTACATGTACGACCCGGTGACGATCAAAATCACGCCGAAGCAGCTGACGGTGGACAAGATCTCCCAGGCCTTCGTCGAGGTTCCCGCCAAGGAGAAGGCCTCGCGCCTGGTCGAGCTGCTGAAGACCGAAGAACCGGAGCAGGCGATCATCTTCACCCGGACCAAAATCGGCGCCTCGAAGCTGGAGAAGACGCTGAAGGACAAAGGCCTCGACGTCAAGGCGCTGCACGGCGACCTCAGCCAGGGCGTCCGTGACGGCGTGATGATCTCCTTCAAGGACCACCGCGTGAAGCTGCTGGTGGCGACCGACATCGCCGCCCGCGGGCTCGACGTCGAGCACGTCACCCACGTCATCAACTACGACGTGCCGAACTCCTCGGAGACCTACGTGCACCGGATCGGCCGTACCGGCCGGGTCGGGCGGACCGGGCGCGCGATCACCTTCGTCACCCCCGACCAGCGCGACGAGATCGGCCGCATCGAGCACGACGTGAAGACCAAGATCGGCGAGTGGGAAACGCCCGAGGAGCGGCTCGAGCACGCACCGCCGCCACGTCGCCGCGAGCGCTCCGAGCGCCGCCGCGAGGTCGAGAAGGCCGAGCAGCCTGAGCCGGCCGAGAACGGCGCCGCCGCGGTGGCCGAGAACGGTGAGGTCGGCGAGGACGAGCCCAAGCGTGACACCGTGAAGCTCTTCGTCAACCGCGGCGAACGCAGCGGGATCTCCGAGGAGGACCTGCGCTGGGCGCTGCGCGAGGGCGCGGTTCTGGCCGACGATGACGTCCACGACGTCCGCGTCCTGCACCGCTTCTCGTTCGTCGAGGTGGCCCCGGATCAGGCTGAGCGGACCGTCGACTTCCTCGACGGCACCAAGCTCAAAGGCAAGGAGATCCGGCTCGAGATTGCAAAGAGCTAGCTGCGGCTGGCTCTCTAGACCTCGGCGCCGGTCAGCACCGCGATCTCGCTCAGCAGCCGGTCGAAGTCGATCGGCTTGGTGATGAAGCCGTCGATCTCGAGGTCGGTGGGGGCGTCGGCGTCGCCCGGGTTCTGGTGGGCGCTGACGATCACCGCCGGCGTCTCGTAGCCGGCGGCGCGCAGCTCGCGCAGGGCTTCGATCCCAGACTTGCGCGGCATCATCGCGTCGAGCAGGAGCAGGTCGGGTGCTGTTTCGTAGACACGTTCGGTCACCTCCTGGCCGTCGCTGGCGGTGTCGACCGTGTAGCCGGCGAGCTCGAGCCGGGTCCGCATCAGGAGCAGGATCGTCTCCGAGTCGTCGGCGATCAGGACCCGCTTCATGCGGCCGCCTCCGGACGCAGGGCCGGTCCGTCCAGCGGCAGGCGGAAGCGGAAGCTGGAGCCGCTGCCGACGGTCGAGTCGACTTCGATCGTGCCGCCGTGCAGCTCGACCAGCGATTTCGAGATCGCCAGGCCAAGGCCGGTGCCGCCCACGCGTTGCGTGAGGCCGGCGTCGCCGCGCACGAAACGCTCGAATATGTGTTCCAGCTGGGTCTCGGGAATGCCCGGTCCGTCATCGGTCACGCTGACCTCCACCTCGTCTCCGATTACCCGTGCCTTGACCTCGATATTCGCTCCTTCCGGCGAATACTCATGTGCGTTGGTAATCAGGTTCACCAAAATTTGGCGTATCCGGTCGGCCTCTGCCTCGACGGTCGGCAGTTGTGGGTCGATTTCCTCAATCAGAGCCTGGTGCGAACCCTCGGTCTGGGCCCGCATCGTCCGCACCACCTCGTCGATCAACGGTGGCAGCTCGGTCGGCCGCAGGCGCACCGAGAGCCGGCCGGCGTCGGAGCGGGCGAGGTCGAGCAGGTCGTTGAGCAGACGGACCAGGTGGTTGCAGTTGTCGAGGATGATCTCGACCGTCTCCACCTGCTTTGGGGTCAGCGTTTCGCGTTCGAGCATCAGCAGCTCGGCGAAACCCTGGACCGAGGTCAGCGGGCTGCGCAGCTCGTGCGAAGCGGTGAGCACGAACTCGTCTTTGAGCCGGTCGAGCAGTTCGCGCTGGCTCGCTTCGATCTCGAGCTGGCTCGCCATTTCGTTGAAGGCGGCGCCGAGCGTCGCCGTCTCCGAGAGCCCGCCGACCTCGACTCGGGTGCTGAGGTCGCCGGCGGCGAGGCGGCCGGCGGCGTCGACGAGGTCCTCGAGCGGTCGGCGCAGGGTGGCGATCAGGCCGCTGAAGAGGAGCAAAGCCCCGGTCAGCCCGGCGATCAAGCCGGCGGCGACGAGAATCGCGGTGTCGCGGGTGTCGTCGGAGATCTGGTCGCGGAGTTCCTCGCGATGGCGGGCTTCGCGGCCGACCAGCTGCCTGGCCGCGATGCCGCCGACCCCCTGCGCGACTTTGACCCGGGCAGCCATCTCGACCTGGTAGGAGCGGGCGATCCGGTCCTCGAAGTCCTGGCGCTTTTCGATGAAGCGGCCGACGCCGATCACGGCCAGCGCCGTGAGCAGGGCAAAGCCGATCGCGAAACCGATCCGCAGCCTGTTGGCGAGCGACGGGCTCAGCCGTCGCTTGGGTCCGGAATACTCTTTCTCGGATATGGGCGACGAGGCTACAGGCCGCGCCGACGGCTCGGCAGCGGCGCCGGAGGGGATCGAGCGCGGGCCGGTCGAGTCCTGGTTCGCAGCGAACGCCGCCGGGACCGAGCTGCCGCTTGCCTTCGAGCGCATCGCCGGCGGCCTCTCGAACCTGACCTACGGCGTCACCGACGCCGCCGGCAAGCGCTGGGCGCTGCGGCGTCCGCCGCTCGGCAAGACGCTGGGGTCCGCCCACGATATGGGCCGTGAGCACCGGGTGCTGGCGGCGCTCGGCCCGACCGCGGTGCCGGTGCCGCCGCTGGTCGGCCTCTGCGAGGACGAGTCGGTGACCGGCGCTCCTTTCTACGTGATGGAGTTCGTCGAGGGCCCGATCCTGCGCGGCCTGGCGGAGGCGGAGGCGGCCTTTCCCGACGAGGCCGATCGCCGCGCGATCGGCCTCCGCGTCGCCGACACCCTGGCCCAGATCCACGCCGTCGATCCCGACGCGGTCGGGCTCGGGGAGCTCGGCCGTAAGCAGGACTACGTCGCCCGCCAGCTGCGCCGCTGGCAGGGCCAGTGGGAGAAGTCGAAGACGCGGGAGCTGGCGACCGTCGACCGCGTCCACGACCGGCTTGCCGCCCGTATCCCCGAGCAGGGGCCGGCGACCCTGGTCCACGGCGACTACCGGCTCGACAACATGATCCTCACCCCCGGCGGCGAGGTCGCGGCCGTCGTCGACTGGGAGCTCTGCACGCTCGGCGACCCGCTCGCCGACGTCGGCACCCTGATGGCGTACTGGCCGCAGCGCGGCGACGACACGATCGCCCTCGGCATGCCGGCGAACCTGGCGCCGGGCTTCCCGACCCGCGAGGAGCTAATCGGGCGCTACGCCGAGGCGAGCGGCCGCGACGTCTCCGAGCTCGGCTTCTTCCTCGCCCTCGGCTACTGGAAGCTGGCGATCATCCTCGAGGGCGTCTACGCCCGCTACGCGGCCGGCGCCTACGGCAAGGCCGACGCCAACCTCGAAGCCTTTGCGGCGATGGTCGAGCGGTTGGCCGACGCGGCAGAGGCGGCCGAGCAGCGCAACTAACAGACGCTGAGGGCGGTTGACAGCGTCCGAGGGGCTTGAGAGGTTGCGGCCGCTCGCACCTAAAACTCAGAGGGGGATCTCAGATGAAACAGCTACGCAAGAGACTCACGTATGCGAACGTGATGTCATCACTCGCCGTGTTCTTGGTGCTCGGTGGTGCTACCGCATTCGCCGCGACCAAGATCGGCGGCAACGAAATCAAGGCCAATGCGATTTCAACCGGAAAGATCAAAAAAGAAGCGATCACCACGTCGAAGATCAAGAAGAGCGCCATCGACACCGCGAGGATCGCCGATGGTGCGGTGACCGGCGCCAAGGTCAACCTCGGCTCTCTCGGTACCGTGCCGACGGCCGCAACGGCCAACAACGCAAACAACCTTGGCGGGCTGGCCGCCTCTGCTTATCAGCGACGGGTGCAGTGGGCGACCGTGAAGTCGGACGGGACCATCGTCCAGCAATCGGGTGGGATCACCAGCTTCGAACACGCCGGCAATGGTTACTACCTCAACTTTGGATCGAGCCTTGTCGGGCGGGGATCATTTGTCTCCTTCAGCTATCTCGACCCCGACTTCAGTGGCTTTGTCGTATCGCAGCCTTGCGCCGGTCCCGGCAACAACGCCAACAACTGCGCGCCGACGGCAGCGAAAAACAATCCGAACGTCCTCTTCGTCCAGACGCATGATGCGGCGAATAATCCTGTGGCCGAGGGTTTCACCGTGCTGGTGACTCCGTAGTCGCACCAGCGCGGCGAGGGCCTGCTCTCACACCATGCGCGGAGCGTGCCGGGGCTCGAGGGCCCCGGCCGCTTCCGCCTCGGTCCGTTTCGCCCAGCGGTTGAGCTCGCGGCGGGCGAGGACCATCTTGTGGACCTCGTCGGGGCCGTCGGCGAGGCGCAGGGCGCGGCTGAAGCGCCAGAGCGAGGCGAGCGGCGTGTCGTCGGTCATCCCGAGGCTGCCGTGGACCTGGATCGCGCGGTCGAGCACGTCCATCACCATGTTGGCGGCGACGACCTTGATCGCCGAGATCTGCTGGCGGGCGGCGCGCTTGCCCTCGGTGTCCATCTTCCAGGCGGCGAACAGGGTCAGCAGCCGGGCCTGGTCGATCTCCATCCGTGAGCTGGCGATCGCCTCCTGGACGAACTGCTTGTCGCCCAGCGGGCCACCGAAGGCCGAACGCTCGTTGGCCCGGCGGCACATCATCTCGTGGGCGCGCTCGGCGGTCCCGATCGCCCGCATGCAGTGGTGGATGCGGCCCGGGCCGAGCCGGTCCTGAGCGATCGCGAAGCCGCCGCCGCGCTCGCCGAGGAGATTGGCGGCCGGGACCCGGCAGCCTTCGTAGCGGACCTCGCAGTGGCCGGGACCCTTGTCGTGGCCCATCACCGAGATCGAGCGCACGAGGTTGAAGCCGGGGGCGTCGGTGGGGACGCAGATCATCGAGGCGCGGTTGAAGGGGCCGGCGTCGGGGTCGGTGACGACCATCGCGATCGCCAGCTCGGCGCCGACGGCGCCGGAGGTGAACCACTTGTGGCCGTCGATCACCCACTCCTCGCCGTCGAGCACCGCCCGCGTCTGCAGCAGGGTGGGGTCGGAGCCGGAGACCTCGGGCTCGGTCATCGAGAAGCAGGAGCGGATGCTGCCCTCCAGCAGCGGCTCGAGCCAGCGCTCGCGCTGCTCCGACGTCCCGTGCTCGGCGAGGATCTCCATGTTGCCGGTGTCGGGGGCCGAGCAGTTGAAGGCCATCGCCGCCGCCAGTGGGCTGCGGCCCATCTCCTCGCAGAGCAGCCCGTACTCCCAGTTCGTTAGCCCCGGCCCGAAGCGCTCATCGGGCATGAACAGGTTCCAGAGGCCCTCCTCGCGTGCCTTGGTACGGATCGCATTGAGGTTCGCCGGGTAGGGCACGCCCGGCCCGACCTCCTCATCGAGCGCCGCCATGATCTCCCGCTCAGCGGGGTACACGTGCTCGTCCATGAAATCGAGGATGCGCTCGCGCAGCGCCACGACCTCGGGGCTCGGGGTGAAGTCCATCAACGTCCTCCCTCGTCGACTGGTCGAGGGAACTCTAGGCGACGATCAGCGGCGCCGGTAGCGGGCGAAGAGCTCGCCGTCTTCCTCCAGCAGCCAGGCGAGCTCCAGCTCCGCCACGCCGGGCAGGTCGCCCTCGATGATTCGCGGCCCTTCGCCGCCGGCCAGCTTCGGCGCGATCGTGAGAAAGAGGTCGTCGACGCAGCCGGCACCCTCGAGCTCGTTGTGGAGGCCGGGGCCGCCCTCGCAGATCAGGGCCTGGATCCCGAAATCGGCGTGCAGCTGGCGCAGCGCCTCGACGAGGTTGACGAAGCGGTCGTGGCGGATCACCTGGACCGGCGTCGCCGTCTCCGGCGGCTCGGCCTCCGACGCCGTGAAGATCAGCACTTCGCCGCCGCCGTCGGTGAAGGCGGCAGCATCCCAAGGCAGGTCGAGACGGCCGCTGACGATGACCAGCGGCGGATCCGGCGAGAGCCCGAGACGTTCGCGCTCCGCCCGGCGCTCAGGGCTGTTGGGGAGCGGCCCATAGCGCTCGGCCCGCATCGTCCCGGCGCCGATCATCACCGCGTCGAAGCGGGTCCGCAGCCGCCTCAGCATCTTCGCGTCGGTCGCCGATCCGATCGGGCCGGAGACGCCGGCGATCGTCGCCCGGCCGTCGACGGTGGCGGCGAAGTTGACGGCGACGTGTGGCCTCTCCTCGTGCGATTCCTCCCAGGGGCGGTAGGTGTCGAGCTGCTCCTCGACGGTGGTCGGTCCGGGATCTGGGAGCAGCCGCCGCATCTCCCCAGCGCTACCCGGCGTCGCTCAGGAGTAGTCGTTCCAGCCGGCGAACTCGCGGCCGGCGTACTTCTGCAGCTCGGCGACGTCCTCGCCGAAGCGGCCGCGGATCGTCTCGAACAGGTCGTCGGGCAGCTGCGGCTTCTCCGCCGGCGGCTTCTCCGGATCGTGGACGACCTTCTCGACGATCCAGCGCAGCGACTCCGGCAGGCGGTCGAAGTTGCGGTCGAAGGAGCGGAACCCGGGCAGCTTGATCAGCTTCTCCATGAACTGGTATTTGTCGCCCTGCTTGGCGCTCGACTTCTCCCACTCGCGGTCGAACTGCTCGGATTCGAAGTTCTCGTCGACGCCGGCGAAGGCAAACGCCTTGCGCATCGTCGCCTCGCGTTCGGTCTGCAGCTCCTCCTGGGTAATGATCTCGATCTGGGCGCGGTCGAAGCGCTCGAGGTAGGGCTGCAGCTGCATCCAGTACTTGGAGCGGTTGACGTACTGGGTGTCCGGGAGTGAAAGGGTCGGGATCATCTCCCTTGTCTCGTAGCCGGCGCCGGTGGCGTGGACCCAGTGGGACAGGATCCGCTTGATCGGGTCGCGGACCATGTAGAGCAGCTTCGCGTCGGGACAGTTCTGGCGGATCCGCTCGGCAACCCCGTCGAAGCGGGGCAGGTTCGTGTAGTGGGGCGATGACTCGCCGCGCACCGGCGAGCGGGAGTCGAAGCGGCTGGCGTACCAGTCGAGCCCGAGGTCCCAGTTCATCTCCTCGACGAAGAAGTTGAGCTCCTTCGGCTTCGACATCTGGATTTCGGGATGCAGGCCGAGGTAGTGGTGGATGCTCGTCGTCCCGCACTTGAGGCCGCCGATGATGAGGAAGTTCGGCATCGCGGCATGGCGCTTGCGACGGCGCCGGAAGGCGCTTTTGCGGTCGGCCGTGTAGCGCTCGCGGGCACGGGCGCACATCGCCTCATCGGTCGGATGTGGGGTGGCCTGGCGGGGCAAAGTGTGCGTGTCGGTATCCGGCACGAGCGGGCTAGTGTAGCTGCGATGCCAGCCGCCGATCTGCAGTCCGACTTCAGGCACTTCTTCGACGCGACGGCCGAATTCTTCCGACACCTCTCGGAAATCAACTGGACGTCCTTCGCTTTTGCCCTGCTCTGCCTGCTCGCGATGCAGCTCTGCCGTGCCTGGGCCTGGCGCAACGTTCTGCGTGCCGCCTACCCCGCGCAGAAGATCGCGTTTCTGCCGCTCTCGGCGGCCTACCTGGCCGGCGCCGGGATCAACGCGGTGATCCCGGCCCACGCCGGCGACGTGACCAAGATCTTCCTTGTCAAGCGCCAGGTTCCGGACTCTTCCTACCCGGCGATCACCTCTTCGTTCCTCGTGCAAACGGTCTTCGACACGACCGTCGGCATCCTCGTCCTGCTCTACGCGATCAGCCAGGGCCTGCTGCCGCCGGTGCCGAAGATCCCCGACCTGCCCGCCTTCGAGCTCTCCTTCTGGGCCGACCACCCGAAGACGCTGGCGATCACCGTCGGCGTCCTTCTGATCGTGCTGGTTCTCGGCACGATTTGGCTCGGCCGCCACGTGCGCCGCTTCTGGCAGCGGGTCAAACAGGGCGTCACCATCCTCACCCAGCCGCGCCGTTACCTACGCGAGGTCGCTGCCTGGCAGGGGGTCGGCTGGCTCTTCCGTTTCGCTGCCTTCTGGTTCTTCCTCGAGGCCTTCGGCGTCGGCGGCTCGGTCGGCAACGTGATGCTGGTGATGAGCGTGCAGGGGATCGCCAACATCATCCCCTTCACCCCCGGCGGCGCCGGTGCCCAGCAGGCGCTGCTGTTCGCGACCCTGCACGGGCCGCCGCGCTCGGTCGTCCTCTCTTTCTCGGTCGGCACCCAGATCGCGATGGCGGCCTGGTCGGTCGTGCTCGGCTTCGCCGCCCTGCTGCTCGTCTTCCGCACCACCGACTGGCGCGGCCTGATCAAACAGGCGCAAGACGACGCCGACAAAGACGCCGCCGCCGAGGCGACCTCGGCGTAGACTGGCCTCATGATCGACGGCGTCGACTTCATCACCCTGCCGACCCAGGATTTCGAGCGGGCGGTGGAGTTCTACGGAACGACCCTGGGGCTGGAGGAGTCGATCCGCTACGGGAGCAAACCGGGGGTCGAGTTCGAGACCGGCTCGCTGACGATTGCGGTGATGGAATCGGAGGCGTTCGGGATGAAGTTCGCGCCGCACTCGCATCCGATCGCGTTGCATGTCGATGACGTCGAAGCGGCGCGGACCGAGCTCGAATCGCGCGGCGTCAGCTTCTTCGCCGCGACGCTCGACTCCGGCGTCTGCCACATGGCTCACTTCGCCGACCCCGACGGCAACATGCTGATGCTGCACAGCCGTTACGTCCCTCGCCACCACGCCGAGACGCCCGCCGCCTAGTCATCGAGGTTGCCTTTTCCGCCCCTATACGGGGGTAAAACGCAACCTCGGCGTCAGCTCGACCAGCCGGGGTAGCGGCCGATCACTCGCCATTGCCAGGGCGGGCGTTCGCTGGCGGGGAAGTCGTAGTGGTTGCGGCCGGGGAGGGTCTCGAGTGGGACCAGGGCGGGGTCCTGGGAGGTGAGGATCTCGGTGCCGCCGGCGGCAACGACCTCGGCCGCGGACGCGCGCCGGCGCACCGCTTCCCAGCCGAGCGTCGGCCGGTAGAGCCAGTAGACGACTTCGGCCCAGCCCTCGCTGGCGCGGTGGTCGATCAGCTCGGTGAAAGCGGTCGTGCGGCGGCCCGATGCGGTCAGGTGGGCACCGGCGTAGACGGCGCAGCTCTCGCTCCGGCAGCGGCGGAAGTCGACCGGGGCCAGGGGCATGCCGGAGGGGCTGGCGAGCGCCGCCGGAGCGGGGGCGAGGGCTCGCGCCAGGCGCGCCAGCGGCCAGCCGTAGGCGGGGACCAGGGGGTGGTGGCGGCAGGCGTCGGGCAGGTGGGGCCCGCAGACGAGGCGGCGGCCGAGCGTCCACGCCAGGTCGCGCCCGGCCGGGACATCGCCGCCGGCCAGGACCGCGGCGGCGATGGCGACGCACGTGAGGGCGACGAGCGCGACCAGGCCGACGTGCTCGACGCTTGCGGCTCCTCTTTCGCCCGCGCTGCAATTGCTCGGCTCCATCTCCCCTCCCTTCACTGCCTGTTTTTCGAGCGCTGACGCTAGGCTGGCGCGTCGCGCGCGTGGCGCGCAGCGTGTGCCGATTACGTGCCGGCGAGGTCGCGGGTCTGCTTACATGGAGAGCAATGGAGGGCAGCCCCTTCAACCTTTTCGGCGACCCTGACGAGTTCCGCGCCCGTATGGAGGAGCTCTCGGAGCAGATGCAGTCCTCCCAGAAAGTCGCCTGGGCCGACAACGCGATCAAGCTCGCGGTCGAGATGACCGTCGCCTCGATCAACCGGCTCAACCTGCAGGGGACCGCCGACGAACAGGCGATGCAGGTCCGCGACGCGATCCGCGTCCTCTTCCCTGAGGCAGTCACCTTGGTTCGCGAGGCTAGGGAAGGCCTGGGCTCCTAGGCCGTCTGTCGCGCTCGCGACATTGACAACCCCCTGGTGGGGTCAATGTCGCAAACGATTCGCAAACCCGATCAGGGTCGCTGAGAGTCCGAACGATCACGGGCTGAGGCGGCGCTAATGTCGATCTTCTAGACCAAGTTGGTCATAAATGACGGAGATCGCGCTCAAACAGCCGCTCGCCTCGCCGCCGCGCGAGGCGGAGAGAGAGCCCCGCCGGGGGCTGGTCGTCGTGCTCGTAACCGCGGCGATGTTCATCGACGCCGTCTTCTTCGCTGTGATCGCGCCGCTTTTGCCGCACTACAGCGAGACGCTCGGGCTCAGCCACCTCGAGGTCGGCCTGCTGTTCGCCGCCCATCCCGCCGGCACCCTCCTCTGCGCCCCGTTCGCCGCCGCCCTCGTCCGCCGGGGCAGCGCCCGAATGACGATGACCCTGGGACTGGCCGGCCTCGGGGTCGGTTCGATCGTCTTCGGCTTCGCCGATTCGCTGGCGCTGCTCGCCGGCTGCCGCTTCGTCCAGGGCGCCAGCGCGGCGATGGTCTGGTGCGCCGGCCTCGCCCGCCTGCAGAATGCGGCGCCGCCTGAGCGCCGCGGGGCAGTGCTCGGCCTCGCCGGCTCGGCGGCCGGCGCCGGCTCGCTGCTCGGCCCTGCCTTCGCGGCGCTCAGCGCCGTCGCCTCGATCGAAGCGGTTCTGCTCGCCCTCGGCGCCGTCACCCTCGGCCTCTGCTTCGCCCTGCACGCGGCGGGGGAGATGTCGGGTGAGCGCGCCGCCGAGGCTCCGGGCACCGCGAGGCCGGCCAGCGGCTCGGAGCGGCGGCGGACGGCCGCCGCGATCGCCGTGATCGTCGTCTGCGGCACCGTCTTCGGCGCGGTTGCGACTCTGGCGCCGCTGCGGCTGGCCGACCTCGGTGCCGGCGTCACCGCGATCGCCGCCGCCTTCGCCCTCTCCGCGGTCGGCGAGATGTTCGCGGCACCGCTCGCCGGGCACTACTCCGACCGGGTCGGCAGGCTGCGGCCGATCCGCATCTGCCTGCTCGCCGCCTTGCCGCTGCTGGCCCTGCAGGCGCTGACCGGGTCGGCCTGGATCCTCGGCGCCGCCGTCGCCCTGATCGGCGCCATCATCGCCTCGCTGTGGCCGCTGGGGACGGCCTTCCTGGCCGACGAGTCGGTGCGGCGAAACGGCTCGCCGGCCGGTGTCTTCGCCGTCAGCGTCGTCGCCTGGAGCGGTGGTCTCGCGGGCGGCTCGCTGCTCTGCGGGGCGCTCGCGGAGGGCGCCGGAACCGACCTCGCCTACGTCGCCTTGATCGTCGCCTGCGCCCTGGCGCTGCTCGTGCTGGCCCCCGTTTCGGTCCCCCGGGCGCCCGCTCCGGAATAGCGCTCAGGGGCGGTTATCCGCGCCTTGCGGAGCCGGCGAAAACCCCGGTGCAGAGCGGTTTCGCTGCAAATCTTGCCTTTCTTGATCAAGTTAATAGGAAAAGGCGATCAGGCCCCTCGAAGTCCCTATTTGACTCCGCCTCCGCCAGCCCGCATTCTCCCGCCGAAATTTCAGGCCTAACCCCAGGAGAACGAACACGAATGAGACCCAGCTTGTACATCCGCCTCACCTCTCTGCTCGCCGTCGGCGCCGCCGCTGTGGCGCTGAGCGCGTGTGGCGGTGGCTCTTCGACCGCCGCTGACCTCTCGACCGGAGGAGGCGTCGGTGAGGGCGCCGGGGCGAAAGCGGTCGAGGGGAACCCGGTCGAGGGTGGCTCGATCGTCTACGGCACCGATCGCGAGCCGACCTGCCTCGACCCCCACAACCTCGGCGACATGCCGCAGACCTACGTCGCCCGCCAGTTCCTCGATTCGCTGGTCTCGATGCAGCCCAACGGCGACGTCGTCCCCTGGCTGGCCGACTCCTGGACGATCTCCGACGACGGCCTCCAGTACACGTTCAAGCTGAAGAAAGGCGTCAAGTTCACCGACGGCACGCCGTTCGACGCCGAGGCGGTCAAAGCGAACTTCGAGCAGACGCTCGACCCGGAAACGGAGTCGTCGACGAACCTCGTCTACCTGCTGCCGATCTACAAGGGCATCGACGTGCTCGACAAATACACGGTCCGGGTCAACCTGAAACGGCCGTACTCGCCCTTCCTCGACGTCCTCGGCCAGGCCTTCTTCGGGATGGAGTCGCCGCAGGCGATGGCGCGCGGGATCAAAGCCAACTGTGTCTCGCCGGTCGGCACCGGGCCGTTCATCGTCAAGAAGTGGGTCAAAGGCCAGCAGATCGACCTGGTCCGCAACGACGACTACAACTCGCCGCCGGCCGATTCCAACAACCAGGGGCCGGCCTACCTCGAGGCGATCACCTGGCGCTTCCTCCCCGACTCCTCGGTCCGCTGGTCGGCCCTGGAGAGCGGCGAGGCGCAGGCGATCTTCAACATCCCGCCGGAGGACTTCGGCGCGGCGCAGGCCGACCCGAACATCGAACTCCAGCAGTTCACCCACGCCGGGATCGGCCACTACATCGTCCTCGACAACAGCGAACCGCCGTTCGACGACTTGAAAGTGCGGCAGGCGTTCAACCTCGCGGCCAACACCCCGGCCGCGGTCGAAAGCGCCTACCAGGGTGCCTACCCGGCGGCGACCAGCGCGATCAGCTCCGGCACCCCGTTCTACACCGACAAATTCGCCAACCTCTACCCCTACGACGTCGAGAAAGCGAAGAAACTGCTCGACGAGGCGGGCTGGAAAGAGGGCGCCAACGGGGTCCGCGAGAAAGACGGCAAGCCCCTCACGGTGAAGTTCATCTACGGCTCGGGCCCCGGCGAAACGCCCCCCGCCGAGCTCACCCTCTACCAGAACGTCCAGGCCGCGGTGAAGGAAGCCGGCTTCGACGTGAAGCTGGTGCCGATGCCGCAGGCGCCGTTCTACGAAGCGGCCAACGTCCCGGCCGACTTCGACGCCGAGCCGACGTACTGGAACTGCCCGACGCCGATGTGCATGTACATCGTCGCCTCGACCGAGACCTACGACCAGCCCTTCGCGAACATGTCGAAGATCAAAAACCCGGAGCTCGACAAGACGCTCCTGGCCGCGGCGGCCGCCGATCCCGAGGATCGTGCGACGCAGCAGAAGCTGTACGAGAAGGCGCAGCAGATCATCGCCGAGAACGCCTACTGGGTGCCGATGTACCCGGAGCAGACGCTGCTCGGGGTCAGCAAGAAGCTGAAGGGAGTCTGGATCGAGCCCTCCGAGGGTGAGCCGGTCTTCTCCGACGCCTGGCTGGAAGGCTGACGATGAGCTCGACGCCGTCGATTACGCACGGGGGGGCGCTTGAGGCGCCCTCCCGGCGCCGGCTCCCCTGGCGGTCGGTCGTCAACAAGCTGCTCGGCGCGATCGTCGTGCTGTGGGCGGCGGCGACGCTCTGCTTCTTCCTCCAGGAGCTCTCGCCCGGCGACCCGGCGATCGCCGTCCTCGGCGGCTCGGGCGCCCGTCCCACCCAGCAGCAGCTCGACGAAGTCAACGAGCAGTACGGCTTCAACGACCCGATCCTGCAGCGCTACGGCGAATTCATCGGCGACGTCGCTCGCGGTGACCTCGGCACCTCCTACCAGTACAAGCAGCCGGTCACGACCGTGATCAGCGAGCAGATCGGGCCGACGCTGGTGTTGATCGCCGTCTCGACCGCGCTCGCCTGGCTGATCGCCCTCGCGGGGACGCTCTCCACCGCCGGGCGGGGCCGCTTCCGCTCCTCGGTCGGCTCCGGCTTCGAGGCCTTCTTCGCCGGCCTGCCGCAGTACTGGCTCGGGCTGGTGCTGCTGGTCATCTTCTCCTTCGAACTCGGCTGGTTCCCGGTCACCGGCGGCACCTCGCCGGATGCCCTCTTCCTGCCGGCGCTGACCCTGGCCTTGCCCCTCGCGGGCTTCCTCGGCCAGGTCACCCGCGACGAATTCGAGCGCGGCCTCAAGCAGCCCTTCGCGATCTCGGCCCGTACCCGCGGTGCCAGCGAGTCCGAAGTGCGCCAACGCCACGTTCTCCGCCACGCCTTGCTGCCGGGGATCACCCTGACCGGCTGGGCGATCGGGGCGACGATCTCCGGCGCTGTCCTGGTCGAAGTGATCTTCGCTCGCCCGGGCCTCGGCCAGGTGCTGGTCAACGCGGTCAGCAACCAGGACCTGCCGGTGGTCGTCGGGATCACGATCCTGGTCGCGCTGATCTACGTCGTCGTCAACCTCCTGGTCGACCTCCTCTATGTGATCGTCGACCCGCGGCTGCGGACCAGCGCGAAGGCCGCCTGATGTCGAGCGCAGCAGACGTCCTCACTCCCGTACCGTTTCCCGGCGGCGGCCCGGCCGCGCCGGCCGGCGGCCGCGTCTTCACCCGCATCCGCGGCATCCGCCCGGCGGTCGCCCTCGCGGTGATCTACCTGGCGGTGATCGCCGTCGCCGCGATCGCGCCGTCGCTCCTGACCAGCCAGGACCCACTCCAGGTCAACCTGGCCGACAGCCTGCAGTCGCCCTCGGTCGAATACCCCTTCGGCACCGACCAGTCGGGTCGCAGCGTCTACACCCGGGTGATCTACGGCGCCCGCGAGTCGGTCCTGATCGGGATCGGCGCGACCGCGGTCGGGCTCGGGCTGGCGGCGCTGCTCGGCGTCGCCGCCGGGCTCGGTGGCAAAGTCGTCGACGGCGCCGTCAACCGCCTGCTCGAGGTCCTGTTCTCCTTCCCCGGGCTGTTACTGGCGCTGTTCCTGGTCGCGATCTTCGGCTCCGGCGTCTCGACCCAGATCATCGCGGTCGGGATCGCCTCGGCCCCCGGCTACGCGCGGATGATCCGCGGTCAGGTCCTGCAGGTGAAAGGGGCGGACTACGTGATCGCTTCGAAAGCGCTCGGCCACCCGCCCTCGCGGACGCTGTTCAAGAACATCCTCCCCAACGCCTTCCGGCCGCTGGTCGTGCTGGCGACGCTCGGCGTCGGCCAGTCGATCGTCTGGGCCTCGGCGCTCAGCTTCCTCGGCCTCGGCGTCGCTCCACCGGCGCCGGAGTGGGGGGCGATGCTCGACGCCGGCCGCGACTACATCCAGACGGCCTGGTGGCTGACGGTCTTCCCCGGCGCGGCGATCGTCGCCTTCACCCTGGCGGCGACCTGCATCGGTCGATACCTGCAACGACGCATCGAAGGAGAAACGTACTGATGAGCGCCAACGAGCCCGCCGTCCCCGGGGCACCCCTGCTCGAGGTCGAGAACCTGACCGTCGGCTTCGGCCCGCGGGGCAAGGTCAACCAGGTGGTCCACGGCATCTCCTTCTCGCTCGAGTCGGGCCGGTGCCTGGCGATCGTCGGCGAGTCCGGGTCGGGCAAGACCGTCACCGCCCGCACCCTCGTCGGCCTCACCGGCGAGCGCTCTCAGGTCGGCGCCGGCCGGCTCGAGCTCAACGGCAAGTCGCTGCTGGGCCTCAGCAACCGTGGCTGGCGGGCGGTCCGCGGGGCCGAGATCGGCTTCGTCCTCCAGGACGCGCTGGTCTCGCTCGACCCGCTGCGCAAGGTCGGCAAGGAGATCGCCGAGCCGCTGCGGATCCACGGCTGGGGCGAGCGCTCCAAGCGCGAGCAGAAGGTGATCGAGCTGCTGACCGAGGTCGGCGTCCCCGAGCCCGAGGTCCGTGCCCGCCAGCTCCCGCACGAGCTCTCCGGCGGGCTCCGCCAGCGGGCGCTGATCGCCTCGGCGATCGCGCTCGACCCGGGCCTGCTGGTCGCCGACGAGCCGACCACGGCGCTCGACGTCACCGTTCAGGCGCAGATCCTGGCGCTGCTCGAGAAGACCAAGGAGCGCGGCCGCGGCCTGATCCTGATCAGCCACGACCTCGCCGTCGTCTCCCGCCTCGCCGACGAGGTCGCGGTGATGCGGCTCGGCGAGATCGTCGAGCAGGGCCCGGTCGACCAGATCCTCCGCACCCCGCAGCATCCCTACACCAAGGCGCTGCTCGACGCGGTCCCCGCCGCCCACTCGAAGGGCACGCGGCTGGCGCCCCGGGTCGAGGGCGCCTACATCCCCGCCGGCGACCCGCAGCTGCCGACCGTGGTCGGCAACCGCCAGCCGATCATCACCGCCGAGGACCTGGTCAAGAGCTTCCGCGGCCCCGACGGGGTCAGCCGCACCGCGGTCGACCACGTCTCGCTCGAGATCCGCCCGGGCGAGACGCTCGGGATCGTCGGCGAGTCGGGCTCGGGCAAGACGACGACGGCGCGGATCGTCCTCGCCCTCGCCGACCCCGACAGCGGCAACGTGACCCTGCGCGGCAAGCCCTGGACGACGCTGCGCGAGAAGGACCGGCGCCAGCGGCGAAGGCGGATCTCGGTCGTCTACCAGGACCCGCTCAGCTCCTTCGACCCGCGCTGGACGGTGCGCCGGATCGTCGACGATGCGATCGCCGACGAGGACTACAAGGGCAAGGAGCAACGCACAGCCCGTGTCCTCGAGCTGCTTGGCCACGTCGGGATCGGCGAGGAGCTGCTCGAGCGCCGGCCGCTGCAGCTCTCCGGCGGCCAGCGCCAGCGGGTCGCGATCGCCCGCGCGCTCGCTCCGAAGCCGGAACTGATCGTCTGCGACGAGCCGGTCTCAGCACTCGACGTCTCGATCCAGGCCCAGGTCCTCGACCTGCTCGCCGACCTCCAGGCCGAGCTCGGCCTCGCCTACCTCTTCATCTCCCACGACCTCGGCGTCATCTACCACGTCTCCGACCGGGTGATGGTGATGAAGGACGGCAAGGTGGTCGAGTCCGGCAGCGCCGATGAGGTCTTCCACAGCCCGCGCGAGGTCTACACCCAGCAGCTGCTGGCGGCGCTGCCGCGGCTGGAGCGGGCCGAGCCGGCGCCGAAGGCGGTGCCCGCATGAGCGCCTCACGAGAGATCCGGATCAACGCCTTCGACATGAACTGCCCGACCCATCTTGTAGCGGGGACCTGGCGTGCGCCGGGCAGCCAGGCGCCCCGCTACAAGGACCTCGCCTACTGGACCGAGCTCGCCCAGATCTGCGAGCGCGGTCTCTTCGACGGCATCTTCATCGCCGACGTGCTCGGGGTCTACGACGTCTACGCCGGCTCCAACGACGGCGCCCTGCGCGGCGCCGCCCAGGTCCCGGTCAACGACCCGTCGCTGGTGGTGCCGGCGATGGCGGCGGTGACCGAGCACCTTGGCTTCGGGATCACCGCCTCGACCTCGTTCGAGCACCCCTACACGTTCGCCCGCCGGATGTCGACGCTCGACCACCTGACCAGGGGCCGGGTCGGCTGGAACATCGTCACCTCCTACCTCGAGAGCGGCGCCCGCAACATCGGCCTCGACGCCCAGGTCCGCCACGACAACCGCTACGACATCGCCGACGAGTACATGGAGGTGCTCTACAAGCTCTGGGAGGGGTCGTGGGAGGACGACGCCGTCGTCATCGACGTCGAGCGCAACCTCTACGTCGACCCCGAGAAAGTGCACCCGATCGAGCACCAGGGCGAGTACTACAAGGTGCCCGGCATCCACCTCTGCGAGCCCTCGCCGCAGCGGACGCCGCTGCTCTACCAGGCGGGCCAGTCCAGCCGCGGCAAGAAGTTCGCCGCCGAGCACGCCGAGGCCGTCTTCATGGGCGCGCCGCGGGCGGAGATCATGCGGGCCAACATCGACGACCTCCGCGGCCGCACCGAGGACAGCGGCCGCGACGGCCACGACATCCGTGTCTTCAGCAGCTTCTCGGCGATCGTCGCCCCGACCGAGTCCGAGGCGCAGGAGAAGCGCGAGTACTACCGCAGCCTGATCGACCCCGAAGGGACGCTGGTCCTCTGGTCGGGCTGGCTCGGCTTCGACCTCTCGCCCTACGAGCTCGACGAGCCGCTGCGACACGTCCCCAATGAGGCGATGCAGTCGACCAACGAGATTTTCGGCGACGGCAAGTGGACGGTCCGCAACCTGGTCGAGGAGCTCGGCTTCGGAGCCGACGGCCCCAACGCGACCGGCGACCCGGCCTCGGTCGCCGACCAGATCGAAGCCTGGGTCGACGCGACCGGCGCCGACGGGCTCAACCTCAACCACGTCGTCACCCCGGAGACCTACGTCGATTTCGCCGAGCTGGTCGTCCCCGAGCTGCAACGGCGCGGCCGCTACCGCACCGCCTACGACGAGGGGACCCTGCGCGAGAAGTTCTTCGCCCGCGGCGACCGCCTGCCCGAGACCCACCAGGCGGCCCGCCACCGCCACAGCCCAGCCGGAGCGCCGGCATGAGGACGGAGGCGCAGTCCCACGAGCTGCCGCTGCTGCTGGCGGCGATCGCCGAGGGCTCGGCCGCGCGCGAGCGCGACCGGATCGCACCCCACGACCAGATCGACCTGATCCGTGCCGCCCGCTTCGGGGCGCTGCGGGTCCCGCGCGAGTTCGGCGGCGCCGGCACCACCCTGCGCGAGACCTTCCGGCTGATCATCGCCCTCGCTGCCGTCGACTCCAACGTCGCTCACATCCTCCGCTCCCATTTCGCCTACGTCGAGCAGATGCTGCGCGCGACCGACCCCGCCCAGCGCGAGCGCTGGCTGCGCGAGGCCGCCGCGGGCACGATCGTCGCCGGCGCCGCGACCGAGCTCGGCGCCCACAAGGTCGGCGCCGAAAGCCTGGCGACGACGCTGCGCCGCGACGGCGACGGTGTTCTCCGCCTCAACGGCGTCAAGTACTACTCGACCGGCAGTCTCTACGCCGACGCGCTGATGTTCACGGCGCTCGACGACGACGAGCAGCTGGTCGCGGTGATCGTGCCGGCGACGCGCGAGGGGGTCACCCTCGAGGACGACTGGGACGGCCTCGGCCAGAGCCTGACCGGGACCGGGACGACGCGGCTCGCCGACGTCGCCGTCGAGCCCGAGGAGCTGCTCGACCTCCACTTGCACCCCGACGGCTCGTTCCCGCGTTGCGGCGTGCTCCAGCTCTACATCACCGCGGTGATCGCGGGCGCTTTGCGCAACGCCGCCAATGACGCAATTGCTCTGGTCCGCAGCCGCCAGGGCCGCCCCTTCGCCCACGGTGCCGCCGAGCAGCCGGCCGACGACCCGCTGCTGCAGGAGGTGGTGGGGGAGATCGTCAGCGCCGCCTACGCGGCCGAGGCGACCGTGCTGCGCGCGGCCGAGGCGCAGGACGCCGAGGCCGGCTCGGTCGTCGACGGCCTGCCCGACCCGGCGCTCGCTGACCAGGCCTCGCTCGAGGCCGCCCAGGCCAAGGTCGTCGTCGACCAGCTGGCGCTGACGGCGACGGCGCGGCTCTTCGACCTCGGTGGTGCCTCGGCGACCAAGCGGCAGAAGAACCTCGACCGCCACTGGCGCAACGTCCGCACCCTCTCGACCCACAACCCGCTGCTCTACAAGGCGCAGGCGATCGGCGACCACGAGCTGAACGGGACGCCGCTGCCGGGGAACTGGTTCTTTTGAGCGTGCCGATCACCGAGACCCTGGCGCGGCCGGCGACGACCGCGCGCGGCTGGGCGGCCGCCTCGCCGACGGTGCCGCTGGCGCCGTATTCGTTCGAGCGCCGCCCGCTGGGGCCGTTCGACGTGCGGATCGAGATCCTCCACTGCGGCGTCTGCCACTCCGACCTGCACACGGTGCGCAACGAGTGGTCGCAGACCTTCGGTCAGACCCTTTACCCGTGCGTGCCCGGGCACGAGATCGTCGGCCGGGTGGCCGAGATCGGGTCGGCGGTGGAGGACTTCGCGGTCGGAGACCGCGCCGGGGTCGGCTGCCTGGTCGACTCCTGCCGCGAGTGCGATGCCTGTGCCGAGGAGCTCGAGCAGTACTGCGAAGGCGAGGCGGGCCCGATCGGGACCTACAGCAGCGTCGAGCCGCAGACCGGGAGGCCGACGGCCGGCGGCTACTCGAGCCAGATCGTGGTCGATGAGCACTTTGCCTTGCGGATCTCCGAGCGGGTCGATCTCGCGGCCACGGCGCCCCTCCTCTGCGCCGGGATCACGGTCTTCTCGCCGTTGCGCCACCACGGCGTCGGCCCGGGTTCCCGGGTCGGCGTCGTCGGTCTCGGCGGTCTCGGCCACATGGCGGTGAAGCTGGCCAGCGCGATGGGAGCCGAGGTCACCCTGTTCACGACCTCGCCCGGCAAGACCGCCGACGCCAGCGCCCTCGGCGCCGACTCGGTCGTCGTCGTCAGCCGCGAGGCGCCCGCCGCCGGCGGCGACCTCGACCTGGTGATCGACACCGTCTCCGCCTCCCACGACCTCGATCCCTACCTCGGTGCGCTGAAGCGCGACGGGGCCCTGGTCCTGGTCGGGATCCCGGCCGTCCCGCATCCCTCGCCCGGGGTCGCGCCGCTGCTCGGCCGCCGTTCGCTGACCGGGTCCTCGATCGGCGGCCTCGCCGAGACCCAGGAGATGCTCGATTTCTGTGCCGAGCACGGCGTCGTCGCCGAGATCGAGCCGATCGCGATCGACCAGATCAACGAGGCCTACGAGCGGATGTTGGCCGGCGACGTCCGCTTCCGCTTCGTGATCGACATGTCGACGCTGCGCACGCCCTAGCCACCAGACCAAAGGAACCGCCGATGGCCCGCCTCCGCTTCAACGCCTTCACGATGAACTGCGTCTCCCACATCCACCATGGCCAGTGGACTCGTCCCGATACCCGCCAGACCGAGTACGCGAGCCTCGAGCCCTGGGTCGAGCTGGCGCAGCTGCTGGAGCGGGGGAAGTTCGACGCGATCTTCCTCGCCGACGTGATCGGCACCTACGACACCTACCGCGGCGGCCGCGACACCTCGGTCCTCGAGGGCCTGCAGATCCCGGTCAACGATCCCTCGCTGCTGATCCCGGCGATGGCCTACGCGACCGACGACATCGGCTTCGCCTTCACCCACTCGATCCTCCAGGACCACCCGTTCAACTTCGCCCGCCGGATCTCGACCCTCGACCACCTGACCGGGGGCCGGGTCGCCTGGAACATCGTCACCTCCTACCTCGAGAACGCCGGCCGCAACCTCGGCTACGGTGGTCTGCCGCCGCACGAAGAGCGCTACGAACGCGCCGAGGAGTACCTCGAGGTCGTCTACAAGCTGCTCGAGGCGAGCTGGGAGGAGGACGCCGTGATCCGCGACCTCGAGCGCGGCATCTACGCCGACCCCGGCAAGATCCACGACATCGACCACGTCGGCCGCTTCTACGACGTCGTCGGGCCGCACCTCTCCGAGCCCTCGCCGCAGCGCACCCCGGTCCTCTTCCAGGCCGGCTCCTCCGACCGCGGCCGCGACTTCGCCGCCAGCCACGCGGAGGCGGTCTTCATCATCGCCCGCAATGTCGAGGCGGCGCGGGCCCAGGTCGCGGACACGCAGGCGCGGGCGGCGCGGCTCGGCCGCGACCCGGGCGACGTGGTCTGCTTCCAGGGGCTGGCGGCGATCGTCGGCGGCACCGAGGCGGAGGCCCTCGCCAAGGCGGCGGAGATCGACGAGCGGGCCAGCGACGAGGGCTACGCCGCGCACATGGCCGGCAACATCGGCCTCGACCTCTCAGACATCGACCTCGAGGCGCCGATCACCGAGCTGCCCGAGCACTACGCCGGCCAGAGCATGATGAAAGGGCTGGTCGAGGCGGCGCCGGACAAGACCTGGACCTTCGCCGACCTCGTCCGCTGGGTCTCGACGATCCGCGTCGTCGGCGCCCCGGAGCAGATCGCCGACCACCTGCAGGAGCTGGCCGACGCCGGCGTCGGCGGCATCAACCTCATGTACTACACGACCCCGGGCTCCTTCGAGGAGTTCATCGACGGCGTCACCCCGGTCCTGCAGGAGCGCGGGCTGGCGCAGCGCGAGTACGCGCCGGGGACCCTGCGCGAGAAGCTCTCCGACGGCGCCCAGGGGCCGCGCATCTCCAGCCGCCACCCGGCATCCCGCTACCGCCGCGAGCCGGTCGGCGCATGAGCCCGGCGACCCTCAGCGCCGCCCACCGGATCGAGTCCGACGCCGAGGCGATCGCGGTCGCCGAGCGCTTCGCGGCCGAGATCGCGCCCGGCGCCGGCGAGCGCGACCGCAGCCGCGCGGTCCCGATCGCCGAGCTCGAGCAGCTCGGCGCCAGCGGCCTCCTGGCGCTTTCGGTCCCGCCCGATTACGGCGGCCCGGGGCTGGGGGCGACGACGATCGTCGAGGTCTTCCGGATCATCTCGGCCGCCGATCCCTCGATCGGCCAGGTGCCGCAGAACCACTACGAACAGGTCGACGCCGTCCGCCGCTACGGCAGCGCCGTCCAGCGCCAGCTGTTCCTGAGCGAGATCGCCGCCGGTGCCCGTTTCGGCAACGCCCAGTCCGAGCGTGGCGGCAAGGACCTGATGGACATGCGAACCGAGCTCCGCGCCGGCCCCGACGGCGAGCTCCGCCTCAACGGCGTCAAGTACTACTCGACCGGGGCGCTGACCGCGCAGTGGATCCCGGTCCTGGCCAAGACCGGCGACGAGGCGATGGCCTGGGTCTACCTGCCGCGCGAGGTCGAGGGACTGGAGGTCGGCCAGGACTGGACCGCCTTCGGCCAGCGGGCGACGATCAGCGGCACCACCTCGATGACCGAGGTGCGGGTCGAGCCGGAGTGGGTGCTGCCGCTGCCCGAGCGCGAGCGGGCCGAGACCTTCGCCGCCTTCGCCCAGGTCCTGCACGCCGCCGTCGACGTCGGCATCGCCCGCGCCGCGCTCAAGGACGCCGCCCGCTTCCTCACCACCCGCAGCCGGCCCTGGTTCGAAGCCGGCGTCGAGCGGCCGGCCGAGGAGCCCTACGTCGTCGTCCAGTTCGGCCGCCTGCGGACTCAGGTCCGCGCCGCCGAGGCCCTGCTCGCCGATGCGGCGCGGCTGCTCGATGCCGCTGCCGCCGATCCCAGTCCCGAGCAGATCACCGCCGCCCGTCTCGGCGTCGCCGAGGCCCGCGCCTTCGGCGCCGAGACGGCGCTGGCGGTCAGCAGCGACGCGCTCGACTCGCTCGGCTCCTCGGCCGCCGACGAAGGGCACGGCCTCGACCGCCACTGGCGCAACGCCCGCACCCACACCCTGCACGACCCGACCCGCTGGAAGCACGTGCACCTCGGGCGCTACGTGCTCGACGGCGTCGTCCCGCCGCCCGACAGCATCCTTTTCTAGGCGTTCGGTGGGGCCGGCGCGGCGAGACTCAGACCAGCGCCATGAACTCCTCCGCCCGCTGGCGGAAGATCTCGTGCAGCTCGTGCGTCGCCCCGGAGGTCGATTTCGTCGGCCGGCGGTGAAGCACCAGCATCACGTCGGTGTCGTCTTCGATTGGGCGGAAGGTGATCGCGCCGCCCTGCTCGAGCGGGTCGCCGACGACGCTGTAATCGGGGAGGACGGCGGCGCCGAGCCCCTCGGCGACCATCAGCTTGCCCATCTCGGCGCCGTCGGCCGAGTAGGAGAAGACCGGCGAGCGCCCGTCGAGCAGGCGGTGCAGGTAGCGGTTCATCAGGTAGCCGCTGCGCATCGCGATCAGCGGCACCCGCATCAGCTCCTCGGGCCCGATCCGCTCCTGCGCGGCGAGGGCGCTGTCGCTGCGGACGCAGACGACCGGCCGTCCCCGCAGCAGCTCGGCCGCGTCGAGGTCCGGCGGCATGTCGTCGCCCTCGAGGTAGTTGACGAGCCCGAGGTCGATGCCGCCGCCCAGCAGCTCGCGGTGGATCTGGCGCTGCTGGGCGGTGACGATTTCGATCTGTGTCGAGGGGTGGGCCTCGGAGAACTCGCGGATCGTCGGCGTCAGCAGCGGCGCGGTCGCCGCGGTCACCGTCCCCAGCCGCACGACGCGGCTGCTGCGGTGTTGCTCGTCGGCGGCGCTGCGCAGCCGGTCGACCGCCTCGATCGTCTCGAGGATGAAGGGGAGCAGCTCGCGGCCGGTGTTGCTGACGCTGGCGCCGGAGCGGCCGCGGTCGAGGATCTCGACGCCGAGCTCGCTCTCGAGCTTGCGCACGGTCTCGCTGAGGGCGGGCTGGGAGAGGTGCAGCTCCTCGGCAGCGCGGCGGAACGAGCCGAGCCTGGCAACCGCGGTGACGTACTCGAGCTGCTCGAAGCGCATTGCTACTCCCACCCAGTTGTTACAGTTTCTATATTATCTTGATCAACTAAGTAAACTATCAGGATATCGGGAATTTCGATTTGACCCTGAGGCAGCCTCGCCACATCATCCCGATTCATGACTAGATCACTCGACAATCGCCGGCCGATCCGCCTCAACGCCTTCGACATGAACTGCGTCGCCCATCAGTCGCCGGGCCTCTGGCGCCACCCCGAGGACCGCGCCTGGGACTACCGCAAGCTCTCCTACTGGACCGAGCTCGCCCAGCTGCTGGAGCGCGGCCGTTTCGACGGGCTCTTCATCGCCGACGTGCTCGGGATCTACGACGTCTACGGCGGCGGCCGCGACGCGACCGTGCGGCAGGGGACCCAGATCCCGGTCAACGACCCGGCGATGCTGGTCTCGGCGATGGCCGGCGTCACCGAGCACCTCGGCTTCGGCCTGACCGCTTCGATCTCCTTCGAGCACCCCTATCCGTTCGCGCGCCGGATGTCGACGCTCGACCATCTCAGCGAGGGCCGGGTCGGCTGGAACGTCGTCACCTCCTACCTCGACAGCGGCGCCCGCAACCTCGGCCAGGTCGCCCAGCTCACCCACGACAACCGCTACGACGTCGCCGACGAGTACCTCGAGGTCTGTTACAAGCTCTGGGAGGGCAGCTGGGAGGACGACGCGGTCCTGCGCGACCGCGAGTCCGGCGTCTTCGCCGACCCGGCCAAGGTGCATGGGATCGGGCACGAGGGCACCCACTTCACGGTTCCCGGCGTCCACCTCTGTGAGCCCTCGCCGCAGCGCTCGCCGGTGATCTACCAGGCCGGCGCCTCGGGCCGCGGCCGCCAGTTCGCGGCCGAGCACGCCGAGGCGATCTTCACCGCGGCGCCCAACAAGGAGCAGCTGAAGGAGGTCGTCGGCGACATCCGGGCGCGGATGAAGGCGGCCGGACGCGATCCCTACGACGCTCGCATCTACACGCTGATGACCGCGATCGTCGACGAGACCCCCGAGAAGGCCCGGGCCAAGCACGCCGAGCTCGAGCGCTACGGCAGCGACGAGGGCTCGCTGGTCCTGTTCAGCGGCTGGATGGGGATCGACCTCGCCGAGTACGACCTCGACGACCCGATCGGCGAGGTCGAGTCGAACGCCGTCCAGTCGGCGGTCAAGTCCTTCCAGCAGGCCGACAACGACGGCCGCGAGTGGCGGGTCCGCGACATCGCCCGGTGGGGTATGGTCGGCGGCCTCGGCCCGCGCATGGTCGGCTCCGCCGCCGAAGTCGCCGATCAGATGCAGGAGTGGGTCGAGTTCTCCGACGTCGACGGCTTCAACCTCGCCTACGCGATCACCCCGGGCACCTTCGTCGACCTCGTCGAGCACCTGATCCCCGAGCTGCAGCGGCGGGGCGTGGCGCCGACCGAGTATCCGCCGGGCACGCTGCGCGAGAAGCTCTTCGGCGCCGGGCCAAGGCTGCCCGAGAGCCACCCCGGATCCCGTTACCGCGACCTCGCCACGGCGGCGGTCTGAGTGGCGGCGAGATGACGAACGGACCGCTGAGCTTTCACTGGTTTCTCCCCACCCAGGGCGACGGGCGCGGCCTGATCGAGACCGGCGGCACCGGCCCGACCGGCGTCGCCGGTGGTCTCCGCGACCCATCTCTCTCCTACCTCGGCCGGATCGCGACCGCGGCCGAGGACCTCGGCTTCGAGGCGGCCCTGACCCCGACCGGCGGCTGGTGCGACGATGCCTGGGTCGTGACCGCGATGCTGAGCCAGCTCTCGGAGCGGCTCAAATTCCTGATCGCCTTCCGGCCCGGCCTGATCTCGCCGACGCTGGCGGCGCAGATGGCGGCGACCTTCCAGTGGCACTCCGGCGGCCGGCTGCTGCTCAACGTCGTCACCGGCGGCGATTCCGGCGAACAGCGCGCCCTCGGCGACTTCCTCGCCAAGGACGATCGCTACCGGCGCACGGGAGAGTTCCTCGAGGTCGTGCGGCGGCTGTGGGGGGGCGAGAAGGTCGACTTCGACGGCGCCCACCTGCGGATCGAGGGAGCTCAGATCCACCGCCTGCCCGATCCCGCGCCGGGGATCTACTTCGGCGGCTCCTCGCCGATCGCCGGCGAGATCGCGGCCTCCCAAGCCGATGTCTACCTGACCTGGGGCGAGCCGCCGCAGGCGGTCGCCGAGAAGGTCGAGTGGGTTGCCGGGCTCGCCGCCGAGCGTGGCCGCGAGCTCCGCTTCGGCGTCCGCCTCCACGTCATCAGCCGCGACCACGCCGCCGACGCCTGGGCCGAGGCCGAGCGGCTGCTGGCGACGGTCGACGAGGAGACGATCGCCAAGGTCCAGGCCCGCCTCCGAGAATCCGAGTCGGTCGGGCAGCGTCGCATGCTCGACCTGCACGGCGGTTCGGCCGCCCGCCTCGAGGTGGCGCCGAACCTCTGGGCCGGCGTCGGCCTCGGCCGCGGCGGCGCCGGCACCGCGCTGGTCGGCAGCCACGAGGAGGTCGCCGACCGGATCGAGGAGTACGCCGCCGCCGGGATCCAGGAGTTCGTCCTCTCCGGCTATCCGCACCTCGAGGAGCTCTACTGGTTCGGCGAGGGGGTGCTGCCGCTGCTGCGCGAGCGCGGCCTCTGCAGCGAGCCGCCGACGGCGCTGGAGAGCGGCCGCGAGGGAACCGCCGTCCCGTTCGCGGTGGGGGCACGATGAGCGTCGGCTCGACGGTCGCCGGGCCGACTCTGGAACGGCCGCTGCAGCCGGCCCGCCACCGGGTGGTGATAGTCGGCGGCGGCGCCGCCGGCACGCTCTGTGCCGTGCATCTGCTGCGGGCGGCGAAGGGCGCCGAGCTGGAGCTGACGCTGGTCGACTCGCAGGGCACCTTCGGCCCCGGCGTCGCCTACGGCACCAACGACCCCCTGCACGTGCTGAACGTGCCGGCGACGCGGATGGGCGGGATCTCGGGCCAGCCCGAGCACTTCCATCTCTGGCTGCGCCGGCGCGGCCACACCGCCGGCCCCGAGGACTTCCTGCCGCGCGGCTTGTTCGGGACCTACCTGCGGGGCCTGCTCGGCGAAGCCGAGAGCGCCGCCGCCCCGGCCGCGGTCCTGACAAGGCGCACCGGCAAGGTCGTCTCGGTCGAGCAGGTCGGGCTCGGTGAGGCCCCGGTCGTCCTCGCCCTCGAGGACGGGACCAGGCTCGCGGCCGACCACGCCGTACTCGCTCTGGGGCCGCTGCCCGGCGGCGATCCGGTCCCGGTCCCGGCCGAGCTGCGCGCCAGCGGCACCTACGTCGCCGACCCCTGGGCGGAGGGCGCCCTCGACCCCGTCCGCGGCGACGACTCGGTGCTGATCATCGGCACCGGGCTGACGATGGTCGACGTCGCGATCAGCCTCGCCAGCGCTCGCCGCGGCCCGCGGATCCGCGCGGTTTCGCGGCACGGGCTGGTGGCGCGCCGCCATCGCGACGACCTGACCCGGCTCTCGCACTTCCCGGTCCCGGTCGACCAGGGGCTGGAGGGGATCGTCGCCGCGGTGATCGAGGAGATCGGCCGCGTCGCCCAGCAGGGCGGCGATTGGCGCGACGTGCTGGACTCGATGCGGCGCTCGACCCCGGCCGTCTGGCGGCAGCTGCCGGTCGCGGACAAACGCCGCTTCCTCGAGAACCTGCAGCGGATCTGGGACGTGCACCGGTTCCGGATGGCGCCAGCCGTCGCCGACCGCTTCGATGCTTGCGTCGAGGCCGGCAGGATCCGGGTCAAGGCCTGCTCGATCTCCGCCCTCGAACCGCATGGCGACGGCGCCCGCGCCTACCTTCACGTGCCGGGCCGCAAGGAGCTGGAGGCGCTCGACGTCGACCGCGTCATCAACTGCGCGGGAGCCGGGGTGAAGCTGACCCGGCAGGCGCCGGCGCCGCTGCTCGACCTGCTGGCAACCGGCCTTGCCCGACCCGACGAGCTCGGGATCGGGATCGACGTCGCCGAAGACGGCGCGCTGATCGGCGCCGACGGTACTCCCTCCGCGCGGATCCACGTCGCCGGGGCGCTGCGCAAGGGCTGCGAGTGGGAGGCGATCGGGATCACCGAGATTCGCGACCACGCCGAGGCGATCGCCCAGTCGGTGCTCAGCGTCGGCGTCAACGGAGCGGTCCGGTGAGGCGTCCCCCCGGCGCCGTCGAGGCGGCGATCGAGGAGCTTCGCCGTGGCCGCATGGTCGTCGTCTGCGACGGCGACGGGCGGGAGAGCGAAGGCGACCTGCTCGCCGCCGCCGAGTTCGCCGATGCGGAGACGATCAACTTCATGGCCCGCGAGGCTCGCGGCCTGATCTGCCTCGCACTCAGCGACGAGCGCTGCGAGGAGCTGGCGCTGACCCCGATCGGCCGCCGCGCCGAGCCCGCCGGCGACGGCGCCTTCATGGTCTCGATCGAGGCTCGCGACGGGGTGACGACGGGGATCTCGGCCGCCGACCGGGCGCAGACGATCCGCACCGCGATCGACCCCGCCCGCGGGCCGGAGGATCTCGTCCGGCCCGGGCACGTCTTCCCGCTGCGGGCGCGCCCCGGCGGCGTCCTCGAGCGTGGCGGCCACACCGAGGCCGCGGTCGAGCTGGCGGAGCTCGCCGGGCAGGCGCCGGCGGCGGTGCTCTGCGAGATCCTCAGCCCGGACGGGACGATGAGCCGCGGCGACGAGCTCGCGGCCTACGCCGACCGCCACGGCCTCGCCCTCGTCAGCGTTGCCGATCTCCTCGCCTACCGGCGCCGCACCGAGCGCCAGCTCGAACCGGTTGCGACGACCCGGCTGCCGACCCGCCACGGCACCTTCCAGGCCCATGAATACCGCTCCCGGGTCGACGGCAGCCACCACCTCGCCCTCGTCCGCGGCAGCCTCGACGGCGTCGCGCCGACGCCCGTCCACGTCCACACCCAGTGCGTCGGCGGTGAGTCCTTCGGCTCGTTGCGCTGCGACTGCGGGCCGCGCCTGGAAGCGGCGCTGGCGGCGATCTCCGCCGCCGGCCGCGGCGTCCTCGTCTACCTGGCGGCGGAGACGAGCCCGGCGACGCTGCTGAACGAGGTGCGGGCCCACGCGCTCGCCGACCCCGAGCACGAGCGCGGCCTCGGCGAGGAGATCCTCGCCGACCTCGGGCTCGAGGCCGGGCAGGGCCAGGCCGCCGAGCTCGAGCGGAGGGCGGTGGCATGAGCAGCGCGATGCGAGCGGTGATGGGGCATTTCGCGACCGGGGTCACCGTGGTCACGGCCCGCGGCGCCGACGGCGAGCCGGTCGGGACGACCGTCAATGCCGTTTCTTCGGTCTCTCTGCGGCCACCGCTGCTGCTCGTCTGCCTCGCCCACGACAGCCTCACCCTCGCCGCCGCGCGCGAGTCGGGCCACTTCGCGATCAACATGCTCGCCTCCGAGCAGCGCCACCACTCGGTCCGTTTCGCCGCCAAGGGCGAGGACGCGCGCTCCTACGAGGTCGAGTTCGACGAGCACGAGACCGGGGTGCCGATCCTTCCCGACTCGCTGGCCACCGTCGCCTGCCGCCTCGACGCCGCTCACCTCGCCGGCGACCACGAGATCGTCGTCGGCGAAGCGCTCTCGACGCTGATCGCTCCGCCCGAGGTGGAGCCGCTGCTGTTCTTCCGCGGCTCCTATGCCGGGCTGGCCGAGGCGGAAGCCGAAGCAGCGACCGCGGCTCGCTGAGGACGATGGCCGGCGCCTACCCCGATCTCCTCGTCGTGCTCGGCAGCGCGACGCCGCCCGGGCGCTTCCGCGGCGCCCTGACGGCGGCGGTCGATTGTGCCGGCCCCGGCGCCGACCTGGTCGACCTCGCCGATCACCCGCTTCCCTTCGCGGGTTCCTCGGCGGCGGCGGATGCGGGCGGCGTCGTCGAGGCGATCGCCGGGGCGCGGGCGGTCGTCTTCGCGACCCCCGTCTACCGTGGTTCGCTGAGCGGCGTGCTGAAGAACCTGATCGACCTGCTGCCGGTCGAGGCGCTGGCAGGCAAGGTCGTCGGCCTGGCGGCGATGGGGGCCACCGACCACCACTTCCTCGGCGCCGAACGCCACCTGCGCGACGTCCTCTCCTTCTTCGGCGTGGTCCTGGCGCCGGTTGCGGTCTACCTGACCAGCGCCGACTTCAGCGACGGTGAGCCGAGCCCGACGGCGGCGCTGGCGCTCGACGAGCTCCTCGCCGGCGTCACCGCCCTCTCAGAGCAGTTCGAGGCGCACCGAGATGACGGCGCCGCGCCCGAAGGGGCCGCCGCACAGCTCTACCGGCAGCGCAATCGCTAGCGCCGGCAGGGCGAGGACGATGCTGGCGAGGGCGTCGATGCGCCGCTTCCAGCGTGCCGATGCCGGCGCCGGGCGGGCGCGCCCGAGGGCGCCGAGGGCGACGTTGTGGCCGAAGGTGACGCTGTTCAGCAGCGTCTGCCAGGTCGCCGCCAGTCCGGCCATCGGCGCCCAGCGGGCGCTCTTCACGACCTGGTCGCGGCGGGCGACGAGCCGCCGCACCGCCTCGACCGTGAACAGGTAGCGGGCGCCGGGTTCGAGACCGGCCCAGCCGGCGCTGCCGAGCGAGCAGGCGAAGCTGGCGCGGTTGCCGAACCGCAGCCCGTTCTCGGTGTGGCTGAGGCGGTCGAGCTCGTGCAGTGCCTCTTCCGGGTCGGCGTCGGCGCCGACCACGCCGAGGCCGCAGCTCTCGCAGCGGCTGACCGGCCCGGCGAGGCCGGACTGGGTCGCCAGCCAGCCGAACAGCGGCTCGCCGCAGGCGGGGCAGGGTGGGTTTTCGGGACCGGCTCCCGCCTCGAGCGGGACCACCGGCGGGTGGGGGACGGAGCTCACGCCGATAGAGGATAGGCTGCGCGCGTGAAGCGCTGGACCCGCAGCCAGATCACGGCCTGGGAGGGGAAGTGGTTCCTGCCCACCGGCCTGGCGACCTTCGTTGCCGTGATCCTCCTGATCGTCGCCGCGGTCGTGATCAGCAGCGTCAGCGGCAGCGGCGAAGCGGAGCTCCTGACCAAGGCGCACGAACACAGCTCCGACGTCACCCTCTCCTCGATCCTCGAGGCGATCGGCTTCCTGCTGCTGGTGGCGCCGCTCTACTTCCTCTTCCGCGCCGCCGCCTCGCGCAGCGATCGGATGCGCTACCAGCTGGTCGGCCTGGTGATCGCGGCGCCGCTCTTCTTTGCCGGCTCGGCGATCCTCAACGCCGGCGCCACCAACGAAGCCTCCGACCAGTTTGCGGCCGGCGAAGCGAAGTCGACGCTGACCGCCCAGAAGGCGGAGACCGAATGCAAATCGGATGAAAACGACGAAGGCAACAAGGACTTCGCGGAAAAGTACGACGGGACGGCCCCGTTCGAAGTCCAGGGCAAAGCCCCACTTGAAAACTGCACCACGACCAAAGTCGCCGACGACGAAGCCGAAAACGCGCTCAGCGACGCCTCGCTGCGCGGCCTTGCCACCGGCTTTGGCCTCGGCGGCCGCCTCGGCCTCGCCGTCGCCCTCTTCTACAGCTGCCTCTACGCGATGCGGACCGGCCTGCTCTCGCGCTTCTGGGGCTCGCTGGGGATGGCACTCGGCGTCGCCGCCCTGCTGCTCCTGGTCCAGTTCACGCTGATCTTCTTCCT